>JAQGOV010000282.1 GCA_028293425.1 Verrucomicrobiales bacterium
CATGCATGCCCCAATTCCAACCAGCGCGAACAGTCCGAACAAAAGAGGCTTGAACGCAATGAAATCCGACACGGACTCCATTCGCAGGTTCATGAGGAACCAGAACGTCGCCAAAAGCATCAACCCGTAACCGACAGGCGTGTGGCGTGGAAACTTCCGCAACATTGCGCCGAATCGCGCGGGTTGCATCACCCCATAAATATGAGGGAGCCCAAAAATCAGCCCTAGGAAAATGGATAATAGCGAGAGTTTGATTGGTGGCATATGTTGGTGTTCCTGCGCCCTTAAGTTCTTAAAACTATGCTGCTGAGTCGAGATTTACGATCGCCGGATCCGCATACAACGTAAAAGACCCTGCGCGTTCCACTCGCACATCCATGATCTGGGCCCGGTGTCTTCCCGAGCCCTCAAAAACCACGATTTTATTGCACCGGGTCCGCCCCATCATCCGCAGGGCGTTTCTCCTGCTGGGCCCCTCAACCAGGATCTGCACACGCTGTCCCACCAGCCGGTTGTAATGCTCCGCGCCCTGCTCGTTCATCGCCATCAGCAAACGTTGGTTCCGCTCTTCTTTCACTTCCTCCGGCAATTGGTCCGGCATGCTTGCCGCTGGAGTATCTCGACGAGGCGAATACCGAAACATATAGGCGTTATCAAACGCTGCTTCCCGGACCAGTGAGATGGTTTCTGCAAAGTCCTCTTCTGTTTCTCCTGGAAAACCCACAATCATGTCTGTCGTGATCCCCATCCCCGGCTGCACCTTTCGCAGCTTCTGAATAATTTCGAGAAATCGCTCGCGGGTATACCCACGATGCATCAGCTTCAGCATCCGGTTGCTGCCGCTTTGCACTGGTATATGCGCGCTCTCCACCAGCTTGGGCAGCCGCCCGTAAGCCTCAACCAAATCATCCCCGTACCCTTTGGGATGTGGCGAAGTAAAGCGGAGTCGCTCCAGCCCTTCAATCTCATGCACCGCGTCCAGCAACTGCACAAACCCGGACCGGCCATCCTTCAACGGAATCTCCCGCTTTCCAAAGCTCGTTACTATCTGGCCCAGCAAAGTGATTTCCTTCACCCCCCGCGCCACCAATTGCTGGCACTCAGCAACAATGTCCGGAATCGTGCGGCTGCGCTCCTCGCCGCGGGTATAGGGCACAATGCAAAAGGTGCAATACTGATTGCAGCCCTGCATAATGCTCACAAAGGCCGTGACCGCTTTCGCCTCGCCATTGCCAGTCAACAAATGTTCGCGAATCGTCGATTGGCTATCCGTCTCTTCCTCCACGTCCACCACTTTATCCCGCCGCCCGTGGAGCAAGTCGTCCACGTAATCGGCCGCGCGGTGAAATTTTTGAGTGCCAATGACCAAATCAACATCAGGCAAACGTTCAATCAGTTCCTTGCCCCGGCTTTGTGCCATGCAGCCCATGAAGCCAAGAACCACGTTCGGCCGGGTCTTCCGGAATTGGCCTGCCATCGTTTGCATTTTCCCTATGGCCTTTTGCTCCGCCATGTCACGGACGCTGCAGGTGTTTAACAGCACCACATCCGCGGTCACTTCGGACGGCGCCAGGGTATACCCCTTTGCGATGAGCTGAGCCGCGACTTGTTCTGAATCGCGCTCATTCATCTGGCAACCGTAGGTCTTGATAAAAACGCTCGGCATGACGAGGGGGCAAAGTTACGCCAGCTTGGAACAATTGAAAAGTGCGAAACACTTATAGAAACCGGGGTATAGCCAGCAATTCTAAACATTTCGCCCATCCGTCCCCACCGATCAGGCAAGAACGGTGGAAATGCATCTCTGAAAACTCTGGCTGGGGCTATGGTCCGCAGTGCCCCAGAGCTCGAGGCCTGCCTGCAGCCTGCGGCACAGCCCCTGCTCAAATCATTGCCAGGTAAAATGCCTTATGAAACCGTCGGTAACACGTCATAGAATGGGACAACAGCAGCCAAGTGCAGGACAAAAGAGCGGGACATGCCCCTCTCTCCCACATCGTCGCCAGCAAGGTTTCACGTTGATAGAAATGATGATTGTAGTGTTGCTCCTCGGTGTGCTTTCAGCGGTCGCTGTTCCCAATTTTGTTAAAGCCAGAAGCGATGCTCAAGTGAAGGCCTGCATTCTTAACTTAAAACAGGTTTACTCCGCTAAACAACAATGGGGTCTGGAAATGCTCAAATCAGACACAGCTATACCAATGGATACGGACCTCGCACCGTACTTGAATGCCAATAGCATGCCCTCTTGCCCAGCCGGGGGAACCTACCGCATTCGCCGTATTTACAGGGACCCTGTCTGCAGCCTTTCTGCCATTGGTCACGCGCTTACCAATATAAACATGGACGACGATCCCAGCGCCGATTAAGACCGCGCTGCTCGATCGTTTTTGGTTTGCGATAGCATTGGGGTTGCCGTCCCCTTTCCCTTCACTCGTTAAAAATTCCTTGCATTCTGCACAGCGGTGATATGCTGCCGCCTAGATGAGAAACGCTTGGCGTTTGTCGCGCGTGAGCATGATAGGGTTGGTAGCATCTCTCCTCCTCGCAGGCGGAACCTTCCCACTTTTTGCTGCGGACAAGCTCGATGAGATCAGCCAACGCGGCGTGCTCCTTTGGGGTGCGGATGCCGAGGGTGGCGCGCCTTACGTCTACCCCAATCCTGACAAACCAGAGCAGCTGGTCGGCTTTGAATACGAGCTCGCCGAGGCCATCGCAGCACAATTGGGGGTTAAGGCTAAAATGGTCCAAAACCAGTGGGACCAATTGATTCCCGCTCTCAACCGAGGAAATTTCGACATCATTCTCAATGGGCTGGAGATCACCGAGGACAATCAACAGCATATTTCCATGTCGCGGCCCTACTTTGTTTACGCGCAACAAATTGTTACCCGGAAAGACACTGCAGGCCTCCAGCGCATGGAAGATCTCAAGGGCAAACCCGTTGGTGTTCTTTCCTCATCGGTAGCCCAGCGCCTGCTCGAAAAAGCCAAAGGCGTTGATCTCAAAATTTACCCGGGGAACGTGGAAAGCCTGCGGGATCTTAAGGCCCGGCGTGTTGAAGCAGTTCTGCTCGACCTTCCGATCGCGGTCTTTTACGCCAAGCCAGAACCGGATCTGAAATTCTCGGGCGCACCTTTCGCGCCAGGCTATTACGGAATAGGCCTGCGCCAGCAAGATACAAAACTTCTCGCCGCCATTAATGCTTCAATTGAAAAGCTCACCCAGGATGGAGCCCTCGAACGTATTTACCGCAAATACAATGTTTGGGATGACCGTCAGCAAGGCCTCAAGGACTACCAGCCGGAAAAAGTGGTTCAGAGGAAGTCGATCTCCACGTTGCGCGACTGGCCAAGGTATCTTCCTTTGCTTCTTCGGGGTGCTGTTACCACGGTTGAAATCTCAGTCCTTGCGTTGGCTTTAGCCGTGGTGGTCGGCCTAATTCTCGTTCTCATGCGCCTTTATGGAATGGCCCCTTTGCGTTGGTTCGCCAAAGCCTATGTCGAGGTTTTTCGGGGAACCCCCCTGCTCATTCAACTTTTTCTTATCTACTACGGCCTGCCTGAGCTCGGCATTCGTTTGGACGCCTTCGTAGCTGCCATTCTTGGCCTCGGCCTGAACTACGCTGCCAACGAAGCAGAAAACTATCGAGCAGGCATCCAGGCAATTCCTTTGGGTCAAACCGAAGCGGCCCAGGCCCTCGGCATGGGTCGGGGGCAGGCACTCCAGCATATTATTTTGCCTCAGGCCTTTCGTTTGGTCATCCCGCCCATGACCAACGACTTCATTGCCATGTTCAAGGATTCTTCCATCGTCTCTGTCATTACAATGGTGGAACTCACCAAAGTTTATGGCATGCTGGCCATGTCCACCTATGACTACATCGGCCTTGGCCTAATGACCGCCGGGATTTATTTTTCCCTGAGCTATCCCGCATCCATTTTTGCGAATCATTTGGAGAGAAAGTTACGTTATGATCGTCGTTGAGGGTTTGGTTAAATCCTATAACGCTACTCGTGTTTTGCACGGTGTGGACCATGCCCAAAAGCGCGGTGAAGTGGCCGTTCTCATTGGACCGAGCGGTTGTGGCAAGAGCACCTTCCTCCGCTGCCTGAACCAGCTCGAGATCGCTGATTCCGGCCGTATCACCATAGGGGGTGTCACGGTGGTAGGCGGCAAGGTTCCCCGCACAACGCATGAACGCGAGCAACAACGGCAGCTTCGCATGCGCGCTGGGATGGTTTTTCAAGCATTCAACCTTTTTCCGCACCTGACTGTTATGGAAAATATCACCAGAGCTCCCATCGTGGTAAAAGGCAAATCCGAGCAGGAAGCAGAGGCCTTCGCCCTGGCTCTCCTGGCCAAGGTTGGGCTTGAACAAAAGGCCAACGCTTATCCATCCCAGCTTTCTGGCGGACAGCAACAACGCGTTGCTATCGCGCGCGCATTGGCCATGGAACCTCAGGTGATGTTGTTCGATGAACCCACCAGCGCGTTGGATCCGGAGCTGCGTGATGAAGTCCTCCTTGTCATGCGCCAACTCGCTGAGGAAGGCATGACGATGATGATTGTGACCCACGAAATGCAATTCGCCCGCGAAATTGCCGATCGTATCCTCTTCTTTGAGGAGGGTCGGGTTGCTGAATCAGGCCCTCCAGAACAAATCTTTTCTTTCCCTCAAAATGAGCGTACTCGTCAATTCGTGACACGCTCCAGGCGATAAACAGGAAAGGCCGGGAATTTGGTTTTTGTCCGATTTCAGCCGGGGAAGTTGGTCTGCGGACGCAATTTGCGAAGTTTGGGAAGTGAAGAGCACTGCAAAACCGTCTTACCTCCTCCGCTTGGCTCCCCGTTTTCCACCATGCTGTTTGCCGCCGTACTGCTTCCCGCCGCGTGCGCCTTTCCTTCCGGTAGGTGCCGGCTTGATGTCCTCGAAAGGAGTCGGTAAAGGCTTACCGCCAGGTCCATGCACCATATGCATATGCATCTGGAGCGAGAACGGAACAGTTTCATTACAAATGGGGCACTTCACGTCGAACCATAATCGAAGCAAACGCTTCCGCAAGTCGAGCATCAAAATTTCAGGAAGCTACAAAAGTCGTTACTTTCCTCCTTCGAACCCCAATGAAAAGCGGTCATTCTGCTCTTTTCCTTGCTTCGAAAAGTTGCTGAAAATCAACATTCAGCCACCGCTCTCAAACCCATTCTATGATCAATACTGTAGAGTGAGGTTGTATCGCAACATGTGCAGGCAACGCTTGGTTCCAATCATTGTCTTGCTCAACCAGCCTTGGCAGCACATTTCGCCAGTGATAGTCTTTTGATGCGCGACTACCGCTGTCGCCAAAGCGTCAGTAAGGTCGAAATCGCCTCCGACGCACTCGGTATTAGGGCAATGAAAAGAGAACGCAGACTTCGCATTGGTTAAATTAACCGTGTACTTGATTGTACCCATCCTTCGCAAAAGTTCAGGGTCAAAATATTCCAAGTCGATTTCCAAGGCTTTCAGGTCCTGAAATCTTTCCGCTAGACTGGGGGATGCGCCGATCCTTACCTTTTCAAGCTGCCGAAACTCCGCGCGAGGGTCAATTTTCTTTTGTTGCATAGTTGCTGCATAAAGGCAGCCAGAGAATCACTATCCCACGCAATCCATTCGCTGTCTGTATTATTCGTTCAGATTCGAAATGGCAGGCAGATCCCGCTCCCGCATGCCCTGGACTGTTCAAGTGTGCAATCTTTAGATGAGATGAAGCTCACACTTATCCAGGTAGAGTCTTGCGCAGGGGACACAGCCGATGAAATCCCCGGCCGATTTCAGGTCGATGAACTCTGGCTGGGGGTCGAAGAAATCCTCGATCGCTGGTATCAAGTTGAAAGCCTGCCCGAGTGGCCGCGGGCGATTTATTTCAAGGTGCGCGCCAGCGACGAACGACAATATTTATTGAAGCACGACCAGGAAGTGAATGAATGGTTTCTTGGACAGGTCTGGTGAGGGTATGTTCCATTTTCTTGTAAATACTTCGGTACAAAAAAATGGAGCGAGCGAAGGGATTCGAACCCTCGACACTCACGTTGGCAACGTGATGCTCTACCAGGCTGAGCTACGCTCGCTTCCGAGAAGCGAGAAAGAAGGTAAAATAACCCAAGCGAATTGCAAGCCCTGTTTTTCAACTCTTCTACAGCCGGTGATCCGTCGCTTTTGCCCATCCCCGATAAACCTAAGCCTCCTCGAAACCCATCAGCCAAAGCCCACGGCTCAAAGCCCCTCAAGCCGGCATTCCATCGCTGAATCTCTGTTTTTTGTGGCTCTTGGACCCGATTGCGGCTAAAACTCCCCTGTTAACCAGGAAGTCGAAACGCAAAATTCCTAAACAGAGCCATCGCATGCACTTCAACGAGGTCAAACAAATTTTTAACGGTTGCCCCGATTTAGTTGGTCTCGATGAGAACTCGCGCGCTCGGCTGTTCTGGTGCGCAGAATGTCAGACCTTTCTATCCGGCGCTAATATCTACACAGAAAACACCCCACTTGACGATTCCTTCGGCATCCTCCTCTCAGGCACGTTGCTGATCGAACGTTCATGGAAGGTACTTGGCCAAATGAAAGGTAACCCCCTCTTCGGCGAAATGGCCTACTTTACCAAGCTCAAGGAACGCACCGCAACTGTTCGCGCGGGCTCCGCCGAGGTCCACGTGCTGCGCTTTAAGCTTACTACGGAGGAGCTAGCCGACTCCCATTTTGCCAGCTTGAAAAAGTTCCTCGGCGTGCAAGCCTGGGAACGCTTTGTCAGCAGTTCCCAACGCGAAGCCTGATTCGCCCATTGTCATTTCTGCTCCAGCAATGGTTCAAGCGCCTTTTCTAATGCAGTCATGTCCCAGAAGCCGTCGTGCTTGGCGATGAGCTTGCCGGAACGATCGAATACAAAAGTGGTCGGAAGACCATCCAATCCGCCGAAGGCGAGTTGAACAGCATTATCACCAACCAGCACCATGTAATTGACGCCTCGTTGTTTGAGGATCGGCCTGACGGCTTGGGCCCCGAGTTCATCCAGAGCGATCCCCACGACGGCCAAACCTTTTTTGGCATACTTTTGCTGGAGGGAAACAAAGCCAGGGATTTCCTGCACACAAGGCTGGCACCAAGTGGCCCAGAAGTTCACCACCACTACTTTGCCCGAAAATTCCTTGGATTGGATGACGTTGCCGTCCATGTCCTGAAGTTCCCAGCGAGGCATCGCATCGAGGGCCTTCCGGTTGCACCCCAGGAAAGCGGAATTGACAATAAGAAAGAGCACGCCGGTGACGAGCAAAGTTGACACGATTCGGTTCATGCAAAGTACCAGGGGCTAAGAGGCGCAGTATAGAGGCTCCTCCTTAAAAAGCACGAAGAAAGTGAAAAGACGACCATTTCCGGTTCCTTTGATCTTGGCAAACGTTGTCTGCCCTCCTCAGAATCGAGCAAGCCCTGCAAAGGAAATTATATGCATGAATACGTGGAAAAGCTGGTCGATCTCACCGACCCATCCTGCAACCGGATCTATAACATGGACGTTGAGGAGGCTCGTCAGCGGGTTCTGAGCGGCTCCCCCGAATCGGTGCGCGGAATCGCCGGGTCCTTTGCGCTGGTGGCTCGCTCGGGCAAGATGGTTCGGCTCGCGCGTTCGCTGGATCGCCCGTTGCGTTACTTTCTTGCCAAACGTCACGAGGGGCCAGCCCTGGTGGTGGCTGACCGCATCGATGCCATTCATTCCTGGCTCAAAGCACAGGGGTTTGGAGATCAGTTTCATCCTTCCTACACCCGGATGGTTCCGGCGCATTATATCGTGGAAATTCAGTTGGTCGGCTGCCCGGATCCGGATCCTACCTATACCCGTTATTTCGATCCGAAGCACAACCGGTTGTCCACGGACCTGGATGAGATCGGCCGGCAATACATTGGGGCATTGGCGGATGAAATTTCACAATGGCTGCGAGTTGTTCCAGAAAATGAACCCCTGGGGGTCTGCTTCTCGGGAGGAATTGATAGTGGAGCCGTTTTCCTGACCGCCTATCATGTGCTCCGGAAATTGGGGATGAGCCCATCCCGCCTCAAGGCATTCACCCTGGACATGGGCAACGGGCCCGACGTCAGCCAGGCTCGGCATTTCCTCGAACCTCTCGGGCTCTCGCTCTTCCACGAATCGATCGAAGCCGACCTCAACACGCTTGATGTCGGCGAAACGATTCGGATCATGGAGGATTATAAGCCTCTCGATGTGGAATGTGCTTCGATGGCGCTGGCGCTCTGCCGGGGGATTCGTCAACGCTACCCGGATTGGCGCTATCTCCTCGATGGGGATGGCGGAGACGAAAACCTGAAGGATTACCCGATTGAGGAAAACCCGGAGCTAACCATTCGAAGTGTTGTCCATAATACCATGCTTTACCAGGAGGGCTGGGGCGTGGGCCGCATCAAACATTCCCTAACTTATAGTGGCGGATTAAGCCGTTCCTATGCCCGCACCTACGCGCCGGCTCGGCATTTTGGTTTCGAAGGTTTCAGCCCCTTTACGCGGCCGGATGTCCTAGACGTAGCGGAAGGCATTCCTTTCATAGCTCTGACAGACTACAGCGTCGAAAAGCTTTATTCGCTAAAAGGCGATATTGTCGCACGCGGCGTGAAGGCCATTACGGGGCTGGATATGCCCGTGTTCCCGAAGCGCCGATTTCAACACGGCGCGGTGCCGGTTGAGAAACTGCGTAGTCGCCTGCCGGCTACCGAGGCTGGCTATCGAAAGCAGTTCCTTTCGCTTTATCAGTAATCCACGTTTGTGGCAGCGCCGTATCCAGAGCAGGCTTCCAGGCGCAATGACTGGATAGTATCCCGTCGCTCGGGGCGGAACTCGCTCGATGCTCAACGACCGTCTGCGTTTCTGCTGGAAAAAGAGCGCACGCACAGCGGAGAAATTGCCACCATCGCAACCGTCTTTCTGACCAATCGTGAGTGCCCTTGGCGCTGTCTCATGTGCGACCTTTGGAAAAACACCTTGGAGGAGACAGTTCCCCCGCAGGCCATCCCTAATCAAATTAATTTCGCACTGAAGGAGCTTTCCCTTCAGGGATCCGCCTTGCAAATAAAGCTTTATAATAGTGGCAGTTTCTTCGATCCCAACGCGGTTCCAATCCAGGATTATCCGGCCATTGCCCAACGGCTGCTCGGGTTTGAAAGAGTGATCGTTGAGTGTCATCCATCGCTCATCAAAGACTCGATCCTTCGCTTTCGGGATTTGCTCAAAGGACAATTGGAGATTGCCATGGGATTGGAAACCGTCTGCCCGGATGTGCTGGAGAAATTGAATAAGCGGATGAGTCTGGAGGACTTTGCCAGGGCAGCCGCATTCTTAAAGTCTAACGATATCGCACTCCGTGCCTTTATTCTCGTGCGGCCGCCGTTCATGACCGAGGACGAAGGTATCCATTGGGCAAAGCAATCCCTGAACTTTGCCTTCGATTGCGGCGCAAGTGTTGCCTCGCTCATTCCTACTCGGCTTGGCAACGGTGCTTTGGAAGCTCTGATGGAACAAGGTCAATTCGCCGAGCCCAAGCTTTCCTCTTTGGAAACGGCTTTAACTTATGGGTTGGATCTTAAACTCGGGCGCGTGTTTGCGGATACCTGGGACCTGGAACGATTCTCGGATTGTCAAAAATGCTTTCCCGCAAGAGCCCAGCGTCTCGAACGGATGAACCTGGAACAGTTTGCCTTGCCCAAGGTAAAATGTTCAGCGTGTGGCGAAGTATGAAGCCTGATTTCGACATTGCTGTTATCGGATCGGGATTCAGCGGTTCACTCCTCGCCATGATCGCGAAACATCTCGGTTATTCCGTAGTCCTCCTCGAGCGCGGCAAGCATCCCCGGTTTGTTATCGGCGAATCTTCTACTCCCTTGGCAAACCTGCTCCTAGAGGAATTAGCCACGCGCTACAAACTGCCCCGCTTCCTCCCACTCACCAAATGGGGAACATGGCAGCAGCATTACCCTCAGATTGGTTGCGGCCTCAAGCGAGGCTTTACCTTTTACCATCATGTTCCTGGCAAATTATGGGTGCCGGACCCGAACCACACCAACGAACTTTTGATCGCAGCCAGTCCTAACGAGCGGATTGCGGATACCCATTGGTACCGGCCGGACTTCGATGAGTTCTTCGTGCGTGAAGCGCAGGCTGCGGGTGTGGAATACCTCGACGAAGTGAAGCTGGAGACTGCTTGCCAAAGCGACGACGGGATCGATTTGATCGGGCACCGGCTGGGCCAGCCGCTCCGTCTCCGCGCCAAATATGTTTTCGACGCTTCAGGCCCGCGCGGTTTCCTGCACCAGGCATTCGGGCTGGGTGAACAGACGCTCGCTTTTCTACCGCAGACGCAGGCCCTCTATTCTCACTTTACGGATGTGCGGCGCTGGGATGAGCTTTTCCCGATGGACTCATCCGCCCCCTACCCCGCGGATGACGCGGCCCTCCACCACGTTTTTGAAGGCGGATGGATCTGGGTGCTCCGTTTTAAGAATGGAATTACCAGTGCCGGCGTGGCGGCAACAAAAGCGCTGAGCGAACGATTGCAGCTACGGGAAGGAGAAAGCGGATGGAAAAGACTTCTGGAAACGCTTCCTTCCGTGCGAGAACAGTTTGCTCGCGCTCGGGTGGTGCAACCCTGCACGTTCAGTTCCAGGCTGGGCTTCCGCAGCGTGCAAAATGCGGGGACCAATTGGGCGCTCCTGCCCTCGGCCGCAGGTTTTATCGATCCCTTGCTCTCCACAGGGTTCCCCCTCGCTTTGCTCGGTATCTCAAGGCTGGCTGGAATTTTGGAATCCAATCCGAGTGCCTCCAACATTGCCAAGGACCTTGAACTCTATAGCCAGAGGACCGCATCCGAATTAGAACTGGTCGAACAATTAGTGGCAGCACTTTACCGCCACTTTCATGACTTCGAAGTATTCACCGCACTGACACTGCTCTATTTTGCGGCTGCGAGTTTCACGGAGACGGTCCGAAGGTTGGGACACCCCGAACGCGCGGGAGACCAGTTTCTCCTGGGAGAACACCCGCTGTTTGGCCAGCGATGCCGCAAGTGCCTCCGCCTGGCTTTGGGACTGTTGGATGAGTCCGCCAGGAAAGATCTGCTCCAGATGGTTTACGAGGCCATTGAGCCTGTCGACATTGCGGGCCTGACCCACCGCGAACGGCGGAGTTATTATCCAGTGCTGGCAGAAGATCTGGTTGCGAACCGGACGAAGGCCGGGGCGTCATTGGCTGAGGTGGAGGAGTTACTCGCCCGTTGCGGCATGGGGAGAGAGCGGCCGAGTGGAACTGAGTCCAAAGCTTGATATCAAGGCTTGATTGGGCGTTTTTTTGGAGGCTTGTTTTACCTTGTGTTGCCTTTAATAGCCTTGAATTAGCTCGATTGGGCTTTGCTGAACTTTTGTAAGTTGAGGTTTTATCAAGGCAAGCGCTTGAAATTTCGTTTTATTTCGCCTGACCTACTTTCTGCGGGTGAGTGCGCTGTAAGTGACCAGGAAAGGAACAGGGCAGTCCATCGTCCTTGGAACCCGTACACCCGTACTCACCTTGAAAACAGATTCAGCGCCTGAATTCCATGGATGGGGACTGATTCTTTAACGGCTCGGCTGGCATTGTTTTCTGCGACTTGGCTTGAAGCGCCTGCTCCCTGAAGCTCGTGAGCCGCGCATGTAAAGATTCGACGTCGCGCACCGTGATGTATTGAACAAGGTCCGGTGGGAAGAACAAATTCAGCGTCCAGCCGAGCGCGACCCGGACCTTCTTTTCCAACCGCGGCAGCTTTAGCAGATAGACCGTTCTCCAGAGAACCCAGGCGACGAACCCGGAAAAATGTAGGCCCAGAATGTTGGCCACCCCAGTCCGTCGACCAATGGTGGCCAGTTGGCCCAAAGTGGAGAAAATGAAGGGTTTTTTGGGACCGCCACAAATAGCCGCCACGATGTTTTTCGCGAGCTGGGTACCTTCGCGAACGGCGTGCTGGGCT
>JAQGOV010000745.1 GCA_028293425.1 Verrucomicrobiales bacterium
ACGCCCTCGTCAAGCGCGAGTACGCCGGCAAGGCCATCGGCTGGGACGACTGCGGCGGCAAGCCGCCGGCCGGCCAGATCCTCGTCAAGGACGCCATCGCCGACATCACGCTGCAGCAGGTGCTCACCCGCGCCGAAGAGTTCGACGTCATCGCGACGCTCAACCTCAACGGCGACTACCTCAGCGACGCGCTCGCGGCGCAGGTGGGCGGCATCGGCATCGCGCCGGGCGGCAACATCAACTACGCCACGGGCCACGCCGTCTTCGAGGCGACGCACGGCACGGCGCCCAAGTACGCCAACCTCGACAAGGTGAACCCCGGCTCGGTGATCCTGTCGGGCGTCATGCTGCTCGAGCACCTGGGCTGGACGGGCGCGGCGACGCGCACGATCGCCGCCATCGAGAAGACCATCGCGCAGAAGATCGTCACCTACGACTTCGCGCGCCTCATGGAGGGCGCGAAGGAAGTTTCCTGCTCGGCCTTCGGCGACGCGCTCATCGCCAACATCAAATCGGCGTAGCGAACCCGCGGCGACGCGAATCGCGCGCCCTCCGCCCAATTCCTCTTCGATTCATTCGTTCACAAGGAGTCCCGTCATGTCTCGCAAGAAAATCTCGTTGATCGGTGCCGGCAACATCGGCGGCGAGCTCGCCGCCCTCATCGCGCGCAAGGAGCTCGGCGACGTCGTGCTCTTCGACATCCCCGAGAAGGAAGGCGTCGCCAAGGGCAAGGCGCTCGACCTGTCGCAGAACGGCGCCGTGCTGGGCTACGACGCGAAGATCACGGGCACGTCGAGCTGGGCGGAGGTCGCCGGCTCGGACGTCGTCATCATCACGGCGGGCGTGCCGCGCAAGGCCGGCATGTCGCGCGACGATCTGTTGGGCATCAACCTCAAGATCATCCGCAGCGTCGGCGAGAACCTCAAGAAGGCCGCTCCCGACGCGTTCGTCATCGTCGTGTCGAACCCGCTCGACGCCATGGTGTACGAGCTCAAGCGCGTCACGGGCTTCTCCGGCAAGAAGGTCGTCGGCATGGCCGGCGTGCTCGACTCGGCGCGCTTCCAGCTCTTCCTCGCCGAGGAGATGGGCGTGTCCGTCAAGGACGTGCGCCCCATGGTGCTCGGCGGCCACGGCGACACGATGGTCCCCGTGACGAGCAACTGCACCGTCAACGGCATCCCCGTCACGCAGCTCGTCGCCGCCGACAAGCTCGCGGCGATCGTCGACCGCACGCGCAACGGCGGCGGCGAGATCGTCAAGCTCATGGGCACGAGCGCCTTCTACGCGCCCGCGTCGGCCGCCGTGCTCATGGCCGAGGCGTACCTCAAGGATCTCAAGCGCCTCGTCGCCTGCGCCGCCTATCTCGACGGCGAGTACGGCTACAAGGACCTTTACATGGGCGTCCCCGTCGTCATCGGCGCGGGCGGCGTCGAGAAGGTCGTCACGATCGCGCTCACGGGCGACGAGAAGGCCATGCTCGAGAAGTCGGCCGCCGCCGTCAAAGAGCTCATCGAGGCCTCGAAGAAGCTGTGAAGATCCACGAGTACCAGGCCAAGGAGCTCCTCAAGAAATACGGCGTCCCCGTCCCCAAGGGCACGCCCGCGATGAACGTCGCCGAGGCCGAGGCGGCCGCGAAGGCGCTCATTGCAGAGACGGGCAGCGAGGTCGTCGTCGTCAAGGCGCAGATCCACGCGGGCGGCCGCGGCAAGGGCGGCGGCGTCAAGGTCGTCAAGGGTCAGGCCGCCGCCAAGGAGACGGCCAGCAAGATCCTCGGCATGCAGCTCATCACGCACCAGACGGGCCCGGCCGGACAGAAGGTCAAGCGGCTGCTCGTCGAGCAGGGCGTCGACATCGCGCGCGAGCTGTACTTCGGCGCCGTCGTCGATCGCGGCGCGGGCCGCGTCGTCATGATGGCGTCTCAGGAAGGCGGCATGGAGATCGAAGAGGTCGCCGCCAAGTCGCCCGAGAAGATCCTCAAGCAGATCGTCGACCCGACGGTCGGACTCGCGGCCTACCAGGCCCGCAACCTCGCTTATGGGCTCGGCCTCAAGGGCGACGTCGCGAAGAACGCCGTGTCGCTGTTCTTGCTCGTCTACAAGGCGTTCGTCGAGCTCGACGCATCCCTCCTCGAGGTCAACCCGCTCGTCGTCACGAAGGACGGCCGCGTGCTCGCGCTCGACGCGAAGATGACCTTCGACGACAATGCCCTGTACCGCCACAAGGACCTCGAGGCGCTGCGCGATCTCGACGAGGAAGACCCCGCCGAGGTCGAGGCGAAGAAGTTCGACCTGTCGTTCATCACGCTCGACGGCAACGTCGGCTGCATGGTCAACGGCGCCGGCCTCGCCATGGCGACGATGGACACGATCAAGCACTTCGGCGGTCAGCCGGCGAACTTCCTCGACGTCGGCGGCGGCGCCACGGCCGAGAAGGTGACGGCGGCATTCAAGATCATCACGAGCGATCCCAAGGTGAAGGGCATCTTCGTCAACATCTTTGGCGGCATCATGAAGTGCGACACGATCGCCGAGGGCGTCATCACGGCCGTCAAGCAGGTCGGCCTCAAGGTGCCGCTCGTCGTGCGCCTCGAGGGCACGAACGTCGAGCTCGGCAAGAAGATGCTCTCGGAGTCGGGCCTGCCCATCACGACGGCGGGCGACATGGCCGACGGGGCCCAGAAGATCGTTGGGCTCACCAAAACGACCTCTGCGGGGAGCAAGTAGCCATGTCCGTATTGGTTGGAAAGAACACCAAGCTCATCGTCCAAGGCCTCACGGGCTCGGCGGGAACGTTTCACGCGAAGCAGATGCGCGAGTACGGCACGAACGTCGTCGGCGGCGTGACCCCCGGCAAGGGAGGCACGACGCACGAGGGCTTCCCCGTGTTCGACACCGTCGAAGAGGCCATCAAGATGACGGGCGCCAACGCGGCCGTCATCTACGTGCCGCCGCCGGGCGCCGCCGACGCGATCTGCGAAGCCATCGCGGCTGAGATCGGTCTTATCGTCTGCATCACGGAAGGCATTCCGGTCGAGGACATGATCCGCGTGAAGCGCTCGCTTTCGGGCTCG
>JAQGOV010000345.1 GCA_028293425.1 Verrucomicrobiales bacterium
TTCTTTTCCATCCACGTGCTCGTAAAAGCCCTTCTTGCTTTTTCGTCCAAGCCAGCCGGCTTTCATCATTTTCCCCAGCACCTCGGGCACTTGCATGCGCGGCTTGAAATGGTTGGCCAGGGTGTCAGCCACATGCTCGGAGACATCCACCCCCACTTCATCGATCAGCCGCAAAGGCCCCATCGGCATTCCGAACTCGAGCATTGCTTCATCAATGTCCTCCACCCTTGCCCCGGCTTCGAACAGGTTCCCGGCCTCAAGCAGATAAGGCATCAAAATCCGGTTCACGAGGAATCCGGGACTATCTTGCACCACCACCGGCAGCTTCCCGATCTGTTGCACAAATTTCACGGCTCTTCGCACCACCTCAGGGCTGGTTTGCCGCCCGACAATTACCTCCACCAACTGCATCTTGTGCACCGGGTTGAAGAAATGAATGCCAACCACCCGGTCAGGATGAGCCGTCGACTCAGCCAACTCGGAAACCGACAGAGCTGAAGTGTTGGTGGCGAGAATGGTTTCCGGGCCTGCGAGTTCATCCAGCTTGCGGAAGACCTCCTTTTTCAGGTTCATCTTCTCAACTGCTGCTTCAATCACCATATCCACGTTCTTCAGCGGAACATCCGTGGCCGTAGGATGGATTCGGTCCATTCCTGCCCGCGCTTCGACCTTGGTAAAGCTGTGCTTTTTTACTCCTTGATCATACAGCCGGCTGATATTGGCCATGCCTTTGCCTACGAATCCGGCATTGATGTCCTTCAGGATAACCGATATTTCACGCGCGCTGGTCCACTGGGCAATGCCTGACCCCATCACCCCTGCGCCAATCACTGCCGCCTGTTTCACCGGCTTTACCTTCACCGCTTCGTTGCCCGGCACACCAGAAATCTTTCTGGCCCGCTCTTGCAGTAGGAAAATTCGCATAAGATTGCGGCAAGTTTCCGTATCCGCCAGCTCCAGGATCGCCTTGAATTCCAAATCCATGGATTTTCGGCGGCTCAATCCAATCCCTTCCGTCACTACTTGCAAAGCCTTGGGAATAGCCGGATAATGACCACCCGTTTTTAACAACAATTTGGGCAGCAGGCGTTTCTTGAGGATGCCTCCCACCAGCGCGTTGTTGGTCGTCGCTTTTGCGAGGGTGATTGGCCGTTTGCTTAAGCGCTTCCCCCTGCTCAGAATAAGCTTTCGGGCGCGCTCCACCAGGTACTCCTTGGGCACAAGCTCATCCACCATTCCGTATCTCAACGCCTGTTTGGCAGCCAGGGTTTTCCCCGCCAATATGACATCGAGCGCTTTAGGCAGCCCAATCAGCCGCGGCAAGCGTGTGGACCCGCCCCAGGCCGGCACAATTCCAAGTTGCGTCTCCGGCAAACCGATCTTTGTCGCCTTCTCGGGCGAAGCGATCCGGTAGTTGCAAGCCAGGCAAATCTCATATCCACCACCTACACAGGCTCCATGAATCGCTGCCACCGTCGGAATGCCCAGGGCTTCCAATCGACTAAACACCCCTTGCCCAAGTCGGATGTACTCACCCAGTTGTTCAGCTCCCTTTAGTTGCCCGAGCGCGTGCAAATCCGCGCCTGCGATAAAGATGGATGGCTTCGCGCTGGTCACCACTACCCCTTTGATGCCTGAGCTGCGATCCAGGAAATTCAAATGATCATTCAGCTCTTCGAGGGTACCGCGATCAAAAATGTTGGCCGAGGACCCCGGCCGATCAAACGTCAGCACACAAATGCCATCTTCGCCCACTTCTCGCCGGATCATCCCGGCACTGGGTTTGGGTTTCGCTTCCGGCATTCCCGGTTCCGCCACGTTGGTTTCAAGTTTTTCTCCCATACTGATTACATCCTCTCCAGCCAGATAGCTGCGCCCTGGCCCCCGCCCACACACAATGAGACCAGGGCGCGCTGTGCCTGCCTTCGTTTAAGTTCTTTTAAGCTCGCCAAAATCAACCTCGCACCAGTTGCCCCGACCGGGTGCCCCAAAGCAATCGAACCGCCATTCACGTTCAGCCGTTCTTTTGCGATCTTTCCCACCGGTCGATTTCGGCCCAGGTGCTTTTGCGCAAATTCGTCTGAGCGCAAACACTTCAAGACCGCCAGCACCTGCGCCGCAAAGGCTTCGTTTATTTCCACCAGGTCCGCGTCGTCCAGCGTCAGGCCAGTCTTATCTTCGAGCTTGGCCATCGCATACACCGGCCCAAGTCCCATCCGCGACGGGTCGCAGCCCGCGTAGGCATAACCCCTCAAAAAGCCCAACGGCGTCATCCCGAGTTCCGACGCTTTTTCTTCGGTCATCACCAGCAGTGCCACCGCCCCATCCGTAATCTGTGAAGAGTTTCCGGCCGTCACAGTTCCGTTTTTCCGATCAAAAACTGGTCTCAGCTTCCCAAGCACTTCCATGGTCTGGTCTTTGCGTGGGCCATTGTCCTCTGTAATTGTCGTTCCTTTGGCTGTGTACACCGGACAAATTTCCTCTGCCAATCGTTCCCGTGCCGCTAGGGCCCGGGCATGTGATTCCAACGCAAAAGCGTCCTGCAGCCCCCGTTCAATTCCATGTTCGCGCGCCAGCACTTCTGCCGTATCGCCCATGTTCATTCCGCAAACCGGGTCCGTCAGTCCTAGCTGCAAACCAATCCGCGGCTGGAAATCCGAGGGCCGGAAGGCCGCCATTGCTTTGACTTTTTGCAACACGGACTTCGCGCGAGCCAGCTTCGAGAATTTCTCGGCAGCGGACATCTTGTAGAAAAGCGGCACCTGGGACATGCTCTCGGTCCCGCCCACCAGGAAAATGCTCCCCCGGCCTGCCACCATTTTCTCGTAGGCCTGCGTGAACGATTCCATGCCCGAAGCACAATTACGATGAACGGTAATCGCCGGGACGCTGGCCGGAATGCCCGCCCGCAGCGCGATCACGCGCGCCACATTCGCTGCCTCTGCCGGCTGGGCCACACAACCGAAAATCACTTCATCGATCATTCCAGGATCGATGCCGGTCCGGGTCAGGAGCGTATTCACAACGATACGGCCCAATTCATCCGCTCCCATCCGGGCAAAGTCGGAACCCATTTTGCAAAATGGGGTTCGCACACCATCCACCACCACTAATCGCGGACTGCTCATAAATCGACCTCCTTCGCTGCAGGTGCTATTCCATCCACCGTGCGCCCATTCACCTGGCGTACAACGGGGACATTTCCGTTTCGTTTGCCGGGACGGTTATCAATAATCTTGGCTTCTTTCAAAAGCGTGCCGACCCCGAGCATGTCTCGGATTTCATCCGCATCATGGAAAATGATCTCGTTCGGCTGCACTTCTGTGCGCTCCCGGAAGCGGTTGTTCAATTCTCGTCTCAGCTTCTCGTCCGACACATCCGTCAGCTTGTGCACGTGCAACACCAGTTCATCGAGCTCCATCGGATCGTCATTCCGCTTTCGCAGTTCCAACTGCCACGAACCTACGTTCGCCGCATCGTCCAGCACGTGCTCCAATTGATTGAAGTCCACCAATGTGCCTTTGATTTTATCCAGTTGCATCGTTTTCACTTCCGAGCTGCGCGAAATTTTTCCGACCAGCCTCGGGACTGTGCGTTTGCAATGAGGGCACGTCTCAAAGACCTGGCCGCCCTCAATATAATCTCCGGTCCGGTATCGCAGCACCACCGTCCCGCGCGCTTCCAGCGGCGTGAACACTAATTCCCCGGGCGCGCCAGAAGGCTGAAGCTCCCCGGTCTTGGGATCGATTACCTCAAAGATGCCCAGATCCGGGTAAAGGTGATATCCGCTCGGCTGATCATCCACACCACAAGGACATTCCGCCCACGCCATTTTGGCTTCCGTGAAGCCGTAAGTCGCCATCACCTCCACATCAGGCGAGCCTATCCTTGCCGCCAGGTTTCGGAGCTTCCGCCGGATGCCTTCAGCGGCCTTTTCGCCACCCAGCACCAGCTTTTTCAGTGATTCGCATTTTATGCCGTTCTCCACCGCCTCCTGCAGAACATGATAAAGGAAGGTTGGCATCCCGATCAGCACGTCCGGTTTAATCTTTTGAATTAACCGCAGGTTTCCGTCTGTTCCCATCACCTTGCCACCCCCGGTGCCCACGCAAAACAATCCAAACGCGCTCGCCGCGTAGTGGGTAAACCAAAACGCCAGGTGCGGCGCGTAGGGGAACATGTTCACGAGCCGGAATTCGCGTTGAGCTCCACAAATCTGCATCACGCGATCTCCAGAGCTCGAAAGGTTGTCTAAATCGTGTCTCGAAAACAGGAAGGGAATTGGATCTGCCGACCGCCCAGTCGTGCTCGTCATGAATATGGGCCGAAACTCATGTTCGAACCCCCGCTTTACATGGTTTTTCCCCTTCAGCATCGCCTGCATCACAGTGGAGGCTCTGCGTTTCAGGACGTGCTCGTCGGGAATAAGCACAAACTCCCGCGCCCTCTGGGGATGTTCCGGGCTGTTCAGGAGATCTGCCTTGGACGTAAATGGAATTTGCTCGAGGTCAGCCAGTGAGCGAATCCGTTCGGGTCGAATGCCGTGCCTTTGAAACAGTTCTCGGTAATACCCTGAAAATGGCGCGACGGTTCGCGTCAGATACCCCCTTAGTTTTTCCGCCTGGAGGGCGCGAATTTGTTTTTCAGTGAGCTGCTGCCAGCTTGTTCTGAGCTGTGTGGGGCTCATACTCTGGTTCCTTTCTGTTGATCAGGGCTTTGATTTCTGACAAGTGTTCCTCGGCTTCAAGCCGGCCGAGGGCGATATACTTTCCAGGCCGGCGGAAATCGTGCCATCGGCCGTCAAATGAAAGCGGCCTCAGCACCAAGTCCGCTTGCAGGCAGGAATACTCAGCCACCCTCATCTGGGCTCCATGAAATGCTCGTAGAATTGTGTCCAGAATGTTCCCGGGCGCAAAATAGTTCAGGTATTGGTTAACGAAGGAGCGGAATTTCCCAGGTCGGATTCCTCTCATTAACGCTTTTTCACGTTCCATCTCCATGCGGCACCGGAGGTAGGCCGGAGTCGGAATGGTGTTCACCGCGATAATTTTTTCGATGCCCATTTCCTGCAGAACATCCACCGGCAGCGGATCTGATATTCCACCATCAACATACATCTCTTCCCCGATTTTGACAGGGACGCATGCACCCGGTATCGCGCTGCTCGCATGGACGGCCGTGGCCACCTCCCCGGTCGAAAAGATCGTCGCCTCCAGGGAGACCAGGTTCGTCGCCACAATCCTCAACGGCCGCACCAATTCGGAAAAATGCACATCGCCAATCGATTGTTTAAGCCGTCTTTTCACCTTTTCCCCGCGCAGGAACCCCTGCCTTGGCAGGATAAAGGGATCAATCAGCTCCAACAGCCCCCACCGATGCTCCACTTCGCGGGCCAGGCGCTCCATCGTTTCTCCATCATATCCAAAGGCCCAAACCGCCCCCACATACGAACCCATGCTGCAACCTGCAATCGCGTCCACCTCGATGCCATTCTCCTCCAGCACCTGGATAACGCCGATATGAGCAAGGCTTCGGGCGCCTCCGGAGGACAAAGCCAAACCGACTCGTTGATGCGTCACTTCCCGCGCCAGCCGCCGGATGTCGGCATTGAAATCTCGATCCTTCCAGCCACCCACTTCGATCGCTTCGGCTGGGGTCGGACAGCCATGGATGAAGCCCTGCACTCGATCGGCATTCTGCTTCAGCATTTCATTGAAATGCTCCTCTCCGCGTTCCCGGCAAACAATCGCCTTGAGGTTCAGCACCTCATCACCGGGATGAGCTTTCAACTCCCGGTAAAGCAGATCCCGGTAATACAAGTTGTCCGCCGTTGGTTGGAGCAGCAGAAAGGTGCGATCGGATTCCAAAAGGCAATCGGTCAGCAATGAAACCGGGGCCTGGGGATCCAAATGGAAAATCACATAGTCGAAATGCCTCCCGCAATGCTCCACCAGCGCGTGAATAGATCTCCGATCGGTCACTTCTCCCGGTATTCCAATCCTCAACTCTCCCATCTGCTCATGCACCCGGCGCAAGCGTTTGGCTAATCCGAACTCCCCATTAAGGGACGGATAAAGCGCTGTCCAATCACGCAGGGTGAAAGGTACGTCATGCGCTTCCAAGTGCACGAGCAGCACGGATTTTCCTCCAATCTCATGCAAGGCTTGGGAAAATGCTTCCGCGATGAAGCTGTCCGCGATCCGGCTGGATAAGGAAGCCAGGGTAATAATGCGCTCACGGGGACGCTCCTGATGCTGCGGAAGGGTAAATCGGGTCGTCGAAAAGGCGGCTGCTGGAGGGGCTGATCTCCGGCTTCCCCATTCGGGACTGTTCAAATACGACTGAACATTCATGACCGTCGTTCCACAGCGACGGCCTGTTTACTGAGGCACAACTCAGTCCAGTTGCTCTAACTGGCTGATCGCGGACCGTCGCCGCTTGGGATTACAACTCTTCTGCTGCTTTCCGATTTCATGTGCCTTAATACGAATATAAGACGGTTTCCGCGCACGTCAAATATCCGCCTGCTAACTTCTACTGTTATCGGACACTCCTTGCCGGGCTTTAATTATTATATTGATCGGAATATCCTGACTCAAATTACGTTGCTCCTTTGGTCGTCTCCTCTAGTCTCCTACAATGTACGGTAGGGATCTTGCTCCCCGGAAAGTGATGTGCTCACTTAGTGCGTGGCTTCAATTGCCTGGTCCTCGAACCAAACAGCGGTTTTGTTCCGTATTCCTCCATCCTTTGCTTGAGGTCTGCCAGTTGGCTCTGGTTTCCCTTCGTCCCCTTGTAGGGGGAGGCTCCTGCCTGCGCGCCATAGCTTTAGTGAAGGCCGGTCGAGCCCTGGTTTATTCCCTCCTTCTCCTTTCTTCCCTGAGCGTCCAGGCAGGTGGCATCCTCCAGATCCGCAACAGTTACTTTTGGGACCCTGCGACTCAGGACTATTTTGTCCCTAGAGGCATTGCCTACCAGACTTGGAACCCGCCCGTCGGCGCCAACCAGACCTTTGAACAGTTCGATTATGACTTTGTTGAATTCAAAAAGATGTATGCCAACTCCGTCCGCGCGGAGTTCGTTTGGAATGAAGTCGAAAAATCGCCGGGCGTCCTCGACTGGTCCAAACCTGACCACATGGTGGCCAAAGCCGAGGAACTCGGCATCAAGCTCTTCATCCTCGTTGGCTTCCAATATGCCCCGGACTGGTTCCCGGACGACCTGAAGGCCGTAAACGACCAGGGCCAGCGTTCGGTGGTTTTGAATTACGAGCATCCCGAAGCTCGTCGGGCCTACTCCAATTACATTTACCAGGCCGCCAGCCGCTACAAAAACAGCTCTGCTATCGGAGGCTGGATCGTGGGAAACGAATATGCCTATTTCGATCTCTGGGAACCTGAGCACCACTTCCTCGGTTACGACCCTTACACCCAGGCCAGTTTCCGCTCCTACCTCGCCGCTCTCTACACGAACAATATCGCTTCCCTGAACAGCAATTGGGGCTCGGCTTATACCACTTTCACTAATATTTCAATGCCGACCAGCTACCCTTCTGATCGCAAGGGTCCCGCTTGGTTTGATTTACTCCAATGGAGAAAGAAAAGCATCGGCGACTACGTCGCTATCGGAGCCCTTGCCGCAAAAAAAGCCGACCCCAATCACCTCCGCACTTACTCCATGGTCGGCGGCATCTTCAGCGGTGATGACGCTCTCAACACCTGCGAAGATGCGAAAACTATCGTCGCTCGATGTGCGGCTGCGGGCGCCCCGCTCGACTTCTGGTCGATCAATAATTATGCCTGGGCCAGCATGGGGAGCGAACTGCGCTCGGCGGATTATGGCATCGCCAAATACCAGCAGATTTCCGGTCTCCCCGTCATGATTTCCGAAACAGGGCACACCAGCACGGAAACCCTCTTTCCCGGCGCGGCGGTTCGGCAAGGTAAAGCTATCCAGAGTCAATTATGGGAATCCGCCCTCTCCGGCGCCATCGGTGTCCATCTCTTTCATTGGAGCGATCGCGAGCTCTTTGGTGGAGTCTTCGTTCGCGAAAAGGGCTTCGGCATTGTGAACCAGGACCGAACGCTCAAAACCCCTGCCTATCAGGACACCCTGGAAGCTTTCCGCCGCATGGAAAACTTGAATCTCTCCCGCCTTCTCGGTGGCTCGTTGAATCCGAAACCGGATGTTCAATTCTTTTGGCCTCTCGCCTCGGATATGGGCTGGCCCCGCGCCAATCAGGAAAATGCCATGTTATGGGGAGCTCTCCGACGCGCTGGTTATCAGCCCGGCTTGCTGGACGACGCCCAGTTCGCCCGAGGCGAATACACAAACGCTCCCGCCCTCCTCTTGTCGCGCTGTTTCCAAATGAACCCCGGTGATCTGGACCGAATCGCTACTAACGTCATCCCCTCTGGAATCCATGTCCATGCCAATGCCGATTTGCCAGGCCGGGCCGACACTTACCAAAAGCCCAATACCAACTGGGTCTCCCGTATGAGCTCATTGTTTGGTTTGAACGTTGCAAATGCTGTTCCCGGCTATGACCTTGGGGTCACCTACGCTGATTACTTTGGTACGGTCAATTTCACGGGTGTAGGCAATCTGGGCGGCCTCACTAACGGCTACAACGACCATTACGGCACTTGGAAAATCTGGCACGGCATCACTGCGAATTCAGGAACAACCATCGTCACCCACACCGGTAACAACGGCTCTCAACTCTCCTTGCCGGCTCTGCAAATCAAGAACCTTGGGCCTGCTAAAACTGCCATTAACACGTTTGCTCTCGCCGATACCTTCAACGGCACGCCTCCCATCCCGGATGAGCATTTGTGGGATATTCGATACACATGGATTCGCGCCATTTACCGCAGCCATTTCGGCATGACCCCCGCCGTTGATCTGTCCGGTCCAGGAGCTCAATATGTCCTTCCCGACTATCGCATCTGCCGAAACGGCAGCATCCTCCTCGCATTTCTAAACGAGCATACGAACACCTTCACGATCAACATCTCCTCCACAAACCTCCTGCTCGGCAAAACTATCGAGAACCTCACCACCGGCGGCATCGTCGAAACCAATTCCGATGGCCTCTTCTCGCTCACCATCTCCGGGGATGAATATGTCCTTCTTTATGCTTACTCCTCCACGAATGGAGTGGATGCTTCACTCGTGAACCCGAACTCGAATAAGATCTGGATCACGGATGCTCCCACCATCGTTTGGCCCACCGGCACCAATTGCACGGTCAATGTTGGATTTCAATCTCGCGTGGCTGGCGCGAATCTGGTCACCGCTTTTGAGCGCGTCATGCTGCCAAACAAAACCTATGGCCAGTCGCTCGGCACGCCCGTCAGCCTCGGCCAGGGCACTGTGCCGATCTCGGTTCCACTTCCCGATGCCGATCCCAATGATGTGAATTACATCTCCTCGCTCGAAGGCGG
>JAQGOV010000346.1 GCA_028293425.1 Verrucomicrobiales bacterium
CTACACCCAATTTGGTTTTATTCCACCGGGTTCGAAAGTGCCAGCTTCCAATGATTCCCTTGGTTTCACCGTAGGGTGCACACTTCGTGTTAATCTCCCCCTCGCAAGGTAGTGGCTGTTTCCTTGCAAAGCATCGTATTCCCCAATACCTGACACTTCTTTCCGGTTGTAAATCAGGAACATGAAGAAAAGTTATGTCATTATTTGGGTCTCCGTTACCGGCCTGAGGACTGGAGCTGGCAAAAACCCTTTAACTCAGGAAGATGCCGAAAACCTTGTCATGGAGCTGAACCGGGACCATCCGGAATTTATCCATCGAGCCGTGAATACGGAAACAGAGGAGGTGGACAAAGCCCTGCTGCGGGCCAAGGAACTTGTATTTCCGGCGGTTGAGGGAAAGGTTGTGCCCCTGCCTTTGCCTGAATTCGCGGCTGCACAGGCGGCAGCGGAAGAAGCAGAGGCTATTTAACGAATCTGCCAAACCCAGTCGCCCTCTTTCTCGTCGAAAAGTTTGCGGCCCCGCAAGCCGCCATCGTCGCGTTCATTCCAGCCGATGGAATAAAGATCATAGCCGGTTTCGCCTTCCTTTCGGTATTTGTAAGGTTGGCCGGAAATGATGTCCTGAGGAAGGCGAAGCAGGAATTTGGGGACGAGTTCCTCTAGCTTTTCAGGAAACCCTTGATTTACCAGCCGATAGCGCTCCAATGCGCAAGCAATACCGGCTTCATCCGCGCAAACCTGCCCAGTCGCGGCTCTCAGGCCCATATTCTCGAGGCCAGGGAGCAGGAGTGCCGCTGCGAGCTGATGGTGCACCAGCCTGTTGAGTGATGACCGCCCCTGGAGTTGCTTTTCCACTTTAGCCTTGCGTGTTTCCAATTCGGCGGGCACCAGCCGTGGTGAACCATCACGAAGCGTCGTTTCAAACTGTTCATCGAAGAATCGGCAGTATGTCAACTGCTCCTGGTAGCTCCATCCACGAGGCATAAGGCGCAGCAGTTTGCTCATCAGGCCTCTCGTAGCAATCTCTAGAGTACCGGTGTCTGCTTCGATGCTGACTAATTCAGCAAAATTTCCCTTTTTCCTCAAGAGATCCACCGTCCAAAGCGCCGCTGCGCGTTCATAATCGAGCGACTGTTTCACCTCTGTCTTAAAATTCGCTTTTTCAAACCAGGTTTGGAGCTCCTTTAGTTGTGCTTCCGTCCACTGATGTTTCATCAAGCCTTCCCAAACCGGCTGAACAGCCGTTTGCAAATCAGCCACCCTCACGAGATATGCAATCAGGAACGGCTCGCCTTTCAGGCTATCCACCATATGCAATTGAAGCCTGATGTCTTCTACCGCCCGCTCGGGTCGGCCGGCGGCCAATTCCGCGCACGCTTTTAGCTGTAACCTCCTGCAGGTTGACCTCACTTGCGACAGATGAGGCAGCCGAATGCCCCACGGATTCTCCAAATCATACTGAACCGGGTACCGAGAAAATGGACGCTGGCTTGCTTCTCGGAGCTCATTGAGCAAGGAATCGATGCCTTTCAACTCCTCCAGAACCTCTTTGGCAGCCTTTGCCCGAGCTTCTCCTTCCAGATTCATTGCAACGATTTTCTTTTTGGCGTCAATCTCTCCTGCAAATGCTTTCTGCCACGCTCCCAAATCGACAAACTCCCGAAGGCGCTTATTATTGACCGGGTCGGGAACTTTCGAGCTGAGTTCTGAAAAGTTATCACCCCAAACCGAGTTGAAGCGTTTCTTCCGGTCAAACCACGATTTAACGAACGGGGTGCTCGCGAAGTTTTGGTCGTCGGGAACAGGCTGGGGAATCATCGCGCGCAAATCCAGTTGCTCCCCCCTCGCCAAAAGAGTCTGCTGGTACTTTTGCCAAGCCCTGCGGCCTCGCCAATTCTCAATCCCGTAAAACAATGCCACGACAGTGATCATCCAGATGAGAATAACCGCTACTCGCCGCATTCCCTGCCGACTGCCCAGCCAGCGGAAAAAGCGAAGTATGGAGCTGCGGCCAACGGCGGAAGGTTTATCACTCATACGATCTGCATGACATTCGTGGTTTGTAGTTCACTTCGGCGAGGGGGAAGTGTTTTATCGGGTGCATCCAAGGCCGCGGCTGTCTCATCCTCCCACTTCAAAAGCTCGCGGCGGTGTTCTTGCACGGCCGCCAGCAACTCCGACGGGGAAGGGCTAGCTTGATTGGCCATGCGCTGGGGCGCTTCAGCCGAGCCCTCCGCATTCAAAAGCAAGACCAGCGCGCAGGCGGCCCCTGCAGCTGCAAGGTGCCATCTTAACGACCGCAGAAATTCGAGGAGGCTGAAGGATTGGGTGTCTTTGGTCGAAGGCGGCCCGCCCATGTTCCGGACCGCTTCTGTTCTGATGTTGTCCAATTTCCCCTGCACGCCCGAGTGGCGCGCCAACAAAATTTCTTTAGGAGTTTTCATTTCTTTCGTTGAGCAGATTTCGCAAAGATTTTTTTGCGTAGTGCAGCCGTGACTTCACAGTCCCGATCTGGCTTTCCGTAATGGAGGCTATCTCCTCCAATGAAAAATCCTCTATATAGTGCAAGAGCAGCACCGAGCGTTGCACAGCGGGTAAATCGTTTAGCCGGGTCATAAACTCGGCTTGCTGTTCCTCTCGCACCAATAACTCCTCCGGACTTTCTGAATCATCCACGGATGCTTTTGCAGCTTCCCGCAGGAGGGTCTCCGTCCGGATGTGTTGCCGCCAATGTTTGGCGCATTGCTGATGCGCAATGCCGAAGAGCCAGCTTCCAAATTTGGCATCATCACGCAATGTCTGAATGTAACGAGCGGCTTTGATGAAAACCTCTTGCACAACGTCCAGGCTGGTTTGCTCGTTATGGACCAGTTCAAAGACATAAACATACAGTGGAAGCTGATAACGCTTAAAGAGAACGTCCCAGGCTGCCGGTTCTCCGGTCCTCGCCTGCTGCACAGGCAATTGTTCAAGTTCAGCCACGGCCAGCATTTGCCAGTAGAATGCGCCGGACCAAAAAAGGTTCAACGCTATTGCATTTTCTTACCTGCTGACTGGGAGTTGCCGAATCAGGCCTACCTGGGGAATATTGGAAGATGGTGCGAACAAAGTCTGTCGAGTCCCCAATTGAGCCAAAAAAGGATGGTTTGCGGGTTTTGGCTACCCGTTTCCGGGGTCGGGGATTGCCAAAAAATCGCTATCACGTCTGGATGGCAAACCTTGGCCCTAGCGAGAAGTTGCTGCGCTCCTTCCTTGCCGGAAAAGTGGCGTGGACGGAATTTGCGCGAGCCTACCGGACGGAGCTTTTCATGGACAATGGAGTGGACAAGCAGAACAAGACTATCAAAAACCACGGGCAAAAGTTCACGCTGCGTTTACTCCAGGAACTCGCTCAACGTGGGTCAGTCACAATCATGTGCCACTGCTCAGAGGAGGAGAAGCATTGTCACCGCCACATTTTGCGTAAAGTGCTCGAGGCGAAGATCTAAAGCCGCCAGAATGTCCGGCCGCATCGCCGCAGGGGCGTCGGCGCTATGAGCGCTTGGTCGGCTTCGGACTCCGGCCGCTGGAGGGCTTTTTGCCTTTCGGCGATTGCTTGGAATCTTGTTCCGTTAGGTGGCACAAAAGCTTTGCTATCTCCGGTCCGACCTGTTTGAGCTGGTCCTCATGAACCATTGAAAGTTTCGCGAGAACCTTTTCACCGCGTGGGGTCAATTCAACAAAAACCTGGCGGCGGTCGCCGGTTCCTCGAACGCGCTTCAGGTAGCCTTGTTTCGCCAGCCGGTCAGCCAAACCAACCGCGCTGTGATGTTCGGTCTGCAAGCGCTCGGCCAATTCACCGATGGTCACACTATCTCGTCCGGGAAAGCCTTTGATCGCGAGCAGCGCTTGATGTTGCTGGGGTGGCAGCCCTTCCGCCAAGGCCTTTTCCTCACTGAAACGAAGAAACTTCCGCAACGCGTATCGGAAAGAGGCGAGCGCCTCGTACTCTGCCTTTGATAAATGGGCTCTCTTCCTAAGCATTTCGGGGCGCATACATAAAGATTCTTTGGTAGTTCAGCAACTCAAATATTTGCAAAATGCATTGGCCTTCTTTGCTTCCATGCGCGAAATTGTGACACGATTTAAGAAGAAGACTTGAAACGGTTTGCATGGCTGACATAACTGAAAAAGAAAATCCCGCCACCGGCTCTCACTCAGAACGTTCCGCAAAACTCATTGCTGAGTTCGCC
>JAQGOV010000375.1 GCA_028293425.1 Verrucomicrobiales bacterium
GATGCAGGAGTTTTTTGACGATATTCGACTGAACCGGACACCGGTCCCGGGTATCAAAGAAGCAAAGGCTGTTTTGGCGGTGGTTGAGCAGCTTTACAAAAAGAAAATTTAAACCGCGGCGAGACAGGCCCGCGGTGCGAGGACTTGAGCAAAGACGACGAGAAGACACGGAAGAGAATATGATTATAGCCCGTTCTCCATTAAGGATCAGTTTAGGTGGCGGTGGCACGGACCTGCCATCGTATTACGAGCATCACACGGGTTTCCTGGTATCCGCTGCGATTGATAAATACGTTTACATCACCCTGCATGACACCTTCGGACAGGATCTAATTGTCAAATATTCCAAGCTCGAACGGGTCAACACCGCCAAGGAACTGGAACACCCAATCATCCGTGAGGCTTTTGACCTGGTTGGTCTTGAGGGGCGAGCCTTGGAACTGACCTCGATGGCCGACATTCCGGCTGGGACCGGCCTCGGTTCTTCGGGGAGTTTCACGACTGCGCTGCTCAAAGCGCTGCACACTTACAAGAAGAACCTGGTTCACCCCGCTGAATTGGCGGAGCAAGCCTGCGATATTGAAATCAATCGCCTTCATGAGCCGATAGGAAAACAGGATCAATACATCGCCGCGTTCGGTGGCATCACCTGTTTCAAATTTCTCCCGGGCGGTAAGGTGGAAGCCTGGCCTGCCAAAATTTCAGAGGAAACGCTTTATAATTTGGAAGACAATCTGCTGCTGTTTTTCACCGGCTATTCGCGGTCTGCTTCCAAGCTTCTGAAAGATCAGGATCAAAAGAGCAAGGAAGGCGACAAGTCCATGATCGAGAACCTGCATTTTGTTAAAGACCTTGGTCTTAAATCTCTGGAAGCGTTGGAGGGTGGCGATCTCCGCACGTTCGCGGGATACATGGACCTTCATTGGCAGCGAAAAAAAGAACGATCGGGCGGCATGACCAATCCTCAAATCGACGAATGGTATGAGTACGCGCGCTCGGAAGGCGCCCTGGGTGGCAAACTGATCGGGGCGGGCGGTGGTGGATTTCTGATGTTTTACACTGAGGACAAACTGAAGCTTCGGCGCGCCATGCGCACCAAAGGACTGAAGGAAGTCCGATTTAAATTTGATTTCGAAGGCACCAAGGTCGTCGTTACCGGCTAACATGTCATCGCCTCTTCCAGTTGCCATTCTTGCGGGTGGGCTCGCCACGCGTTTGCGGCCGATCACTGAGAAAATACCCAAATCGCTCGTGACCGTTGCTGGCCGTCCTTTTCTCACGCACCAGATCGAAATGCTGCGGGCCCAAGGACTGCGCCACCTTGTGCTGTGCATCGGCCATCTCGGCGAAATGATCCAGCGTGATTTCGGGGATGGTTCCGCCTACGGCGTAAAGATCGACTATTCCTTCGATGGGGACAAGCTCCTCGGCACCGGTGGCGCCCTGCGCAAAGCGCTTCCATTCCTGGGTCCCGATTTTTTTGTGCTCTACGGTGATTCCTACCTGCCGATTGATTTCAACACAGTGGCTAACGCTTATAAGGCAAGCGGGAAACCCGCTCTCATGACCGTTTATGCCAACCAGGGCAAATGGGATACGAGCAACGTTTGGTTTGAGGACGGGCAAATCAAGGTTTATGATAAAAAGACCCGTCGACCGGAGATGCATTACATCGATTACGGCTTGAGTGTTTTCGACGCGCGTGTTTTTGATTCGGTTTCAATGGAACAGCCTACTGACCTTGCCACTATCCTGATGGACCTGGTCGGCAGGAAACAGTTAGCGGGCTATGAGGTGAATCGGCGCTTTTACGAAATCGGCTCTCCCGCTGGTTTGGCCGAATTGGATGAGCTCTTGAAAAGTTCCCACGAAGGACGGAATGTAGGGCCTTAGGATCATGACATACACTGACAAACATCTGCAGGAAACAAGGGAAGTCATCGCCGGCTTGAACGTGCAGGCGATTGAAAAAAGCGTGGAGCTCCTCGCGAACATCCGCCAGCGTGGGGGACGCCTGTTCATTCTGGGTGTGGGTGGCAGTGCTGCCAATGCATCGCATGCAGTGAATGATTTCCGCAAGATCTGCGGTTTCGAAGCTTACGCTCCGACCGATAACGTTTCCGAGCTCACTGCCAGAACCAATGACGAAGGTTGGAACTCGGTATTTGTGGAGTGGCTACGCGGCAGTCGGTTGAATAACAAGGATGGCATCCTCGTGTTTTCCGTTGGTGGCGGCAACCTGGAGAAGAACGTCAGCCCGAACCTGGTGTCCGCGCTGCAGTTCGCCAAGCAAGTGGGTGCCGCGATCCTCGGCATTGTAGGACGCGATGGCGGCTTCACCGCCAAAGTGGCTGATGCTTGTGTGATCATTCCCACCATCAGCGTGGAAAACACGACCCCGCATGCTGAGGCTTTTCAGGCCGTTGTTTGGCATTTGTTCGTTTCGCACCCGAGCCTGAAAACCAGCCTGACCAAGTGGGAAACGACGCGTTAAGGTGAGTGGTCTCCATCGAGCTGTGTTTCTGGACCGCGACGGCGTAATCAATCTGAGCGTCGTCCGGGATGGCAAACCTTACCCACCGAAGACGGTCGAGGATTTCAAAGTTTATCCCGAGGTTCTCGAAGCATGCCGCCGACTGAAGGCGGCTGGCTACCTCCTCGTGGTTGCGACCAACCAGCCTGATGTCGGCCGTGGCACCCAGAGCCAGGAGACCGTCGAAGCCATGCATGCCAGAATGTGCGCCGCCTTGCCCGTC
>JAQGOV010000376.1 GCA_028293425.1 Verrucomicrobiales bacterium
GCGCCTTCCGCAACGACCATGCGTCCAAAGGTAGAGGAAACGAGGGATACAAACGGCATGGCTGTCCAATCGTCAGCAACAACGCCCCCACCAGCGCCTGTGGGGATCCCCCAAGTCATCTCTTCCGAACGGAAGCCGTTAATGAGTGCCGCTTTGACCGAGCCCGCAAAAGAAATCAAATCGGTCCCTCCGGGTCGCGTGGTTCAATCTCAAGCGCCAGCTACGCCTGAACCGGCAAAGTCTGGGGAGGACACCTCCAACAAATTGACTGACCTGCTCTCGAGGCCGCTTAAAGTAGCAGCCCGGGAGCCTGAGCCGACGACAGAACCTACAAAGGCCGGGCCTGGGCCGGTCGTCGCGACAACCATCCCGCATGTGGGGAAAAACGGATTTGATGCCCAGTGGATCATGTTCCTGGGAGGTGGCTTCTTTGCTGCGGCGCTCGGTCTTTCAGCATGGGCTATGTACAAATTACGCAGATCTCGCGAATCTTCCTTTATTTCCCGAGCCATGACGCGCCGGTAATCCCGCTCGTCATTGAATGCTAAGCCAAACGGTTTTCAGATACGCAGGTTCTTCTGTTGAAATGCGAAAATCAGGCGGCTGTGGAGCGTAGTGTCTAAGCAGGATTTTGCGGCCTGCCTCGGAAACAGCCAATTCCAGTGAACTGAGAAATTTCTCCGGAGCCAGGCCGGCTGCATTCGTCGAAGCGAGGAGTGTTCCGCCACGTTTGAGCACCGGCAGTGCGGCCGCGACCAGCTTTCCATAATCCCGCGCGGCTTGAAAAGTTCCATGCTGCCGGGATTGCGAGAAGGTGGGAGGATCAAGGATGATCGCGTCAAATAAACGATTCTTTTTTGCAAGACGTTTGATCCAATCAAAAGTATCCCCGTAGATGAAATCGTGTTGCTCGGGAGGAAGGTTGTTCAGCAGAAAGTTGCGCCTGCCCCAGTCCAGGTATTTTTTGGAGAGATCCACGCTAGTGACGCGAGCTCCTGCCTTGGCGGCGCAAACGGAAAAGCCGCAAGTATAGGCAAAGGTGTTTAATACTTCGCTTCCAGCCGCTCCGTTCGGAAACACCGGAAACTCCGCGGCCACATGGTCCACCAGGAGACGCCTGCGGTTATCTCTTTGATCCAGAAAAAGGCCCACGGAGTAGCCTTCCTGAAAACTCATCTCGAAAGTCACTCCGTTCTCACGAATCGTGAATGGCTGGGGAGCTGCCTTGCCTAGAACCAGCCGAGGGCAGCTCTCTTCAAGGGAAGTGTGGCGCACATGGCGAGTGAGACTTTTATGGTACACACCCCCACACTTTTCTTCACTGGCGTCGTCTTCGAGAAATGACCTTAAAAGATGGGACTGGGACTCCGTTAAAGGATTTGCACTTTGCGCGAGGAGGAAGTTTCCCAACCTTTCCACGTAAAATCCGGGGTGGGCATCACCGGCGCCGTGAACGAGGCTGCAGGCATTCGTAGCTGCTGCATCTATCAGGAGCTGGCGAAAGAGCAGGGTCGGATCGGTTTGGAAATCCGGTTCTGCTCGAAAGGTGATGGTTTCTCCAGAAATGGGATGTTTGCAGGTCAATTCACAGGAATGGAGGTAAAGGCGGGCGGCTGCAGTTCCGCCATAAAGACGATCCCCCATGATCGGAAATCCGTTTTCGGCGGCGTGGACCCGGATCTGGTGGGTCCGTCCAGTGATGGGCTCAGCTTCCAGCAAGGTTCGGCCCTGCTGTTGTGAGAGGAGGCGGAAGCGGGTTTCCGCGCGTTCGCCACCTGCGATGGCGGCTCGACTGAGATACTTATCCCCGAGCCGCACCAAATGTGAAACCACCGGCTCTTGGGACTTTGAAACAGGCCGGTCTGTCATCAAGAGGTACTTTTTTTCAATCGAGTGCTGCGTGAACTGGGCGGTAAGAGACCGATTAGCTTCTGGAGTCTTGCCGAAAACAAGAACGCCGGAGGTTTCCTTATCCAGACGGTGCAGAATGGCGAGTGATGCCCAGCGGGGTTCACGATGGCGCAACCACTCATAAATTCCCTCTCCTGCAAAAGGTGCGGGGGAGTGGGTGTTCATGCCTGCTGGTTTGTGAACCACCAGCAGGTGGTCGTCTTCATAAATGAACAGGTTCGATTTGATTGCGGTCTTCAAGTCCCTCAATGAAAGCTCCAAATGGCCGAGAGTAAAGCCCAACTCCGGTAATCTTCGCCGGCGGCGTCGAACTCAGCTTGGTTATGGTGGCAGTGCAGGACGCTGTTTCCTTCTGCCTTATTCTGGACATTTTTGGAAAAACAGGATATAACTCGGCCTACATTACCAGCCGACTGAATTACCTGAACCCGGCTCGTGCTCAATATTACGAAAGTCCCACGCATGCTGATACAGTCATATCTCCGCAGAGCCTTTGCGATCCTCGGGTTCTGCACTTCAATTTGGACCTCGCAAGCGCAGGTGACGAACTTTTCCAACTTCGAAGCCAAGCAGACGCGGCCAGTGAGTTTGTCTCCCAATGGCACACGACTCTTCGCCGTGAACACTCCGGACGCACGTCTTTCAGTGTTTGACGTGTCGAATCCTCAAAACCCAATTCTGATGGCAGAAATCCCCGTGGGCATTGAGCCGGTTTCGGTGACCCCTCGAACCGACGATGAGGTGTGGGTAGTTAACGAGGTTTCAGATACCGTGAGCATCGTCTCCGTCTCCCAGCGGAATGTGGTAGACACTCTCTATGTGCCGGATGAGCCGGCAGATGTGGCTTTTGCCAATGGAAAAGCCTTTGTCACTTCTGCTCGCAAAAATTTGATCCGGGTTTTCGATGCCAATACCCGGGCGGCTATCACGAACATCCCGGTGTTCGGCGAAAATCCTCGGGCAATTGTAGCAAACGCGGATGGCTCAAAAATCTATGCGGCGTTCGCCCTCTCAGGGAACCGCACCACCATCATTCCACCGGACAAAGCTCCTCCGCAGCCAACAAACGAAATGCGTGCGGGGCTGCCTTTGCCGCCGAAAGTAAGCCTGATTGTGGATGCGACGGATACGAACTACACCGCTGGAACCAATATTGTGATCCGTTATACAATGCCGGATAACGATGTGGTGGAAATCGATACGGCTTCGCTCGCCATTACGCGTTACTTTTCCAGGGTGGGCACAGTGAACTTCAACCTGGCAGTCCGCCCGGGCAGCGGCGACTTATATGTGGCGAGCACTGATGCCCGAAACCTGACACGTTTTGAACCTAAGCTTCGGGGCTCATTCGTCACGAACCAGGTGAGCCGCATCAGCCTTGCTGATGGGGCAGTCACACGCTTTGATTTGAACCCGGATTTTAATTATACCAATTTTCCAAGCCTGCCGGATAAAACCAATGCGCTTTCGCAACCCACCTTCATCGTGTTTGGTCCAGGTGGAAATAATTTTTTCGTCACAGCCTTTGGCTCGGACCGAGTGGCCATGGTGGATGCAAACACAGGTATGGTTTTGCAGCGCATTGAGCTCAATCCCGCCGCTCCTGGTTCGGTTGCGGATCCACGCAGCAAACGCGGCCCGCGCGGCTTGGCCTTAAAGCCAGGAACAGCGCTCTATGTGCTGAACCGAATTTCCAACACGCTGACCGTGATTGACCCCACAACCCGAGCTCTTGTTCGCGAACTCGGTGTGGGGAGTTTTGATCCAACGCCATCAGTTATTCGCCAGGGCAGGGGCTTTTTGTATGACACAAAACTGTCCGGTAACGGAACGGTTTCGTGTGCTTCCTGCCACATCGACGCGGAGATGGATTTGTTGGCTTGGGATTTGGGCGATCCGACGGGGGATTTAGGGACAAACGTAACTGTGGTTCCCAATCTGGCGTTCACAAACAAGAGTGTTTTTCACCCGATGAAAGGACCAATGACCACGCAAACCTTGCGTGGCTTGAAAGGTCTTGAACCGCTGCACTGGCGTGGTGATCGGACGAACTTCAATCATTTCAACGGCGCTTTCGCGAGCCTGCTTGGCGGC
>JAQGOV010000681.1 GCA_028293425.1 Verrucomicrobiales bacterium
AACACCGGCGGCCGCGCGTTCAAGATTGTCGCGGTCGGCGGGCGCGTGATCTGCGCACTCGACGCCGCAGGGCAGGCCTACTGCTGGGGCGACAACTTCTTCGGGCAGCTCGGCAACGGAACGACCACGGGCGCGACGACGCCCCAGGCGACGTCCACGAGCCTCCGCTTCACGTCGATCGCCACTGGCTACGATTTCGCTTGTGGCGTGACGACCGGCAGCACGGTCGCATGCTGGGGCCTCAACAGCCAGGGCTCGATCGGCAACGGCACGACGACAAACCAGCTCACGCCGCTCGTGGTGAGCGGGATCACGGGCGCGCTCGACGTGCAGGCGGGCGAGTTCCATGCGTGCGCCCGCACGAGTGCCGATTTCTACTGCTGGGGCGCGAACTTCTCGGGGCAGGTGGGCGACGGCACCTTCACGTCGCCGCGCACCACGCCGGCGAAGACGGCCGTGGGCATCACCCCGGTGGGCATCGCCGCCTTCTCGCGCTCGTCATCGTGCGTGTCCACGACGAAGCAGCTTTACTGCTGGGGATCGTCGTACAGCATCGGCGACGGGACAGGCGCCACGCGCACGATACCGACAGCCGTGCAGTGGCCGGAGTCGGCGGCGGGAGACCCGGCGATGCCGGTGGCGGTGACGCCCCAGTCGCTGACGGCAGCCGCGGGCACGCCGCAGGTCGTCACGGTCCTGGTGCGAAACGCCATCGGCACGGCGTTGCCCGGGGTGACGGTGAACTTCGTGGTGACGTCCGGCGGTGGAAGTGTCACGGTGGCCAGTGTCGTCACCGATGCATCGGGTCGTGCGAGCAGCGCCTGGAACCTCGCCGGATCGACCGGCACCGTCGGCACGCTCGAGGCGCGGGTGGCGAACATCCCGACGCTCGTCTTCACCGGCACCGTCGGAAGCGTCTCCGGCTCGATGAGCATCACCGGGGGCAACAACCAGTTTCTCCCCGACTACTTCGGCACCGCTGGCGGCCTCCAGGTGAAGGTCGAGGACGGCTCGAGCAACCCCGTCGCCGGCGCGACCGTGACCTTCACGGCCGCGTCGGGAAGCGGAACGGTGGCGACGGCGGCCGTGAACACCGCTGCGGACGGCACGGCGAGCAATTTCACCTGGACCACGCCGCTCGTCTCGGGAACCGACTACACGTTGCAGGCGAGTGTCCCGGGCCTTTCGCCCGTGACGTTCACCGCGCGCCGGCTGGCCTACTACAACAACGGCGCGAGCAACCTGGGGTCCGCCCTGTGTCGCCTCACGACAGCCGGCGCCGCGTACTGCTGGGGTGGGAACGCGCAGGGACAGGTTGGTGATGGAAGCAATACCAACCGCACGGCGCCGACCGCGGTGGCCGGAGGACTTACATTCACCGCACTGGCAAAGGGATCGCAGGGCTTCCACAACTGCGCTCTGACGAGCGGCGGAACGGCCTACTGCTGGGGCGCGAACGAAGCTGGGCAACTCGGCAACGGCACCCAGGCGAACAGCAACGTGCCCGTCGCTGTCTCGGGTGGACTCGCCTTCTCGTCGCTCAGCACCGGCGCCCTCTCCACCTGCGGTATCACCACGGCGAATGCGCTGTACTGCTGGGGTTGGGGCGGCTACTCGTTCCGCGCTGACAGCTCGATCTACACCACCAGGAACGTCCCGACCCTCGTGAACACGGGCAGTCGCACGTTCGTGAGCGTGAACGTGGGCCGCACGAACATCTGCGCGCTCGACGCATCGGGTCAGGCGTTCTGCTGGGGTGAGAACTACGGTGGCCAACTCGGCACAGGAACGACCACTTACTCAGTCATTCCGGTTGCTACTTCGACGGCACTCCGCTTCGCCAGCCTCACCCTCGGCGTCGACTACAGTTGTGGCCTCACGACGGCGAGTACGGTTGCCTGTTGGGGCTGGAACGGCAACGGCTCGGTCGGGAACGGAACGACGACCAATCAGCTCACACCCGCGACGGTGCCTGGCGTGACTGGAGCGCTCGACGCGCGCGCGGGTGAAGGGCATAGCTGCGCTCGAACCGGCACGGCCGTCTACTGCTGGGGTTCGAACTTCGGCGGCCAGGTAGGCGACGGCACGAGCACCAACCGTCCATCGGCGACTGTGGCGGTCACCGGCGTGACGCCAACTGACATTCCATCGTTCAGCCGCTACGCGACCTGTATTTCGACCGCCAGCCAATTGTACTGTTGGGGTGGTTCGCAGGCCGGTATCGGTGACGGCACGTTCTCGAATCGCAGCATTGCGACGGTCGTCCCGTGGCCCGAGTCGTCGGCGGGTGCCGCGACGATCGTTCCGATCACCCCGCAGTCCATCACCGCGGCCGCTGGTGCGGCTCAGAACGTCACCGTTCAGATGAAGTCCGCAGCGGGCGTTGTGCAATCCGGCGTCACGGTCAACTTCGTCGTGACGTCGGGCGGAGGAAGTGTCTCCGTTGCGTCTTCCGTCACTGACGCTTCCGGAACTGCAAGCACCGACTGGTCGCTTGCCGGCGCCGTCGGCGCTTCCGGCACGATGGACGCGCGTGTCTCTGGTGTGCCCACGATCACCTTTACCGGCACCATCACGGCTGGTGCCGGATCGCTCGCGATCACC
>JAQGOV010000391.1 GCA_028293425.1 Verrucomicrobiales bacterium
GAGGCCGACCGACGCACAAAACAGGTGCAGCAAAAAGGCGCTCACGACTCCCAGTAATGAGATGAAGCCTGCGCGTCGCCCCTGGCAAATCGAGCGCGAGAGCAGGTACATCATGTTCGGGCCGGGCGAAAGCACCATGCCCAGAGCTGCAGCGGCGAAAAGAAGCCAGTCGTGGAGTGGAATCACGTGGCGAACCAGAGCGAGGGAGCCAACTTACACAAACGAGGAACGTTATCTGGCCGGCACACTGGTGGCGAAATTCGTACATACGGCGATAATGACCAAATCAAGGGCGGCAGCCTTGCAGTACGAGACGCGGCGCTAGCGAGCCTCTGCGATGCTCGATGGATCGACCATGTGCCAAGATTGGCGTATTCAGGTAAGGCGTGGGGGGTCGAAGCAACAGGAAGGACAGGTTAACGTTTAGGGAAGTAGCTTTTGTCTGCAGTTGGCGATTTAGTCGTAGTGTGCGGCGGTCACCCCGCACATGATCCTTCCGCTTACCTCCGCTTCGGTTTTCTCCGACGGGCTTGATCACCCTGAGTGTGTAACCGTACATCCTCGCGATGGTTCGATTTGGGCGGGCGGCGAGGCCGGGCAAATATATCGCATTCCCGCGGAAGGAGGGTCACCAGAGGAGGTCGCCTGCACCGGTGGCTTTGTTCTAGGCGTGGCGGTTCATCCGGACGGGCAATGGTTGGCCGCATGTGATCTTAAGAATGGATGTATTTGGCGACTCGACCTTCAAAAGATGCAGCTTCGTGAATTTGCTCGTGGTCCCCGGATACCGAACCATTTGGCATTTACCGCCACCGGCGACCTCTTTGTGAGCGACAGCGGAGCGTTTCGCGAGGTGTCGGGGAAGATCTACCGCTTCGATTCCGCGGGTTCCGGCGGTGTTTGGCACCCTGGTCCTTTCAACTTCGCCAACGGCGTGGCGCTCGCGCCGGATGGCTCGGCTCTTTATGTGGTGTGCACTTGGCTGCCCGGTGTTGAACGGATAGCCATGCATTCTGATGGAAAGCCCGGGGCACGCGAAGTCTTTGTCCGGCTGCCGGCTACCTTGCCTGATGGTCTCGCGTTCGATGCGGATGGCGCACTACTTGTTTCCTGTTACACGCCCGCGCGCATTTGGCGCGTGCCGCCTGGCGGAGGTAAACCTGAAATCCTCATTGAAGATTGGGAGGCGCATACACTTTCCAATCCGACGAACATCGCCTTGCGGGGACGGGAACTCTTCGCGGCCAACTTGGGCCGCTGGCACGTGACTCGAATCGTCCTGCCGTGAGCTGCCCTCCACTCCGGTACGATCATCTACCTATGGTCCTGACTCTTTTTCAACGGGGAGAACCTGCAACTCGCCGCCCACATGGGTGCCGACGAAGTCGTGCCCTACCGACATGAACGGGATGCAGGCTTCCGGTCGAGGCAATCCTCGCTGTGCGGCACGCGTGGAGCAACACGGTCTGAAATTGAGTGCGATTGACGGGGGGACCGGTAACGCCTCACGCGAGGGCACCGCGACGTCCGAGCAGATGTGGACAATCTCGAAGACTTCCTGCGACCGGCCTGATACATGCGATTCGACCAGTTAACACAGAATCCGATGTTTTCTCTGCTGAATAAAAACGCGTTGGTCACCGGTGCTGGTTCTGGCATCGGCCGGGCGATCGCCGAAACATTCGCGGGAGCGAAGGCCCTCGTATGGGTAGTTGACCGTGATGAGGCTGCGGCGAAAATCACGGTGGATCTTATCCGGCGCGCCGGAGGAACCGCCGAGGCGGCGACACTAGATGTGAGCGATGAAGTCTCGTCTTCGGAGTTAGCCAAGCGGCTACCGGTCATCGATGTGCTGGTAAACAATGCCGGCATCGGACATGTCGGTAGTTTGCTTTCGACCTCCGCAAGCGACTTGGATCGGCTGCATGCGGTGAACGTACGTGGCACCTTCAATATTTGCCGAGCCTTCGTCCCCGGCATGCTCGAGCGCAAACGGGGCAGTGTCATTAACGTCGCTTCGATCGGTGGCATCCTCGGAATACGAGACCGCCTTGCATACTGCGCCAGTAAGTTTGCGGTCGTGGGACTCACCAAGGCTCTGGCGTTGGATTATTCCCATACGGGGGTAAGATTCAACGCAATCTGCCCTGGTCGCGTGGAGACCCCATTTGTGTCTCTGCGCCTTGCCGAGTCCGCCAACCCAGAGAAAACGCGTCAGGAAATGTGCGCCACTCAGTTGACAGGGCGCATGGCTCATCCCAGCGAAATCGCGGCTGCCGTACTTTACCTTGCCAGCGACGAATCCGCGATGGTTACCGGTAGCACGCTCGCGATCGACGGTGGCTGGAGTGCCGGCAAGTAATCTTTCAATTTATGAGAATTCATCGGTACCGAACCGAAAAAGGCGTCGTCGCCTACGCCAATCAACGCACGGATGGAACCTTCGCCGAACTGGAAGGGAAACTGTTCAGCGGCTTTCGCGAAACGGGTCGCCGCGCGATCGTCCAACAACTGTTGGCGCCGGTCGTGCCAACTCAGATTCTTGGCGTAGGGCTCAACTATCGGCGGCATGCCGAGGAAAGCGGTGCCAAGCTTGCTCCCTTCCCTGTGCTTTTTGCCAAGGGAATCAACACGCTTCAAGATCCCGGGGGGCCCATCATTTTGCCCACCAAACTCCTTAGCAACGAGGTCGACTATGAGTGTGAATTGGCGGTCGTAATAGGCCGCGATTGCAAGAACGTCAGTCGGGATCATGCGCTGGAATATGTGATAGGTTATACATGTGCGAACGATGTCAGTGCTCGGGATTGGCAACTGCGGAATTGCGGCGGGCAGTGGTGTCGCGGGAAATTTTTCGACACATTCTGTCCCCTTGGGCCATGCTTGGTCACGACCGACGAAATCCCCGACCCCAGCAAGTTGACCATTTCGACCCGGTTGAACGGCATTGTTGTGCAGGATTGGAACACGGGTGACATGATCTACAGTATCCCCGAACTGATCGAATTTCTTAGCGGTAGTACGACCCTTCCTGCCGGTACAGTCATTTTGACCGGCACGCCTCACGGCGTGGGAATGGCAGCAAAACCTCCGCGCTGGTTGATTTCGGGAGACGTTGTGGAAATCGATATTAGTGGGATCGGCACGCTGCGTAACCCGGTAATCGGCGAGAAATAAACCAGTTTGAAACGAGGTGGGGTCCCCGTGGGCCCTCTCTCCGGCTCAATTTCCATGATTCGCAAAGCATTTCTCCTCCACGTTAATGCAGGGGCCGAACAGGAATACGCCCGTCGGCACCAGCCAATATGGGACGACCTGACCGTCACGCTGAAAGCCCACGGCGTGCACAACTATTCCATCTTCCTCGATCCCACTACGCGCCAACTGTTCGGATACTTGGAGATTGAGGACGAGGCCCGGTTGGCGGCGATCGCAAAGACAGACGTCTGTCAGCGCTGGTGGAAATTCATGAGCGACATCATGCCCTGTAACCCCGACCACAGCCCTGTATCGCATGGACTGGTCGAGGTTTTCCACCTGGTGGAAGGTGCAGCTAGTCGCCCGGCATCGTAGGCGTCGCGGTTATGGAGCGGTCCAGGATCTGGGGTGTCCTGATGCGCCGCTCAATCCGGACAACACACGCTTCCTTTCCGGGATTTCGGACATCTCATGCGTCTACCGGTGAAAGATCCGCTCAGTGAACGCTGCTTTTTGCTCCAGTCTGCCCGTCCGAAACGAAACATCGTTACGACACGGTAATCCGGGCGTCCACACCCGACCCGCCCTTCTTTGAAATTTCGAAAGAAGAAGCAACGCGCCCGGCCGGGCCCAGCCATATTTAGATTTTCGCTCGAAAAGGTGGTGAGCTAGGTCCAGCGCGCCCTTCCATCACTCCACCAACCGAACGACGGCGGGCTCGTCTTCGAGGATGCCCGGGAACCGGCCTATCTCGGGATTGGAGAAGAAATTGTCGTTTTCGTCATCATTGGCTGTGGAGACTTCGCCGATGATACATTCACGGCTAGAGGGATAAAATTCATGCCAAATGCCGGGCAAAAGTGTTACGCGAGAGCCGGCTTCAAGGGTGAAGGCACGGCCACTGCGGACTCGGCGAGGATGTCCGTCGACTTGAACAGTGAAAGCTGCGGGCATGAGCCGGGCACCAGGCCGGCGGGGCCACAGCCGCAACGTAAGCCGACCCGCGCGGCATATGATATCCTCCTTCTTTTTAGCATGCGTGTGGCATGGCGTAGTTTGCCCTCGGCGTGCATACATTAGCTTTTCGCAGTACTCCGGTTCGCTCGCGAGATTGATTAGCGTAAGCCCAAACCGCCGAAAATTGCTTAGGCCGAAATCGGTGATATCCCAGGCTGGTCGCGGTGGCAGCTTCCAGTGGTGCCTGGCGAAACAAGACACGGCCTGTCGATAGGCGAGGTTGATGACGGAACGCTTCATCGAAGGGTGATAAAATATGTGTCGAACGGTCCTCGGAGATTTCAGGCTAAGACAGACGTGACCGAGAAACAACCAATGGCATAACCAAATACTGAATGCATTTTAGGGATTCGAAGGCGGATAGAGTGACTATACGAAAAACAGAGTTGGTGGGCTGCCGGAAGCGCCCCGATGGGCAAGCATGAACCTTGGTGCAGGCGCCGACATACGCCCGCCCTTGATGCCTGATGGTCCTATCCCGATCGCCGCGGGACAAACTTCTAGCATTGAACGTTAAGTTCAGCCGGAGCGCCGCTCAGGGAGCACTATCGCAACGCGATTAGCACTGGCCGGGTCTTGGTCTTGCCGGAAACGGGCCTGGGTTGAGCGACCCTGCGGCCTCGGAGTCCAGCGCGAGAGGGTTAGCAACCTCGGCGATCAATTGGATGAAACAGGATCCAAACTCAATGCGACGCCGTTGGGTGTTAACGTTCAAGCAACAAGTCTTTGTCAGTATTTCCGGCAGTCGCCATCACTAACCCAATGGCGACAGCCCAGAGTGTACCATGGACAACCGCTCGCGAGCATCGCCTCACCGCTGCTCCAAAAAATGATTTACTTTTTCACAAAACCTCACGAGTTCGCGAGCGATCCCGTGTGCCACCCATCAGGTGACATATTATTCCATCCGTCATGCCTGTAAAACGATTGGCGTGTCCAGTATGCGAACGGCATCACCGCTCATCCGAGCCCCGACCGGCCAACGATCGGACAGAGCGAAGAGGTGCGGCTGCCCACCGCACGAATGTGCCGCCACGATCGGAGCGGAGACAGGTTAAACTATCCTACCGTAATGCAGACTGAGCCCATGTTTCGGTTCTGGGACACCACGATGAAAATTGCCCGCCTAAATCGCTTATTTAATCCTCAAAGTGGCCGTTGTTTCGATGTCGCTGTCGATCACGGTTTTTTCAATGAGGCCGGGTTTCTTGCCGGCATCGAGAATCTACCTCGCGCGGTAGAGGTGCTCGTGGCCGCGGCCCCGGATGCAATCCAACTCACGCTAGGGCAGGCGCGACACCTGCAGTCCCTGCCTCTGCGGGCCAAACCAGCACTGGTGCTGCGTACCGACGTGGCGAATGTTTACGGTCGCCAGCTGCCGCGCGCGCTGTTCTCGAGGATGATCGCCGAGCCAGTGCTACAGGCAGTGCGCCTCGATGCAACGTGCGTGGTTGTAAATCTGTTCTGCATTCCGGAACAACCGGAAGTCGCGGATCAGTGCATCCAAAATATTCTGACGCTGAAACCACAGTGCGATCACTATGGGATGCCCCTCATGATCGAACCGCTCGTGTTTCAGCCTAACGCAAAAGTCGGGGGGTACATGGTCGATGGTGATCCCCAAAAGATTGTACCGCTGGTG
>JAQGOV010000425.1 GCA_028293425.1 Verrucomicrobiales bacterium
TGTTGAGTTACCAGGCAAAAGCGTCGGGAACGGGATCGTTTTCGACCGAACCGGCAGCATGTTTGTGGCGGATTATGTGGAGCACAATGTTTTGCAGGTCGACCCTAAAACCCGCCATGTGAAAGTCTTCGCTCACGAGCCCCGGATGAACCAGCCGAATGACCTGGCCATTACCCAGGACGGCACACTCTATGCCAGCGACCCCAATTGGAAGGCGGGAACTGGTCAAGTGTGGCGCATCGATCAAACAGGAAACGTTTCTCTCGTTGCGGAAGGAATGGGAACCAGCAATGGCATCGATGTGAGTCCGGACGGCCTAACCTTATACGTGAACGAAAGTGTGCAAAGGAACGTATGGGCATTCGTGATTGGGAAAGACGGCAGCCTGTCAAAAAAGCGTTTGGTCAAAAAGTTTGACACTCATGGTTTTGACGGCATGCGCTGCGATGTGGATGGGAATCTCTATATTGCCCGGCATGGCAAAGGCACCGTGGTGAAGCTTTCGCCAAAAGGGGAAGTGCTGCAGGAGGTCGATGTGTTAGGCTCGATGCCCAGCAATCTATGCTTTGGCGGTGCCGATGGCCGAACCGTCTACGTAACAGAAGTACAACATCAGCGCCTGGTGCGGTTCCGCGTCGATCGGCCCGGGCTGGCCTGGGTAAATGCACGCAAATCGTAAACGAGATTGTCGGAGAACACCCACACAGCTATTGTCCCTTCGATTATTTTAAGATGTGCTAAGCATGCAAAAAGCCCTGCCCCAATGAACCGGCCCTGAGGAGCACTGATCTTGTCCGATAAAGAAAAGCACCTGGACCAGCTCCGCGCAGCCATTCGGCAGCTTCACGAATCAAATTCCAGGCATTTGGAAACAGTCGAAGTTAAAGAGACATTCCGCGGGAAATCGGTCTGGGAGGGGAAAGTAGAAGTGTTCGAGCTCCTGAACCATCCGAAAGCTCGGGTTTGTTACGCCTGGAAATACCACGACAACGAAGTAAATACAGAGCGAATTGTCGCTATTCCCGGGTTGAGATTGATCAAGTCACCAGCCGATGCCGTGAAAACTTTTATCATGGCGGAGACCCGGAAGCATATAGTCTGAGGAGCGTTTAGTCGTCTTTGCGATATTCCACGCTGCCGCATTGGTCCCAGCGGAAAATAATGCGTTCAGTTGTTAATACAGTGAGTCGGCCGGGTATGAAACGTGCATTGCGAAATTCACGCTCCGCAATCTGTCCTTGGCCTTGCCCAGTACGGGCGTTGGCTCGCCAAGTCACCGCTCCTGCCGGAACAAAATCGTCCCCCGTGATTTTAACCGCTTCGATTTCCTCACCAGCCTGATTGATGCGGACGACCTCGTCATAATGTCCGGGATAGTGGCCAATCCACTCTCCAGACAAATCCACTGGGCCAGATAGGCGGCCCCGGACCACTGTTTTATCGCTGGATGCTTCCATATCGTCTTCGTTTCACCGTCGCATACAATCCTCGCGTTCCTTTAACAACAAACCATGACTCCAGCGGGATCGCAACCTTTCACGTCCACGGTCTCGATTACCGAATATGAAATTCCAGCTTCTACATTACGAAGCAGTTTTGCCTCCTAGTTTTTTGCCCAGTCCTCAATCTTTAAAACCTTCAACATTCTCACGCTTTTAAATACGCCTGAAATTCTCTTATGCGGTCGGTGGAACGTGATCGAGGTGATCAGAAAGTTACCAGTTCTGATAAACTTGTGATCAACCCCCATTATCACTGAAATGCAAGTGCTTGGTAATTAGCAGTTTGAAATAATTATGCAGCCATGGCACACAAGCAGCTAATGTCCGTTTTGATCGCCTATGAGCCTGAGAGCAAGAGTTATTCGGATGCCAAAAACGGGATGGGTGGCGTTAGCCAGCCTGCTCGCGCAGGTTTCTGGCAACTCCGCCATGCATCATTGGGCGACTTGGAAGGAAGGCGTGGTTGTAAGTGCAGATAAGGATTCAAGGAAGCTGGTTTTGCAACTGCATGGCACAAACGAAGTCTTCTCCTGGAGTAAATCGACCCTTCAATGGGATTCCGAGAAGGAACTCGCGAAACACGGGAAGCCGGTGACTCCGGAGGCATGGACCCAAGGCATTGGGATTCGTGTCTTCGCCGTGGAAAAAAACGGCCAAATACTCGCTGAACGAATCATTTTGCAACAAGGGAAAGAACCCCTCCTAACGACCCAAAAACCTACGCAAAAAAATGGGCGTCAGGACTGAACAACGAATTTCGAGAACACAAAATGCGGATTCAGAAGTGGTTCACAAACGTGATTAACAGGAATTTGATGATGATGGTGTGCTGTTTGACAGCGATGAAAGGGCAAGCGGAATCAACGCCGCCGCAGGCTGCTGTTTCAGCGACACTGGTCCCTTCCTGGTCAATGCCACAAACGCTCACCTTGCCGGAGGCACGCCGTTTCGCTTTCGAGCGGAACTGGGACCTTCTTGCGGCAAAAAGCGATGTGGATATTGCCGTCGCGCAACGGATTGTCGGCAGAGAGTTTCCCAACCCAACGTTCTCATGGTCCACCGCCAAATTGCCCGCCGACAGCAATCCGGCAGGCACCTCAGCGGGGAACGATCTCTGGCACCGGAATTACGATACCATTTTCGCGATTAACCAATTATTCGAAATCGGTGGCAAACGCTCCAATCGCCAAGCATCCGCGACGGCCGGTGTGAAAGCGGCGGAGGCCCGGCTGTTGGATGCTCGGCGAACCTTGGATTTAGCCGTCACACGAGCCTATGTGACAGCCTTGCTGGCTCAAACAAATGTGAGCATTTTGCGGCAATCCGCCGAAGGTTTAAAAAGGGAGGCGAAAATCGCGGAAGCACGCTTGAACGCTGGCGATATTTCCCGGGCAGACAAGGCGCAAATTGAGATTGCTGCCGATCGGCTGGAACTGGACGCGCGCGCGGCCGAAACAATCGCCAGGACGGCCCGAATTTCCGTGGAAGTGTTGCTAGGCGCGCAAAAGCCGTCCGGCACTTGGACACCCGCGGACACCCTGGATTCACTCGCCCTCGAAACATCCGTCGCCAAAGGCAGGGAATACAGTTTTCCTCCCGACCGTCCTGACCTGCTGGCTGCCGAAGCGCTCCGGCAAAGGGCGGAAGCGGATCTGAAATATCAAAAGGCTCTGCGCATCCCCGATCCCACGCTTCTCGTCCAGTATGAGCACGAGCCGCCCGATCAACCAAATACCATTGGCTTTGGGCTTTCATTTCCCCTGCCTTTGTGGAATCGAAACAAGGGCGGCATCCTCGCCGCGCGGGCTGCTAAAGAGCAGGCCGAGTTCCAGTTGAAAAAAACCGAGGCCACAATTACGGCGGAAATTGCCTCGGCTGAAGTTACCTACGCCGACGCGGCGGCACGCTGGCAGCAGGCACGCGAAACCATTCTCCCGAAATCGCAGGAGGTCCGTAAGACAATTTCCTTTGCCTATGAAAAAGGCGGGGCCTCGCTTCTCGATCTGCTCTCGGCTGAGCGAAACGACAATGAGGTGCGCCTCGCCACCGCGCAGGCGGCGGCCGATGCGGCCAATGCAGCGGCTGCCCTGAAGGCAGCCTGGAACGTAGGCGAAAAAACAACATCTCAACACCCGATCTCCAAATGAAAACAAAATGGTACGCCCTGGTTCTCGTCCCGGCAGTTTTAGCCGGCTGCAAAACCTCTGAAACCACCACCGTCACCACTGAACCTCCGGAGCCGCAGGTCACAGGAGAACATGTTACGATTGCGGAGAACAGCCCGCAGCTTACGGCACTTTCAGTCGAGCAGGCCCGCCCGTGCGAAAATGCCTCTCTGCGCCTCAATGGACGGCTGGTATGGGATGATGATGTAACCGTTCGCATTTTTACGCCATTTGGTGGCCGCGTCACAAAGATTGCCGCTGAAATCGGCCAGATGGTTGCTCCTGGGGACACTTTGGCCACCATCGCTTCACCCGATTTTGGCCAGGCCCAGGCGGATTCAAGAAAGGCGGAGAGCGATCTGGCCTTGGCAGAAAAGAATCTCAATCGATTCCGTGAATTGTTTGAGCATGGGGCAGCTCCTCAAAAGGATCTGCAATCTGCTGAAGCGGATGTGGACCGCGCCCGTTTCGAAAAAGAAAGGACCACTGCCCGGCTTGCCTTGTATGGGGTCAGAGCCGCCTCCATCGATCAAACGTGCCCTTTGAAGAGCCCCCTCGCCGGCATGGTCGTGGAGAAGAACATCAACCCAGGGCAGGAAGTGCGCCCTGATCAAATGCTGGCCAATGCGCCTCAACTGTTCTCGCCGCTCTTTGTGGTCACCGATCCGAGCCGATTGTGGGTGCAGGTAGATGCTACCGAAGAGGATTTGCCGAAGCTGAAGGTGGGGCAAAAGATTACAGTTCACTCCAGGGCCCACCCGGATCAGCCTTTCGTGGGCAAGATCGAAGTAATTTCACACTTTGTCGACCCGGTCAGCCGCACCGTGAAAGTCCGCGGGGTAGTCGACAATCCAAACGGCCTCCTTAAAGGGGAGATGTATGTGACCGTGGAAAGCCCCGAAGATACCGGGGGACTGGATGTTTCCCAAAAGGCTGTCTATCTGAAAGGCGACAAGCATTACCTCTTCCTCGAGGACGGCAAAGGCCAGTTCACGCGCAGGGAGATCAAGGTCGGGCCCGAGCATGATGGGAGAATTCTCATCCTGAACGGTGTGGCAGCCGGGCAGAAGGTTGTGACCGAAGGCACCTTGCTGCTGGAGCAACTTTTGCAGAACGGAAACAAATCCTGACAGCAGCGTCCATTCCTCCAAATCATCGGGTGATGCGCCGCGGGCCAGGGACACTCGCGGCAAAATTCTGAAAGCCAGATCAATCGTATTCCTATGATCAAACGTATCGTATCATTTGCCCTTCATCAGCCCCTGTTCATGATCCTGATGGTGGTGCTTTTTGTTGCTGGAGGCATTGCCGCTTTTAAATCCCTGCCCATTGAGGCGTTCCCGGATGTTTCCGACATTCAAGTGCAGGTGATCACGCTTTTTCCAGGACGAGCTCCGGAGGAAGTGGAGAAGCAGGTCACTATTCCGCTGGAAACGGTTTTGGCGGGGTTGCCCCATTCGGTGCGGATGTTTTCCCATACTCAGTTCGGGCTGTCCTTCATCGTGCTGACTTTCGACGACAAGGTGACCGATTACTTTGCCCGCCAGCAAGTGCTGGAGCGCTTGCAAACCGCGGATTTGCCCTCGGGCGTGCAGCCGCAGCTCGCTCCACTCTCCACCGCGATCGGGGAAATCTTCCGATTCCGGCTCAAGGGAGATGCCTATAGCTCGAAGGACCTGCGCACCATGGAGGACTGGGTGGTCGAAAGGCAGTTGCGCATGACGCCAGGGGTGGCGGACATCGTGAGCCTGGGCGGATTGATTAAAACTTACGAGGTCAATCCGAACCTCTCGCGGATGAAGTATTACAATATCCAGCTTCAGCAACTGTTTACCGCACTCGGCCGCGGCAACGCCAATGTAGGGGGGAGCAAAGTCGAGCAAGGTCCCCAACAATACCTGATTCGCGGCATTGGCTTGCTGCGCTCAAAGGATGAAATCGGCAGCATCGTGGTGGCTTCTCGCAATGGCACTCCCGTCCTCATCAAAGACATCGCGGACGTGACCGTTGGCGCCGTGCCTCGCGAGGGAGTGGTGGGCCAGGATGATAATAACGACATTGTGGCCGGCATCGTTCTCATGCGCAAAGGCGAAAACCCATCGGAGGTATTGGAGGGTGTGAAGGCCAAAGTTGCGATGCTCAACAAAAGCGTGCTGCCCAAGGGCGTACAGATCATGCCCTATTACGATCGTACCTGGTTGATTGGAACCACGCTCCACACCGTGTTCAAAAACCTGGGCGAAGGCGCCCTGCTGGTCAGCTTCATTCTTTTCCTGTTCCTCGGAAATCTGCGGGCTGCTGGAATTGTGGCGCTCATGATCCCGCTTTCATTGCTGGCGACCTTCATTGGCCTGACGTGGCGCGGGATCCCGGCAAACCTTCTCTCCCTCGGCGCCATGGACTTTGGCATCATTGTGGATGGGGCTGTGATCGTGGTGGAGAATGTGTTTCGCCGCCTGTCCGAGCAGAAGGGGATGGGCAGCAAAGCGGCTTTCCGTAATACCATTCTCGAGGCGACTGCCGAAGTAGGCCGGCCGACTTTCTTTTCGATGTTAATCATCATCGCGGCGCACATCCCCATTTTCACCCTGCAGCGCCATGAAGGCCGCATCTTCTCCCCCATGGCGTGGACGGTGACATCAGCCCTGATTGGCTCGCTGCTGTTCTCGCTCACGCTCGTTCCATTGCTCTGTTATTTCCTGCTGCGAAAGAATATTCCGCATGAGGAGAATTTCGTGGTCAAATTCTTCAAGAAGTTCTACGAACCATCCCTCGGTTGGGCCTTGCGCCACAGGAAGACGGTGATCATCTCGGCTGTGCTGGCCCTGCTGGCCAGTTTTGCCGTCGTCCCAAAGCTCGGCACGGAATTTTTGCCGGAACTCAATGAAGGAAGCATCTGGGTAAATGTGACTCTGCCTCCTGGGCTTTCCGTGACTGAAGCAACGTATTACTGCGCCAAGTTGCGCGCCGCCGTGCGTACCGTGCCCGAAGTGAACACGGTCATTTCCAAAGCTGGCCGGCCCGAGGATGGCACGGACCCCAAGGCCATCAACATGGCGGAAATGTTTGTCGACTTGAAGCCAGCGGACCAATGGAAACGCAAAATCACCAAGGAAAAGATCCTTGAGGAGATGGATGCTGCCCTTGGCAAGTACCCGGGCATTGAGACCAGCTTTTCGCAGCCGATTCGGGACAACGTTCTGGAAAGCATTTCACAAATTGACGGACAGGTGGTAATCAAGGTGTTTGGGGAAGAGCCTGCCACCCTCCGAACGCAGGTTCAGAAAATACTCCACAAGATCTCGGATGTGCCGGGTGTTTCGCGCGCTTTCATTGACCGGGCTGGCGAGGTTCCGCAGTCCCTGATTGAAATCGACAGGGCTCGGGCCTCTCGTTACGGGCTGAACGTGGCGGACGTGCAGGATGTCATAGAAACGGGGCTGGGCGGAAAGTCCGCGACTGAAATCTGGGAGGGGGAAAAGCACTTCGCTGTTCTCGTCCGGCTGCCTGAAAAAGAGCGTCAACTCTCGAACCTCAAAAACCTGCTCGTGGACACTCCTGAGGGCTTGCACATCCCATTGAATCAAGTGGCGAGCTTTCGCGAGACGGGCGGCAGCCTCAACATTAGCCGCGAAAACGGCACGCGTGTCACGGCCATCGGCGTTTTCATTAAGGGACGCGACATGGGAAGCGTCGTCTCCGACATGCAACAAAGAGTAAAAGGTATTGAAATGCCGCCAGGATACCTGGTGACGTGGAGCGGGGAATTCGAGAACCAGGAGAGGGCCATGAAGCGCCTTGGCCTGATTGTGCCAATTAGTGTCTTCCTGATTTTCATCCTGCTCTTCGATGCGTTCAAATCAGTCAAGAGCGCGGTTCTGATTTTGCTCAATGTGCCGTTCGCGCTCATCGGCGGCATCTTCGCCCTGCTCCTTACGCACATTCCTTTAAGTGTCTCGGCTGCGATTGGTTTCATCGCTTTGTTTGGACAAGCCGTGCTCAACGGCGTGGTGATGGTCAGCTATTTCAATCAACTCCGGGATGAAGGAATGAAGTCCTTCGACGCGGTGCTCCAGGGGGCATCCGTCCGCCTTCGAACCGTGCTCATGACAGCCCTTCTGGCCATGCTGGGGCTCCTTCCCATGGCGCTCTCCAAAGGCATCGGGTCCGAAACCCAGAAGCCGCTAGCCGTGGTCATCATCGGCGGCTTGATTTCAGCAACGCTGCTCACATTGATCGTTTTGCCAACTCTTTATTTGGTGTTTGAGGGTGACGGCAATAAAGGCAAGAAGCCGGCTGCTGGAGGCGAAGCACCCGCTGCGGATCACATTCCGGAAAGCGAAAAACTTGCTCTCGAACCCAGCATGGGGATACATCGGCAAATCTCCCCTGCGGGCAATGAAGCGAACTGAAACGATATAGCTCGTGCTTGAAACGTTCGGGGGCGGTTAGCCGCCCCCGAACAGCTTCCTCACCACCGGATGCTTCCAGAGTTTTTTCATCTCACCCTGGCAGATCACCCTGCCTTTCTGCAGAAATATTCCGTGCGTAATGGAGGAAGGCAGGTCGTCCAGATGATGAGTGACAATGATCAGCCGTGTGCCGTTTTGTGAGACCTGGTCGAGAGTTGCCGCAAATTCCCTTTTAGCCTTCTCATCCAGTCCATCAAAAGGCTCGTCGCAGATCAGAAGTTCGGGCTCTTGCACCAGCGCGCGAAGCAGCAGCATTTTCCTGAATTCTCCATAGGACATCCGCAACGCGGATTTATCGCCCAGTTCCTTGAGCCCAAACTGGATGAGGAGCTTTCGCACAGCCCGGCGTTGAGCAGGTGACACCTTATCCATCAACCCCACGCTGGAAAAGAAACCGGAAGCGACAACATCCGCTCCCGTTAGTTGCTCGCGGTAAGTGGCCTGCAGTTCAGGGGAAACAAACCCCACTTTTTTGCGCAGGTCCCAAATGGTGTTTTTAGCAGTGAATTCAAAGCGCTTTACCCGTGAGCCCCAGGCCGGGTGGATGTCGCCGAAGGCTAGTTTCAGCAGGGTGCTCTTACCGGCACCGTTAGCACCCAAAACAGCCCAATTCTGGTTGGCACAAAC
>JAQGOV010000436.1 GCA_028293425.1 Verrucomicrobiales bacterium
CCGCTCGGCTGGATCCGGGCCGCTCGATTTCAGCGACCAGTGAGAAGCTCTCGGTACGGTATCATTCCTACGAAGATGTTCGATTCAAAGACTTTGTTTGCGCACTTTTGCGCGCCCACTGGCCGAGACGTCAATTGCCGGATTTCACTTCCCCGGGCAGTCCGGCGCTCTTCAAATCCAAACCGGGTCCAGGACGCCTGACTGTTCGCAGGCTCTTCCAGCGGCTGAACAGTTTTCTGACGGAAGACATGGTGGTGGTGGCTGATGTCGGCGACGCTCTCTTTGGGGCGGCCGATCTTTACATTCGGCACCGCACTGAGTTCCTGGGACCCGCTTATTATGCTTCCATGGGTTTTGCGGTGCCCGCCGGAATTGGCGCCCAATTCGCCGCTCCCGGGCTGCGTCCCCTCATCCTGGTAGGCGATGGAGCCTTTCAAATGACCGGAATGGAGTTGGCGACCGCGGCCAGGTACGGTTTGAATCCCATCGTGGTAGTTTTAAACAACCATGGATACGGAACCGAGCGCCACATGCAGGACGGTGTCTACAATGATGTTGCAATCTGGAAATACCATAAGCTTCCCGAGGTCCTTGGGCGGGGACGTGGTTTTCTGATTCGCACCGAAGGCGAACTGAATAACGCTTTGGAAGAGGCAAAAAGCCACACTGAAAGCTTCTGCATACTGGAGGTGCAGCTCGATCCACTGGACCGCTCCCCGGCCCTGCAACGGTTAGCCGAACTATTGGAGAAAAATATTTAGACCCTCAACTGATAGAAGTGATTTTACCTCTCGGTTATCCAAACCAGAGTGCCCGTGGGAAGCAATTCGAATAGGGGCATTAGATCGGCTGCAGCCATATGCACGCAGCCATGTGATTGAGGACGCCCTAGAGTCATCTCGTCTCCAAAACCATGGATGTAGATGTAGCGATTGAAAGTATCCACACCTCCACCTTTGTTGAAACCGGGTTCGAGTCCTTCCAGCCACAGGATCCGATGAACGATTGAAGCATTTGGCTGACCTTGCCAAGTGAAACCAACTGGCTGGCGGCTGCGAAAAACCGTGCCTGCCAAGTGACCAGCCCCGACCTTGCGCGCAACGCGATGGAGCCCACGCGGAGTTTTGTTTGAACTCATTGCCTGGCCAATACCGTAGGACGAGGTGGAGATCAAAAAGGATTGTCGCGGATAATAGCCGGGGAAGTAAGGACCTCGCGGCTTGGCAAACTCGCATTGCTGGAAGAGCACCATTTCCTGCTCCGCAATATGAACACTCAAGATAAAGCGCGTCGGCCGGATGCCGGACTTACGAACGGCCCTGACGAGGAACGCGTGAATTCGGCGATGGCTCAGTGCTCGCAACATGAACGCAGTAAAGGGAACAGGAAGTTAAATAGCAAACGGAGTTTTGAGGCTTTCAGGCAGCTCCGCAAAGGAGCCTCTGCTTCGCTTAAGTATTCAGGAGCTTATGCAGAGCGGAAAGCAGCTTCTCCGCAGTGTAAGGCTTCATCAAAAAGGTAATGTTGTCCATGCCGGTCGCATCCCTGACTTTTTCGCTGTCCATCAGACCGCTGGCCGCAATGATTTTAACATCCGGGTCCATCTTTTTGAGCACTCTGATAGTGGATGGCCCATCCATAAAGGGCATCAGCATATCTGTCAAAACGCCTTTGATGTTACCGCGATTGGATGTGTAAACAGCCACGGCCTCGGTGCCGTCCTTTGCGGTGACTACCCGATATCCGAAGGTTTCCAAAGTTTCTTTGGTCATGGTGAGAACAGAAGCCTCGTCATCCACCGCCAAGATCAGTTCCCCGCTGCCCAGCGGCAGCTTCTTCTTTTCGCCATCACCCACCTGGTTCTGGACGCCTTCCATAGCTGGAAGGTAAATGAGGAAAGTTGTGCCTTTGCCCACCTCGGTCTGGACCTGAACAAAGCCGCCGTGGCTTTTCACAATGCCGAGGACAGTAGCCAAACCCAGGCCGGTGCCTTTGCCCATTTCCTTGGTCGTAAAGAAGGGCTCAAAGATTTTATCCAGGATTTCCCGAGGAATACCAGTGCCATTGTCGCTCACCTTCATCACAACGTAGAAGCCGGGTTTTGCGCCGCTCTCCAGCCGCGTTTCATGGGCCTCGATGATGGTGTTTTCTGCGGAGATGGAAATCGTGCCGCCCTCAAGCAATGCGTCCCGGGCATTCACGGCCAGATTCACCAGCACCTGGTGGAGCTGTGTGGCGTCTCCCATGATCGGCCAAAGGCTCTCCGCGAGGTTAGTCTTCAACTGAATGGTCTTTGGAAAAGTCTCGCCTACTATCTTCGCCACTTCCTTGATGAGATGACGTGTTTGCAGCAGCACACGCTCGCCATCCACGCCACGAGCGAACGTAAGGACCTGCTTCACCATGTCCGCCCCACGTTTGGCGCTGGACTCCATGACGGTGAGCATGCGCTGGCTTTGCGGGTCCTTGAATTTCTCTTTCAGAATGTCGACCGACATCATGATAGGGGCGAGGACGTTGTTCAAATCGTGAGCAATGCCGCCTGCCAAAGTGCCGATACTTTCCATGCGCTGGGTGCGCAGGAACTGAGCTTCGATTTTCTTTTTCTCGCTGACGTCCGTGTTGACCACCAGAATCGAACGGGGCCTGCCCGCATTGTCGTTGACGAGCGTCCAGGTCGATTCCACGACTACCGGTTCGTCGCCCTGCGTGACCTGGCAGGATTCCCCTTTCCACTCGCCCTTTTCCAACACCTCTTTTTTCACACGTTGGAAATAGGAGTGATCCCGAAAAATCAGTTCATCGGCAAATTTGCCATAAGCATCTTTTGCGGGCCAGCCATACAGCCGCTCGGCGCTCTTGTTCCAGTAAATGACCCGGCTGGAAAGATCGGTTACAATAATTGCGTCCTGGGCTTTATCCAGAAGAGCCGCTTGTTCAACAATCTTTTCCTCGGCTTGCTTCCGCACTATACCCTGGGCCACTGAATCAGCGACTGCGGCTAAACACTCCAGGGTATCCGCAGGAAACGGCGTGCGAGAGTAAAGGGCCAGAACACCGACCAGCCGCTTCTCAACAAATAAAGGAAAACCAACGAAGGCGCAAATTTCCTCTCTCCGCACCCAATCGACATCTTCAACCATAGGATCGAGCAGGACATCATTGGTCATATGCGGAAGTTGTTCGCGAGCGATTATGCCGATGCTCCCTGTGCCAAACGGGACCCTCGAGTGATCGGTTGTCGGAAGGGAAACAATGCCTGAGGTTACTTGGAGTTCGAGCACATCCTCTTCAACGCTCACTGTCCATATCCGGGCGAGCGCCCCTTTGAAATGGGTCAGCAAAGCCTGAGCACAGCGTTGGAGGATGTTAGGCAGACTATCCGCGGTTGCTAAATTGTAGCTGATGTCTGCCCGGAGGGCCGATTGGCGACTTTCGCGCAGCCGCAAAGCCTCGTTCTGCCGACGTTCAGTCACATCATGGAAGACCACAATGGTGCCGAAAACATTGTTGCCATCCCTAACGGGAGTGCTCGTTAGCTCCACGGGAAAGTATGTTCCGTCCCGGCGGCGGAAACAGTCTGAATCTCCAAGAAAGACCTTTCCCTCCTGGAAGGCTGTCGCGGCGAAGGCATCGTCCTGTCCGTTTCGGATTCGGTCCACTTGCAACTGATACAACAGCATGCTGGCATGCTTCCCTTGAACTTCTTCGAGCTGCCACCCCGTCAAACGGGCGGCTGCCGGATTAAAGAATGTGACGAACCCCTGCATGTCCAAACCGAGCATCCCCTCGCCCACCGCATTCAGAAAAAGTTCGTTGCGGCGGTTTAGCCGGGTCGTCTCCTCTTCAGCACGCTTGCGGGCCGTAATGTCTGAACCGATCGCGACATGGTGAACCAACTGCCCCTGGTCATTCCAAATAGGGGTTACATCGAGATGAAGCCAGAAGCGATGACCAGTTTTATGCGAACAGAGTAATTCGACAGTGAAAGGCTTGGCGGCAATCATTCCGTCCCGCAGCCGCTGAACGGTACGGGTATTATGCAAAGACCCAAGCAGAGCGGGGCCAGGATTTCGTCCCTCAACCTCGTCCAAGGAAAAGCCGGTAATGCGGCCGAAAGCTTCATTTACCCACTCAATGTTGCCGTCCAGGTCCGTGATGAAAACGGCGTTGTCGATCTTCTGGGCGACGATGGCGAGCTTTCTCAGACTGAGGTTTTGTCTGCAAATACGCCTACGTTGATAAGCCAGGAAAAGGGTGAGCAAGACCAGAGTAGCGGCCACTCCCTCAAGCAGGTAATCGAGATTGTTCATCAAAGCACTCCCTCCCATCTTCGGACGCCAATGTCCAAGCCATAGGCAGTTGTGAGGACGGGAGGCAGAAAATTACCAGCCCGAATCTTCCAGGCATAAATTTCCGCTATCGCAAAGGATATGAGTCGGAACTGGATCACATTTTATTTTCGCTGGAAACGACAGCAATCAGGCACTTTATGGCTGGTTTGCCTTAAAGCAGGTTGAGCACATCTATTCCGATTCCTCCTTAAGCGAATTCAATGCCATCTTACGAAGGCAACTCCGGTAGGTTGTCATCCGCTCTCCATTCCACGGATCCTGGGATTGCATTCCCATTGGGAGAGAGGCATGCTGTCTTAGAAACGAAGGTCAAAACAGCACCATTTATGAACCAAACTGCGGAATTGCAATCCACGAAGGCGCAAACCTCAACCAGCCAACTCGACCAACTCAAACGATGGACCAGAGTAGTGGCTGATACGGGCGATTTTGGGAGCATCAAGGAATTCGCCCCAGAGGACGCCACCACAAATCCCAGTCTGATTTTCAAAGCGGCCCAAATGCCGGAGTACAAATACCTCTTGGACAAGGCCATTGCGGATAACCGGGGAGCGAGCGGCGCTAAACCTGAGCTGGTGAGCAAAGTCATGGATAGCCTCCTAATTGCCTTTGGAACGGAAATCCTGAAGATTATCCCAGGCCGGGTATCCACCGAGACAGATGCGATTCTGTCATTTGACGTTGAATCGCTTTTGGCCAAGGCGCGGCGTTTTATCGACCTTTACCAAAAGAATGGGATCAGCCGCGAGCGCGTCCTGATTAAGATTGCCTCCACTTGGGAAGGAATAAAGGCCTGCGAGATCCTGCAGAAGGAAGGCATCAACTGCAACATGACCCTGCTCTTTTCGCTGGCGCAGGCCGTGGCCTGTGCCGAAGCAAAGGCAAAACTGATTTCGCCTTTTGTTGGGAGAATTCTCGACTGGTACAAAGCAAAGACTGGCAAGGATTATTCCCCAAACGAAGACCCTGGTGTTGTATCCGTCCGCACCATTTATGCTTACTATAAGAAATTTGACCACCATACCGAAGTGATGGGCGCGAGTTTCCGGAATACTGGCGAGATTCTTGAACTGGCGGGTTGCGACTTGCTGACCATTAGCCCAAATCTCCTAGCGGACCTGAAGAAAACCTCTGCTCCTATTGAGCAGAAGCTCAGTCCTGAGTTCGCCAAATCCATCAATGTCCAGCATTTGGATGTGTCCGAGAAAAACTTCCGCTGGTTGATGAATGAAGATGCCATGGCTACAGAGAAGACGGCCGAAGGCATCCGCAACTTCCATGCTGATGCGCAGAAGCTTGAAAAGCTGATTGCCGAGAAGCTTTAATATTCAGAATAACCAATGGGCGCAAACCTCTGTTTGCGCCCTTTTGTCGTTCGGCAGAGCTGGGGACCGATAAAAAGCGGTTCGCCCGGCGCCCAACCCCGGATGTGTTCAGATACCTAGACTTGAAAGAGTCGTACAGATGCGATTAACGATTTGCACAAGACCGGGATGAGT
>JAQGOV010000473.1 GCA_028293425.1 Verrucomicrobiales bacterium
CGCAGCTTGGCCAAGATGGCGGCTGCTTGTGGCATCGCCCCAAAGATTGCGCACTCAACCGTGTCCCTCATTTTGCCCTCCTGTCCGGGCAATTTAGACCCGAAAGGACTACATTCAAAAACTATTAAAACAGTCCACTAGCCTTGAGCCTTGGATATCAAAGCTCCTGTCTGGCCTGCTTTACGCAGCTTGAACTGATACCGCTCCAAAATGTTCGATAACTTGACCGCTCGCTTCCGTCCGGAAGGTGTGAAGGAGACCTCGATCCCGAGCTTTTGAATCAGGCTCAGAACAGTTTTTAAAAGCATCCGTGCCTGGTCCTCTTTACTCATATTGGTTAAGCCTAGAATACCTTTGACGGGGGCAATGAGCAATTGGGTTATTTCCGTAGGGTATCTTCCGCTGTGTCAACTCCAGAGGGCCGCTTAATTTACCTGTAAGAAACGCGCTGGCCTTGGTTAGGCAGGCGACTGAGTGCGATAAAGCTCAAGTGTAATCAGGTCGTCTATCCTCGCGGCCGTTTTCTGAGGAGCTTTGGCCGCGCCGTTTTCCCACAACGCATACGCTTCAACACTGATGGACGTTTGGGTGACACCTTTGCGATTCAAAAAGGCGACAAGCTCCCCCACCTCCCAACCTCGCCTCTTGCGGAGAATGAAAGACTTTTCCCACGTCGAAACTTTCAGGTTTCTGTTTGGCATGAGATAGTCGGCGATTTTAGCGGGGGTGAGTCGAGTGTCCTGGTGGTCATGGTACCTCAATATTCTGCATCCGCGTATTCGAGAATGCGCAGGATGCGGTTAAAGGCGTCGTAGAGATCGGCATTGTTTTGCAAATCGAGCGTGTAGCGCAGGTCGCCATTGCCAAGCGTCCGCACGCTGCCGTCATTGTAGAGCACGTTGACGGCTTGTTGTTTGTGATGTGTCCGCTTCCTCACCCCGAAGACCGCGACGGAAGGCGAGCAGAGGAATTCTGTATCGATGGCGAGCGCGCGAATCGGTTGTCCCAGCCGGTTGATGCCCGGATTGTTCAGGTGAGTCATTTCGGGTTCTGTTGGCGGAGTGTAGAACAGTGCGGTCACGCCGCCGTGGCGGTAATAGTAACTGCCTTGCGCCTGCGTGGTTCCAACTTTCGCGAGTTCCGCATCCTCATCGACTGTTTGATCGCTGCCGGGGCAGAAAAGCACCTTCGGTGTTTGCGCCAGTTCGTTCGACAGCATCAGGCCAAAGCCGACTGGTGCGCCCGAAGGCAATGATAGCAACGAGGTCGGCGAACCGGTGGAAGGATAAAAATAGCCGGGGTGCAGGAACGGCGGCGCGATCGGTCCGTAGGGCGCGCGGTCTTCATGGTCTTCCGCGTAGTTTTGAATGGCGATGCCGAGTTGTCGCATGTTCGAAATGCAGGCAGCCCTTTTGCCTCGGTCCTTGGCGGCCGACAGCGAGGGCAGCAGCAACGCCGCGAGAATCGCGATAATCGCGATCACGACCAGCAATTCGATCAATGTGAAGCCTTTAGCCGGGAGGCGTGCGCGGACGTTTGCTTGCCTTCCATGACTGTTCTCAGCTTCACACATCACGGGGGTCCCTTACGGCGACGGGCGCGCCTGGTAAAAACGGTTCCCAGTGTTTGTGCTGGTTACTGGAGTTGTCCCCGTCGAATTCGTAAGAATGCCGAGACTTGTCCAACTGGAAACAGGCGCGGCCACATTCGTACTGGAGAGAATTTCGTAGCGGCCGGGCGCGCTGCTCAGGCTGAATTCAAACTGGTTGTTCGTGGTCACCGAATGGTTTTGGAGAACCGGATCGCGTATTACCTGCAAGCGCACGTTGTCTACGTCCCAATACCCGCCAAAGAGACTAGAGTCCGCGAGGGTAAGGCCGGACGCGAGTTCCACGCCCACATATTTTCCAGCCCACGGATCATCGCCTTTCACCACGGGCACTTGCACTTGAAAATCCGTCAGGTGCGTGTTTGTCGGGAACAGAGACTTGGTGTTCGTGATCGTAGTGGAAGCGATGGTCACGCGATTGCTCGCTGCATCGCGGTAGTAAAAACTCGTCACCAATGTCACGCCATTCGACATGCCCCCGCCATTGCCCAGCACGCCCACTGTCAGGTTGTAGGAGTTGCCCTTCTCGTACTTCAGGCTGAAGTCATGCGCAGGGCTCACGTCAAAGCCACCAACCGAAATGTAATCCTGAAACAGAGCGACATCTGCCAAGGCGAAAAGGTAAGCGGCCTGTGGTCCATCCACATTGTCGATGTGATCGGGACTGCCATTCGACGTGTTCAAAAATTCGCCCGTGAGTCCGAACCACGGAAAATTCGGGTCGGTGTACCAAAACGGCTGCGCGGATTTTTCCCAGCTATCGATGAACGGACCCGCGAAGTCCATTTGTGGCAATTCGAACGAGTTATTGGGAAGTAAGCTTTCTGTTAGACGCACATTGTCGATGTCCCAATAGCCGCCCTGGAGAAGGAAGCTCGTGGTGGAACCGAGCTTGATACCGATGCTTTTTCCTGCCCATGCGTTGCTCGCGCGCACCGTCGGAACGGCCACTTGAAAGTCAGTCAGGTGCGTATTCGTTGAAAAGAGTCCGAGTGAGTTGGTGATGGTTCTTGCGGCAACAGTGACCATGTTGCTGGTGGCATCACGGTAATAGAGGCTGATTTCAAAGGTTGCACCGTTTGACATTCCGCCTCCGCCTCCCAGCACCCCAACCGTGAGCGCGTATGATTTGTTCGCCTCAAATTTCGCGGCGAACTCATGTGTCGGCATCGTGTTCGTGCCGCCGATGGCATTGTTATCCTGGAAGATGTAAACGTCCGGGAGCGCGAATAGGTAAGCGCCCTGGTTGCCATCGCAGTTGTCGATGTGATCCGGGCTGCCGTTCGTTGTGTTCAGGAACTGTCCCATCAAAGCCTGCCACGGGAACATTCCACTCGGATCGACGTACCAGAACGGCGGCGGCGCCTTTTGCCACGAATCCATGTCCGGTCCGGCAAAGTCGAGGACGGGCGACTCGAATGAATTGTTCGGCACCGCGCTGTCCGTTAGCCGCACGTTGTCGATGTCCCAGTAACCACCCGGCAGGTCGAAGCCCACGGTGGACGCGATCCGGATGCCGATGCGCTTGCCCGCCCAGACATCGCTGGGTTTTACGGGAGGCAGGCGAACCTGGAAATCAGTGAAATGTGTGTTGACCGGAAAAAGAGCTTTCGAGTTGGTGATCGTGGTTGCGCCAACGGTGATCATGTTGCTGGCGGCATCCCGAAAGTAGAGGGCAATCTCAAGGGTTGTGCCATTCGACATGCCTCCTCCGCCACCGAGCACGCCGACACTCAGCGTGTACGACTTGTCCGCTTCATATCGTGCGTTGAACTTGTGCGATGCTTTCGTGTTTGTTCCAGCGAGCGTGGTGAAGTCCTGAATCAACGCAACGCTGGGCAGTGCGAACAAATAGGCCGCCTGCAGGCCATCCATATTGTTGATGTGGTCAGGCGCACCGTTCGATGTATTCAGAAACTGGCCCGTCAGTTGCGCCCAGGGGAAATTTGGATCCGTGTACCAAAATGGCTGCGGCGCCTTCTGCCACCCGGCCATTTCGGGACTGGCAAAATCGGTGGTCACTGATTCAAATTACGCGTTCGGAACAAAAAGGGACCCCGAAAATGCCCGCGCCGCTGTTGAAAGTAAAAGAATGGCTTTAAGCAATAAGCGCATAGTTGCGCAATTGTGCATACGTCAGCAATGGCTGCAAGGCAAAATCGGGGGGTGAAAAGAAGCAATGAGCAGCTCACTTGAACCGGAACATGCAACAACCGAAATCGAGCTGGTTTTCATTCTTTTTCTGTTTCATTCTAAATTCATCCTCGACGCTGCATTTCACGTGTTTTCCTTCCCTGACCGTTCGGATGATTCCAACCTCGCGCAGGATCCGGACGTGCTTTGATACGTTATACTGGGTAGCGCCGAGGCGGCGAGTCAACTCGTTCACCGTCAACGTATCGTTCATTAGTTCGCTCACGATACGCCAACGAGTTTCGTCGCCGAGGGCCTTCAACACTCGCGTGCAACTAACGTCTTCTTTGGTTGTCACAATTGAAGGCTAATGGATTACTTGCTAAATGTCATGACCGTTTGTGCGCACTTTCCTGGGCCACCATTAAGGGCACGCCCCTGCCGGCTTTCCCGCTATCTGCCGCAGGTATGTTCTCCGGCCCTCCCACTCTGGGTAGGCTCCAGCCACCTGCGCTACCGTATCCCCGCAGGCCGGGCGTCAAACGAGCCCGGCGTATAAAGCCCAAGCCGCTCCATCGGAGACTTTGAATTGTAGAGCATCTGCGGTTTGGCTGAGTTCGGGCATTCCCAGACGGTTCCCACCTCCGGAAAGCGGCATCTGTAACAAACCGACTGTCCCGTTGATGAACGAATCGTCGAGTGAAGCCAACTGAGCATTACCCGCTCTGGCAACCCTTCCATCCGATCGAACCGATGAATGAGTGTTTTTTAAATTTTCGTAGAAGGCTAACTCACGATGATGCTTTTCCTAGCAGCATCTCCCAAGAACACTTCAAAGCCTTACGAATACGGACGATGGTGGTCAGAAGCAGGTTGATGCTCCCGGCCTCGATTTTCTGAATGGTCCGTGGATTCAATTCGGTCATCTCCGCCAACCGCTCCTGGGTGATGGCTTTGCGCATGCGCTCCTTGCGAACATTTGCGCCGAATGCTTTGAGTTGAGCTGCATGCTTGCTTGATGTTGCCACGCCCTATTGAGGCGTTTCCACGCTTGACAGAACACGGCCCAATAGGGCGTAATCGGAAGCGGGCTCTCCACACTTATGTTGTTATCAAGTTTTGTTTTTCGTCTGGATCTCCTTCGAGGACTCCTTTTTACTTTCACGGCGTTGCTTGCGCTAGCCTTTGGGTCTCAAGCAACCGCTCAATCAAGCACCCCGGCACTCGATCTGAGTTTCAACACGGCTGGCATTCCCAACGGCTACATAAACGTGCTCGCCCTTCAACCAGATGGCAAGGTGCTTGTGGGCGGCTCCTTCACCAACTCTCTGGGCCAGTTTTTGCCCGGATTGGTGCGCCTCCTGTTCAACGGCCAGGTGGACACATCCTTCAATGTCCCCTCCACTGTCGGCTTAAAATCCGTCTACCGGATAGGGCTCCAGAGCGACGGAAAAATTGTAGTGAGCGGAAACCAGCCCTCGTTCAATCAGGATTATCCGGCGCTTATACGCTTGGAAACCAACGGCTGGCAGGACACCACTTTCGGCACCCCGGTAGGCGGACAATTCGTGGGGGCGATTGCAATTCAGCCGGATGATCTGATTCTCATCGGGGGCACATTCACGAATGTGTCCGGGATTCGGCACCCCGGGCTTGCGCGACTTCAACCAAATGGCACTCTCGATTTCAATTTTCATCCCAATATCGGGACCAACCCAATTGTAAACGCAATCGCAATCAATTCTTTAGGCCAGATTCTTGCCGGGGGCAGCTATAACGATCTAAATGGGTACTCCCAGTTTGCCCTTCACTACATTGCCGCCGATGGAACATACCTTGGGCAAATAAACCAATTTGATGGCTACATTAGCACGATCCAATTCCAAATGGGCTACATCCTCATAGCCGGCAACTTTGATCATGTGGGCGGCATTTTTCAAAGGCACTTTGCCCGGCTCAACGGAGGAGGCGGGTTGGACGCGAGCTTTCTGAACGGTGGAATCGGGGTTTCTTACATTGGGAGCATCGCTGTGCAAACGAACTCAAAAGTTCTATTAACGGGTAGCTTTACGAATATCGCGGGTGCCCAGCGGTCTGGTTTTGCTCGACTGAACTCAGATGGAACGATCGATTCGGTTTACAATCCATCCCTTCCGGCAGATCCATCACAATACGAGGGACTGCTTCTGCAACCGGACGGGAAGCTCCTGGTGAGCGACGTCGTCTCCAACCTCTTTGGGGTGGATGAGATCCGATTGCTCCGGCTCCAGGGTGACACGCCGGATTTCGTGCGAGGACCGGCGATTGTCGGGCATCCCACAAACCAAACCGTCCTTGCGGATGCCAAGGTGGTTCTCTCAGCCAATGCTGCCGGTTTTCCTTTGCAATTCCAGTGGCTCTTCAACGGCGCTCCCTTGCCGGGAATGACCAATTCCAATCTCACCATTCCCAAAGCCGAACCGGAGCATGCCGGGGTCTACAAGCTCGTTGCCAGCAATGCGCTCGGAACGGCCACCAGCCAGTCCGCCACCCTCACAGTGAATGTGGTGGTGCCTTCCATCCAGATCCAGCCTACGAACCAGGCCGTCCTGGCTGGAGTTGACGTGAGCTTCACAGTGGTGGCCTCCGGGAACCCGGCTCCTGCCTACCAGTGGTTCTATAATGGTTCGCCCTTAACTAGCCAAACCAATGCCACCCTTTTCCTGAGCGGGTCCTCCAATCCACAAGCAGGCGTGTACAAGGTCCGTGTCCAGAACGTAGCCGGTTCGGTGAGCAGCCAGGGGGCCACCCTGACTCTCAACTACCTCCTCCCAAGCATCACGAGCCAGCCAGGATCGATGGTGGTGACCCAAGGCTTAAGCGCCTTTTTTTCTGTGATCGCGACCGGCGCGCCTTCTCCTTCACTCCAGTGGATCCACAATGGCGCGGCTATTCTCGGCGCGACCAACCCCACTCTGACACTCCTCAATGTTTCCACCAACCAAGCTGGAGTTTACACTGTCCGAGCTTCCAATGTGGCGGGTGTTGTAACGAGCCTGCCCGCAACCTTGACGGTAACCCCTTTCCTTTCTTTTTCCGAAGCTCTCGACACGGCCAACCTGGTTTGGACGTCAGGCGGCACCCTTCCCTGGATCGCGCAAACCAACACGAGTCATGATAACCGTTCCGCCTTGCAGTCCGGAGCCATTACTGATAGCCAGGAGTCCTGGATAGAAACAACCGTCAATGGTCCCGGGACAATCTCCTTTTGGTGGAAAGTAGATTCGGAAAACGGGTTTGACCAGTTGCAGTTTGCGTTTGGAGACGCGCCGCCTCAGATATTTATCTCCGGGCAGCGCGATTGGGCAAGAGTGTCCTTGAACGTTCCGGCCGAGGCCCAACGCTTGCGCTGGCGCTACGTAAAGGATGACTCGAGCGCGGTGGGTTTGGATCGGGGCTGGCTCGATCAAGTCGAATACCTCCCTTTCGGGCTGGCGAGGATCCAATTCCCCTCACCGGGAACCTACCGCATCTATTGGAATGCCCCACTTGGCCAGGCGGGCATTATTGAAACCTCCACCAACCTCGGCAGCTGGATCGTGTTGACAAATTTTTCCAATTCCACAAACCCAGCCAGCGCAAGCGGCTTGGTTCCAGCCAAAGAACCCAGGAGGTTTTTCCGAGCGAAGCTATTGCCCTGATCGGTTGGGAGCCCTGCTCGTCGACGGCATGCACCCTGGGGCTCGCCAGGCAAAATTACTGCTTGATGCGTTCCATTACCAGCACCCAATCCTGCGGGGAAGGCAGCGGAGACGCCTTGTATTCGTCGGACCAGACCACGGTAGCCGCCCCCGCTGCTTGGGGTTGGCGCGCGTTCGGTTCGAACAATGCATGCGAAAGTTCAAATTTGCGGTACTCCTGACGATCGCCAATTTGGTAATGCCAGAGACCGGCTCGACCACTCCCGACGTTCTCGACCTGGACGGTCGGAGTGTAGTACGTTTTTTTCCCATCCGTTAAAACCAGCGCCGCGTACGACCCACATACCGCCGCGGTCAGCTGAATTTTCGGCCCGACTTCCGGGACCGCGACTCGTCCAAGCTGATTCCCCCATTGGCCATTCTTTCGATTATGCAAAAAAATGGATTTGAGCGAGGGACTGTAGAGCGCAACCAGATAGTGGTCAGGGCCGTGGAACCGGAGAATAATTCCTGCCTCGGCATCGCTCCGGGCCTCCACGCTGGCCATCAGGTTGGTGTCACTGACTTTTTCCAGAACCGTCACCATTCCTTTGGTCCCCACCAATCGTCCAGCTTCGCGCCGGCTTTGTGTGCCGAAGTCTTTCCAGCCTGAGCCATCGGACGTGTCAAACGCGTCGGCGAAGAGGAGCGGTTGGGCATGACCGGCAAAGGGCCTGGGCCGCGGGCCGGCACTGACAAACCTGCCCGCCTCATATTGTTTCCCATCGGTCGGATTGAAGTAAAAGGCGTGATAGGACACATTCTTTTCAAGGCCCTTCACAATCGTCCCGTTCCAATTGTAAACGCCCCGGCGCGGCTGGTAGATGAACCGAACCTCGCCCGGAATTCCGGCGGCAAAGCACCCCGGCTCCGCCCAATCCGAATGCGGCTCGAAACGCCACCAGGGATATTTTTCGAGCAGCTTTTTGCCCAGCCCCAGTTGAGTGGAACCCGGATAATTCATGCCCTCTTTCCAGGTCGTCAGGTCATAAACCGGCGTGATGCCTGGATCCCCTTCGACGCTGGCGTGCCACACACCTGCCGCGCCATAGGTGTGGCCGGCCGCGCCGTTAAGCAGGTACATCCAAAACACATTCCGTTGCACATCCTGGAAATTCTGCTGCATGTGGCCTTCATAGGCCGTTTCCCCGCATATCACGGGCATGGGCGGCTGCATGGCGTAGGCCGTCGTGAAAACCGCCAGCGTTTGGGCATTGGTCGCGTTCCAGCCATCATGACGTCCCCCGACAATGTCGTAATCCGCCAGAGTTGAATCACGCAACACCCGCCGCCCGGAAGGGACGCTCCCGTCGGGATGACAGGAAACCGGACGATGGAAAGGATCGATGGCGCGTAAATATTTCGCGACTTCGATCCATTGAACGTCGCTCGCTTCGCCTCCCACGATCCAGATCGTTGGATACGCGCCATAGCGCGCCACCAGATTGCGCCAGTGCCGCTTGAACCCGGCGACCCCGGCCACCTTCATCCCATCACAATCGCTGCGCCCCCAGCCGCCAACAATCACCGGCACCATCCCGGAGTCCACCAGGCGCTCGATGCGCCGGTCGGCGTAATCAAAATAAACGGGGTTCACCCGGCCAAAATCGCGCGTTTCATATGGCTTGCCCCCTTCGTTCTCCCACCGTGCTTCAAACGCGCCTTCATCGGGGTAGGTCCCGCACACAATCTGGACGGCCGTAAAACCCTTGGCCTTCCGGTCCGCGGTCAGTTCCTGGAATCCTTCCCAGGTCAAGCGTTTGCAAAGGCCTTTCCACCAGGTATCGCCCAGCCAAAAAAACGGGGTGCCATCGGCCTGCTCGAAGTGCCGCCGATCCGCCGCCACCCGGACGGGGCCATGGCGATAAAGCGGATTCTTGCCGGAGTAAGCTTGCACTTCGATTTGCCCTTCCACTCCCTGCAAGCCCGAGTCGGCGGCGTCACTGCACTGGACCCGATAACGGTGCAGGCCCAGGGCAGCCGAAGCATAGCGCACTTTCCACTGGTTCCCTCCCGCCCAAAATCCCGGCACGGTTTTTTGCGCGCCCGCTGGGTCGGTAAAGACCACGTCCAGCTCCACCTCGCGGAACGGCTCGGGGTGGGGTTTCGCCGCCTGAAACGAGATCTCCACCGGCACATTGGCTTGGGCGCGCTGCACGGGCGTCGCGGCTGGCACACTCTGCCCGCCGTTTAAAAGGCCCAGCGCCAGAACAACCATTGCAAAATCGCGAGAGAGCCGCCCGTAAATTGGTTTTGTGAGCATTGTGATAGGAAGGGGCAAAGGGCTTTTTTTAAGGCCTGACCAAACGATAAAA
>JAQGOV010000484.1 GCA_028293425.1 Verrucomicrobiales bacterium
GCCGCGGTGGTGGGACGCCCGGATGCATTAAAGGGGCAGGCCTTGGTTGCATTCGTCACGTTGAAGTCCGGCATCAAGGCGAGTCAGTATATACGGGACGAATTGCGCAATCATGTCGCGAAAGAAATTGGCCCCGTGGCCAAACCTGACGACATCCGATTTGCCGAATCTCTTCCGAAAACGCGGTCTGGAAAAATCATGAGACGGTTGCTGAAACAGATTGCGTCAGGCGTGGAGATTAAGGGTGACACAACAACCCTGGAAGATCTGAGCGTATTGGCCAAGCTCGCGTCGAGCGAGGATTAGGCGTTTGTCTGCCGGCTCTCGGTTCGGATGAGGTTGCGCGCGCTGGAAGCGCCTTAAACCGCCAGGGGACTGGCGCAGTCCAAAACGTGACGGGAATGGCGATGCCTCCTTCCGTTTGTTCTCTATGTTTGCAGGGTTGACGGGATCGAGCGCATCGCTTCAAACTTCCGTTGGCGGCTCGATCCCATGACCACGGCCAATAAGATCACGATTGTACGTATCCTGCTGGTGCCTTTTTTCATCAGCCAGGTGCTGTATTACGTGGAGACGGGGAACGAAACCTACCGCCTGCTGGCCATCCTATCGTTTGGCGTTGCGGCGTTGAGTGACGGGATCGACGGCTACATCGCCCGGCATTACAACCAACGCAGCGAGCTGGGGCGAATCCTTGACCCGTTGGCAGACAAGTTACTGCTTATTTCAGGTATCGTGCTCCTGAGCCTGCGAAACGAGCCACATTTGGCGAGCATTCCCAAATGGCTCACGGTCCTGATTCTGAGCAGGGATGTCCTGAGCGTCATCGGCTATATGATCATCCAGCATGCCTGCGGGAAGGCGGTAGTGAAACCGGTGATGATCGGGAAAATCGCGACTGTCCTGCAAATGGCGTGCATCACCTGGGCACTTCTGAAATGGCCGCCGTCTTACCTCAATTATCTTGTCCTCGCGACAGCCGCCTGCACTTTTGTTTCGGGATTAATCTACCTTTTCGACGGCGCCCGGCAACTGAGTGCGAGTCCCTCCAGCTTGCCGACGCCGAAGCAATAACGCTGATTGGCATTTTCGTCGAACCTCCGTATCTTTCGGATTCATCGTGAGCAACGTTTGCTCACGGACTCTTTAAAACACAACGCGAGTTGAAAAATTTATGGCTAAAGAACCGGAACTGAAGCTCAAGGAAGGCGACAAAGCGCCTAACTTTACAGTGTCGACAAACGGTGGAGGAAAGCTGTCGCTTTCGGATTACAAAGGGAAGAACGTCATTCTCTATTTCTATCCAAAAGACGATACCCCCGGCTGTACGAAAGAAGCATGCGCGTTCCGCGATTTTTATGGGAATTTCAAGAAAAAGGGTGCCGTGGTGTTTGGAGTGAGCACGGACTCAACCAAATCACACGATAAATTTGTCGAGAAGTTTAAGTTGCCTTTCACCTTGTTGGCGGACGAAGACAAGAAGATCGTGGAGGCCTACGGTGTTTGGGGTGAAAAGGTTTTTATGGGCAGGAAATATATGGGCACACATCGAGTCACCTTCCTGATTGGGCACGACGGGAAGATCAAAAAGATATGGCCGAAAGTGAAACCTGAGGAACACGCCGAAGAAGTCCTTAATGCCCTGTGAGGGCCTTTTCCAATGAATAATGGCACACCGGCTGCGTCTCATTTCTCAAGCACATGAAAAGACTCTCACTTTTAACGATATTGCTTTCCGGCATGGTTGCGTTGCCGCATTTGCAAGCCGCCGATGCCGACAAACCGAAGGCTGAGACCTATACGGATCCAGCCAAGGCGGGCCAGGATTACGTCGACCAGGGCGAGTACATCGGCAGCAAGTTGGGCGGGCAAGTGATTGCGCTGGCTAATGATAAGTTTCGCCTCGTGCTGCACAAAGGCGGACTCCCGGGCGCGGGATGGGATCAATCACCGAAAGTCGAAATTGAAGGCCAGCGGGAAGGCGATCAGATAGCGTTTGCGAGCAAGGATGGAAGCACCAAAGCGACATTGGCTCACGGAACCATCAAAGGCACGCTCGCCGATGCAGGCAAGTTTAGCCTCAAGAAAACGGTGCGGAAAAGCCCGACCGAGGGAGCCAAGCCTCCGGCAGGAGCGGTGGTGCTTTTCGACGGCTCCAACTCGGATGCCTGGGCAGGCGGACATGTGGATGACCGGCACTTGCTGCAGGCCGGCACTTCTTCCAAGCAGAAATTTACCAACTTCGAGTTGCATGTGGAATTCCTGCTGCCGTTCAAGCCGGCGGGACGCGGCCAGGATCGAGGAAACAGCGGCGTGTATTTGCAGGACCGTTATGAAGTGCAGGTGCTGGACAGCTTTGGGCTGAAGGGCCTGGACAATGAATGCGGCGGGATTTACACGAAAGCAAAGCCCCTTGTGAACATGTGCTTTCCGCCGTTGACCTGGCAAACCTACGACATCGATTATGAAGCGGCGAAATTCGATGCCGATGGAAAAAAGACCAAGAACGCCGTGGCGACCGTGAAGCACAACGGCGTGCTCATCCACGACCATCGCGAGATTGATGGTTCAACCGGCGGCGGAAAGCCCGAAACCCCGGACGGTGGAGCCATCCAATTGCAAGGCCACGGCAATCCCGTTTTTTATCGCAACATCTGGCTCGTGCCCAAGGCGTAATTTTTTGGGTTGAAGAAGGGGTTTCAAAGGCGGAGTTGCTCTTAGGGGCACTCCGCTTTTTCATTCCCAAGCAACCAAGAGCCTTAATCGAGCTTCAACTTCAACACAAAGGACTCCCACTCTTTTTGGAAGGTCTTGAGGTCGGTTGCCTTTAAGACACTTTTCAGAGTTTCCACGCCCGAGGGATCGCTTTTTACGTTGGCAGTAAACTCACGGTAGAAGGTAGTCAGAAGCCCATTTTGCTGGAGGTAATAGCAGAGGTAGCGAGCCTGGGCGTAGTGATGGCTGTATTGAGTGCCGATGCTGGTGCGACCGTAAAATTGGGAGTCCGAGGTCCGCATCATGGTCTCAAAAGGCGGGACATCCCCGCGCTGAATGGCCTTCTGCAAGGCTGGCAATCGCCAGTTTGGGTAACCGTGGATATGGCCGTTCTCCTCGCCGGCTTGCTCATAAAGCGAACCCATCCCTTCGTTAAACCACGCAGGGCATTGGGGAAAATTCGCCCGCATGAATGGATGCACAATCTCGTGAACCAGGGTCCCACCGCCGGTGCTGATGTTCATAATCAGGGCATGATGAGTCGGTGAGTAATAGCCGAACGGGGTGTCTGGCTTATCGTCAAAAAGCGATTTCGTGTACTTCTCATAGCTTGCCTTGTTCTGAAACAACCAGACATCGATGATTTCATCGGGGGCGCGGGAAAAGTAATCTTTCTTCAGCATCTCGACGGCCCACTTGACTGTGTTCGTGGAGCGTTGCCTGACTAGCGACGGGATTTCATCTCCAATCACAACGAAAGGTTTTTGCAGGGTAATGGTGAATCCTTTGGGGACGGTCTTTTGCAACGCCTGGAGATGCGTGGCGTAGTCGGGCTCGGCGGCCACTCCGGGTGAGGCAGAAATCATGGGCCCAGCCAACGCGACAGCGCAAAAAATGCTCCGGGCAACATTCATCAAACAACTCATATCGAAGCCTTACACTGCCTTGCGGAATTCAGCCAGACGTGATTTGTAAAAACTCTGTGCGGGTCAAAAACGCTGAAATCGGTTCGTTTGCAGGTTCAGCATCTAACCAATGCCAGAGTTCGGCTTGCCAACAGGTTGAGCGGCGAGTTTAATCTCCCGCGTGTCACAGCAGCAAACCCTGCGTCAGAGCGTAAGTTACTCGGGAGTCGGCCTCCATAGCGGCAACCGGGTGACGATGTCTTTCCATCCAGCCCCACCCAACACTGGCATTCGATTTCGCCGGGTGGATCTGGAAGGAAAGCCCGAAATAGAGGCCCGGGTCGAGAACGTAAGCCAAACCAACCGGTCCACCACCATCGCCAAAGGGCACGCCAAAATCCAGACGGTGGAGCATGTACTCGCCACGTTCACGGGCTTTGAAATCGATAATGCCTTTATCGAACTGGACGCCAATGAACCTCCGATTGGGGATGGCAGCTCACGGGAATACTGCAAATTGATCGAAGCTGCCGGGATCGCGCCGCAAAACGAAAAGCGAGAGATTTACAAGGTGACCACGCCGCTTCAATTCGAGAGCGGTGAATCGATGATTTCCATCTTCCCGCACGATAAATTCAAGATCTCGTGCACCAGTTCGGATAAATCCGGTCGATTCAGTCAGTTCTTCAGCATCGAAATCAATGCTGAAACCTGGCGGCATGATATCGCACATGCGCGGACCTTCTGCTTTTTCGAAGAGATCGAATACCTAATCAAGAATGGGCTGATCAAAGGCGGAAGCCTGGAGAATGCAGTGGTGATCCGGGACGACGCAGTGCTCACGACTGAGCCATTGCGTTACCCTGAGGAGTTCGTGCGGCACAAGATTTTGGACATCATTGGAGACCTGACGCTGCTTGGGAAACCGTTGTTGGGACATATTGTGGCGGTCCGCCCCAGCCACAGCACAAATTGTGAGTTGGCGCGCATGATTCAGCAGCAGATGCGGAAGCCGCTGGTGGCGATGCAAACCTTCACCCCGCCCCCTACCCCACCTTCGGCCGAGCCCAAAAAGCAAGTCGGCGACGGCAAGGCCCCGCCCACTTCCGCGCCGAAGGAGTTGATCGACGCTTTCCAACAAGGCGGTTCGCTGGACAACATGCAGGTGATGTCGATTCTGCCGCATCGGTATCCGTTCCTGATGGTGGACAAGGTGACTAAAATCGAAGGGAACAAGGTCACGGCGATCAAAAATGTTAGCATCAATGAACCGTATTTTCAGGGGCACTTCCCGGGTCACCCCATCATGCCGGGCGTGATGCAGCTGGAGGCTATTGCGCAAGTGGCAGGCATCCAGATGCTCAAGCAGGCGGAGAATTGGGGCAAACTCGCTTACTTTATGGCGGCGGAAAGCGTGAAGTGGCGGAAGCCAGTCCGGCCGGGAGATACATTAACCATCGAGGTGGAACTCACCAAATCCCGTGGAAAGATTGGCAAAGCCAAGGGGATTTGTTCCGTCGACGGTGAACCGGTAAGCGAGGCCGAGGTCACTTTCATGTTGATTGATTCGGGAGCAATGTCGTGATGAATCGCCAGATTCACCCCACCGCAGTGGTTCATCCGGGGGCACAGATTGGCGAAGGATGCCAGGTTGGCCCTTACTGCATCATCGGCGAACATGTTTCCCTCGGGCCAAATTGCAAACTACATTCACACATTGTGATCGATGGCCACACCAAACTGGGCGAAGGAAATGAAATTTTTCCTTTTGCGAGCATTGGGCTGAAAACGCAGGATTTGAAATGGAAAGGTGGGATGACCCGTACCGAAATCGGGGACTTTAATACCTTTCGCGAATACGTAACGATTCACAGCGCTACCAGCGATGGAGAGGTCACGGTGGTGGGGAACCATAATCATATCCTGGCGTATTGTCACCTTGCCCACAACGTGGTGCTGGGCAATCGCATTATCATGTCAAATGTGGCGACCCTGGCGGGACATGTCACAGTGGAGGACCATGCGGTGGTTGGCGGTCTGGCGGCGGTGCATCAGTTTTGCCGCATCGGGAAAATGGCCATCGTGGGCGGCTGCTCCAAAGTCGTGCAGGATGTTCCGCCATTCATGATGGCGGATGGAAACCCGGCGCAGACCCGGACGGTGAACAAAGTGGGCATGGAACGAAACGGAATTTCCGAGGAAGCGCAGAGCGCGCTCAAGTCGGCCTATAAAATTATTTTCCGCGAAGGTCTGACGGTTTCCAACGCGTTGCAAAAGATTGAATCAGAGCTGCCGCAGTTCGAGGAGATCAAGCACCTGCTCAAATTTGCCCGAAGCAGCGAGCGGGGCTTGAGCAAGTAACAAGGTCATCGGATTTCCGGCAGCCGTGCTGTTT
>JAQGOV010000490.1 GCA_028293425.1 Verrucomicrobiales bacterium
CGCTACGGCGGCACCGGCCTGGGCGGCATCGCACTTTTGTCGCTGCTGTCCGGGCAGAAGCTCCTGGCTGGCAAATCTCCGATTGTTCCGCAGTGGTCACCCGAACACCCCAGTCTTCCACGACAACCGCACTTTGCTCCGAAAGCCAAAAATGTGCTGGTGATTTTCTGTTCGGGAGCCTGCAGCCATCTTGAAACGTGGGACTACAAACCCGAACTCTTCAAGCGCGATGGCCAGCCGATGCCCGGCGATAAACTTGTTACGTTTCAGGGTGAAAACGGAAACCTGACGAAGCCGCTCTGGGACTTCAAACCTCGCGGACAGACCGGCAAGATGATTTCGGACTTGTTGCCCAACCTGGCCGAAATGGCGGATGACCTTTGCTTCATCCATTCCATGACCGCCAAGTCCAACACCCATGGCCCAGCCGAAAACCAAATGGGAACCGGTTACATCCTGGATGGCTTTCCAAGCATGGGATCGTGGGTGAGCTATGCCCTGGGGACCGAAAATCAAGAGTTGCCTGCGTTCGTGGCCATCCCTGACCCACGCGGTGTGCCCCAAGTTGGCCCGAACCACTGGAACTCCGCTTTTCTTCCACCCGTTTTCCAGGGAACCCCGTTCAATGCGGATCAGCCGATCCCAAATCTCGACACTCCAAAAATCATTACGCCCGCCGCCGAGCGAAGCACACGTGATTTCCTGAAGGTGCTCAACGATCGACACATGGAGAAGCATCCTGGGGACACGGAGCTTCTCGCCCGCATCTCCAGTTACGAACTGGCGGCCAAAATGCAACTCAGCGCGGCGGAGGTCAGCAATTTCAGCAAGGAAAGCAAAGCCACCCTGGACCTCTACGGAATCAACGACACCAACAAAACCAAAGCTGGTTTTGCGCGCAATTGCCTCCTGGCTCGCCGACTGGTGGAACGAGGCGTGCGCTTCGTTCAGCTTTTCAACGGCGCTTATGCCATGGGTGAAGGAGTGGGCAATTGGGACGGGCACAAAACGCTCAAACAACAATATAGCGTCCACGCGCCCATTCTCGACCAGCCCTGCGCGGCGTTGCTCAAAGACATGAAAGCCAGGGGCCTGATGGATCAAACCCTGGTTGTATGGGTGACTGAATTTGGTCGCATGCCCACTTTTCAAAAAGGCGCCAATGGCCGCGATCATAATCCGCATGGCTTCACCGTATGGATGACCGGTGCCGGCGTGAAGAAGGGATTTAGCTACGGAGCCACGGACGATTTCGGTTACAAGGCAGCACAGAACATCAGCACCATCTACGATCTTCACGCCACGATCCTGCACCTTCTTGGCCTCGATCATGAGCGGCTGAGCTACTACCACAACGGCATCGAACGTCGCCTCACTGATGTCCATGGTGAAGTTATCACGGACATTTTAGCGTAAAGCTTGTTCCTGCCGCCGCGCCGGGGTATAAAGTGCCACAATCCGAAATAGCACATGACCGGCGGGCATTTAAGAGTCCTGTTCGTGATTTGCCTCCTCGCTTGCGCAGGAGCAGCGGCCGCTGATTTGCGTGAACCAGTTCATCCCCGCAGGAATGTGGATGAATTCCCTCCGGTCGTTGCGAAGTTTATCCGTTTCACCGTCCGAGCGACCAACATTGGCGAACCGGGCATTGATGAACTGGAGATCTACGGGCCCGAGGATGAATCCCGGAATCTGGCCCTGGCGGCGAACGGAGGCCGCGCGACGGCCTCGGGTACTTTGCCTGGCTATCAAATTCACGAATTGGACGGCATCAACGACGGCCACTATGGCAATGGCCATTGCTGGATTGCCGACCGCCGGGAAGGCGCATGGGCACAGATTGAACTGCCAAAGCCCACTCGCATTCATAAGATCATCTGGGGTCGAGACCGCGAAAGCAAATTCATCGACCGGCTGGCCACCAGCTACCTGATCGAAGTTGCGTCCAGTGCAGGCCATTGGCAAAAGGTTGCTTCCTCGGATGATCGTCAGCCCCCGCCCGACACGATTTCCAGCGACTTGCTTTCGCCCGCCGCCCGCCAGTTCGTCAACCGTTTTGCCCCCGTCAGCACCACGCTTTCGGCAGACACCGAACGCGGCTCGCCCGAATACACCGTGGACTCATGGCAGACGCCGGATGGTCTTCCCGCCAACACTGTCACTGCAATTGCGCAAACGCCTGACGGCTATCTTTGGGTCGGAACTTTGAACGGACTGGCGCGCTTTGATGGAGTGCGCTTCAAGGTGTTTGGCAAAGCCGAAGGTTTGCCCAATACCCGGGTGCTCTGCCTCCTGCTGGATCGCCAGGGCAGCCTGTGGATCGGCACCGAGGGCGGCGGCCTCGCTCGCTGGCAAAGCGGAACATTTTCCAATCTTCGCGCGAAAGATGGACTGGCCAATGATGTAGTGCAGGCACTGGCCGAGGACAAGTCAGGCCGGATTTGGATAGCTACCGCTGGAGGCCTGAGTTGCTGGCAGGAAGGCAAATTCATTCACGATCCCAAAGTGGTGCCTGGTTTTCGAGGCCTTTACCCGCGCATCGTCGCCGCGGGAGATCAGCTCTGGACCACGGAACTGGGCGGTGTGCATATCCTGGAAAATGGCAAGCTGACTCGCCCAGTCAACAGCCTTGAACCGAGCGCGTTCAGCAGCATTTATGCGATTCACCGAGGACCGTCGGGCCGGCTCTGGCTCGGCGGCGCCAATAATTATGTGAGCTGCCTGGCCAGCAACGGAGAAGTCCAGGTGTTCGCCGAGGAAGCGGGCCAGTTGCTCAACAGCATTTGGGAACTGCTCGAAACCCGTTCCGGGGATGTTTGGGTCGGCACGGCCAGCGGTGGCTTGCGCCGTCTGCGCAATGGCCGTTTCATCTCCCTCACGACCCAGGAAGGACTGTCCGATAATTCCGTCCGCTGCTTGTTCGAGGACCGGGAAGCCAATCTTTGGGTCGGCACCGTGGGCGGCGGGTTAAACCGCGTCAAGCCGCGCCGGCTGAGCACCTTCACCACGCGCGATGGCCTTTCTCACAATGTTGTGATGTCAGTCGCCGAGGATCCCGACGGCGTTCTCTGGATAGGCTCGAACTGCGGCGGACTCAACATGCGGCGGAATGGGATCATCACGTCGCTCACTGGAGACTACCTCCTGGATAATGAGTGCATCTGGTCGTTGCTTGCCGCGCGGGATGGATCGCTTTGGATCGGCACCTGGGGAGGTGGCCTCTTCCGAAAACGGGGCAAGGAAATTACCCGTTACCCTTTGACGCATTTCGGGAGCGATGAACCGATCCTGGCCCTTTGCCCGGACCGCAATGATGGCCTTTGGGTAGGAACCTATTCGCAAGGGCTAAAGCTCTTCCGCAACGGCAACTTCATGGACATCCCTGAAACCAACGGGTCCGCCAAGTTCATTACATCAATCGTCCAGGACACGACAGGCGACCTTTGGGTAGGCACGGGAGGAAATGGGCTTGAAAAGCTGGAGTTCGGCAGCCTCCCGCCTCCTACTGGAGGACGCACCATTTTATTTTCTCGAGAGCAAGGGTTGCCCAATGACTTTGTGCGGACGCTCCTGCTCGACAAGAAGGGGGTGCTCTGGATAGGCACCGATGGCGGTCTGGCGCGACTGTCCAAAGGCCGAATCGCGGCGTTCACTCGGGCGCATGGCCTGCCCGATGAGGTCATTTCGCAAATCCTGGAGGACGACCGAGGTTTTCTCTGGCTGGGCTCCAACAAAGGAATCTTTCGCGTTTCCAAGGCTGAGCTCGAGTTGATCGCGGACGGAGGTTCCGCGCCCCTGAGTGTTCTGGCCTACGGACGTGCGGATGGGATGGAAAACGCTCAATGCACCGGCGGCTTTCATCCGGCCGGGTTGCGAGCCCGCGATGGACACCTGTGGTTTTCCACGGTTAAGGGCCTGGTCCAGATCGATCCGAACGGTTTGGTTCGGAATGAACTCCCGCCACAGGTCCTCGTTGAGGAAGTCCGAGTCGATGGCGTGCCTGTCGCGGGAGCTGAGCGTCTTCAGCAAATCCCGCCTTCCGCCACACGCCTGGAGTTGGAATTCACCGCCACCAGCCTAACCGCAGCCGAGCGAAACCGGTTTCGCCATCGGTTGGAGGGTTTGGACAAGGATTGGGTGGAAGACGGGCCCCAACGGATGGTCGCGTACCACCACTTGCCCCCTGGCCGATATAAGTTTGAGTTGGCTGCCTGCAATGGGGATGGAGTTTGGAACCAGGCCGCCATCGCACTCAGTCTGCGGGTCCTGCCGCCCTTCTGGAAAACCTGGTGGTTCGGCATGCTGGCTGGTTTCGTGGTGCTTGGCGGAGGCGGCTGGGGAGTGCGTTCGTGGTCTGTCCGGAGGCTGGGACACAAACTCCAAGCGCTGCAGGAACAGCATGCCCTCGAGAAAGAGCGCGCCCGCATTGCGCAGGATATCCACG
>JAQGOV010000020.1 GCA_028293425.1 Verrucomicrobiales bacterium
CGGCCCTGGCGGGGTTCCTAAGTCCGCATTCCATGGGCCCTGGCGCGAGCAATAAACCCGCTCACCCCCCCAAGTTCAAGCAGGAACTGCCAGAAATCTATGAATTCCCGCTGCTCGAATCGGCCAATCATTAAAAACCACCCAATCCGAGGCCCCTCCCTCCTAATCATACGCGTAATCATTATCATAATCGGTCCCCTTTTCCTTTTCGCGACCGTTCGAGACCTCAGAACATGATAAATGATCGAGGCGGAATCTTATCCTATTCCACCGAACCGCCGACGGGGTGATTGTCACCCTTCCGACAACCGGCCCGCCAAAGAACAGCGCATAAATGGTCACCGAATCATTGAAGCAAAACAAAAACAAAAAACGGAATCACCGTCGCAAACCTCAAGAAAATCTCCTATTTCCATCCCACAAATTCTCTGCCAGCATCCTCCGCATTCAGCGGTGATTATGAAAAAATACATCCTGTTAGCTGGTTTCCTAGCGTCAGCTGTGATAGCGCACTCGGAAGAACTGCATACCTTCAAACGCGTCCAACTCAGCGACCAATTCTGGAGCGAGGGAGCGAACTTCGGCGACCTGAACAACGATGGCAAAAACGATCTCATCTCCGGGCCATGGTGGTGGGAAGGGCCGGACTTCAAAAAGCGCCACGAATTTTACCCCGCCAAAACCACTTTCCAACTGAAGCTCGGACCCATGACCACAGTCCCGGTGCCCGGCTTTGAAGGAACCCTTGGCTCCAAGAATACCTACTCGGACAACTTCTTCGTCTGGGTCTACGACTTCAACAAAGATGGCTGGAACGATATTCTGGTGATTGGGTTTCCAGGACAAGACACCTCGTGGTTTGAGAATCCCAAAGGGGACGATCGCCATTGGACCCGGCACAAAATCTTTGCTCAAACGGACAACGAATCTCCCACCTTCACCGACTTGACGGGCGATGGAAAACCCGAGTTGGTCTGCATCACCAAGGGACAATATGGCTACGCGGCGCCAGATTGGACCGCGCCTGAGAAACCGTGGAAGTTCCATCCCATCTCGCCCAATAACAATTACGGCAACTTCACCCATGGCATGGGGGTAGGGGACGTGAATGGAGATGGCCGCATGGATTTGTTGGAGAAAGACGGTTGGTGGGAACAGCCCGTCTCGCTCGAAGGTGATCCAACCTGGGTCTTTCATAAGCAGCCATTTGGCAGCGGGGGCTCGCAAATGTACGCCTATGATGTGAACGGAGATGGACTGAACGACATCATTACTTCGCTGGCTGCCCACGGGTTCGGGCTCGCCTGGTACGAGCAATATCGCGCGGAAGGCGAGATCAAGTTCCGCCAGCACATCGTCATGAACAAAACGCCTCAGGATAATAAATACGGGGTCAAATTCTCGGAACTCCACGCCATCGATCTGGTAGACATGGACGGTGATGGGCTGAAGGACATCGTCACCGGCAAACGTTTCTGGTCTCATGGGCGCACCGGTGACCCTGACCGTAATGACGATGCCGTCCTTTACTGGTTCAAGTTAGTTCGCAATCCGGACAAGACCGTGGACTTCATTCCGTATCTTATAGATAACAATTCCGGCGTTGGCACCCAGGTCATCGCGAGCGACATCAACGGCGACGGATTGCCGGACATTGTCGTCGGCAACAAGAAGGGTACGTTCTTGCATATCCATGAGAAAAAGACCGTCGCAAGCGACGAGTGGATGAAAGCGCAGCCGAAGGCTATTGCGCCCCTCAAACCGGCCGCCAGCATCCAACCAAAGGGAGACGATGGGCAGGCGCTGAACCTCGACTTCGAAGCGGGCTCTCTCAAAGACTGGACCGCCACAGGCAACGCCTTCGATCAAATGCCCGCAAAGGGTGATGCCGTGAATCGTCGCCGCAACGACATGGCCAGCGGTCATCGTGGTGAATATTGGGTTGGTTCGTACGAGGCACATGGGGACGCCGCCACCGGCACACTCACGTCTGTCCCGTTTGCCGTCACCCAGCCCTATGCCAGCTTTCTCGTCGGCGGTGGCTCCGGCATCCAAACCCGGGTGGAGATTCTCAACGCGGGCAGCAGTCAAATCCTCTTCCGAGCCACCGGTCCGGACAACGAGAAGATGCGCGCCGTCTTCGTCGACCTGCGCCCTTTCCTCGGAGCCAAAATCCAACTGCGCCTCGTCGACGAAGCCACCACCGGCTGGGGTCACATCAACTTCGACGAATTCGTATTCCACGACAGCCAGCCGCCCAACGCGGAAGAATGCCTGAACTCCCTGGTTGTGGCTAAAAGTGAAAAGCGTTAGCTGGTCATCTTCGGAGCTAAATCGTACCAGGTCATTCTGGAGTACTCAAATTCCGCGGACATCCCATGTAAAGCAGTCCGTATGCACTCGGAGCCATTTCAATGGCTTTCTCTGCCTTTTCTAACCCTGTGTCGTTTGATTCAATTAGCGATCAGACGACTACTTTAATTGTCACGAGAGCATTCTTGGACTGCGTCGCTCCTCTGCCCGCGATGGAGTCTGCCAACCCACTATTAGTCAGCCCCTCCTAATTTTGATCTTAACCGTAATCCTAATCTTCCCCTTTTTCGTCCTGTTCCCCACCTGGGGTGAATTCCTAATTGCTCCCCGCCTGCTCCCATTCCACTGTCCTCCTCGCGATGGGAGAAACCCAGCATCAACCCTCTTCCCTCCAACTGCGCGTGTGTATCCCATGGCCGGCGCGTAGACAAATTTTAGGTCGCCAGTTTATCACCATTTCGCCACTGGATTTCTAACTCGACATATAAAGGGAACGCTCATGAAAAAAATAATCCTCTGCTTCAGCCAAATCTCCATCGTCTTTTGCCTAGGTCAATCATTGCTCCTTCAGGCCCGCACCTGGCGCGTGGACGATGATCGCCTGCAAAAGCCAAGCGCCGACTTCACCACTCTGGCTGATGCCGTCGCGGTCGCACGTGATGGAGACGACATTGTTGTCTACCCGGGCGTCTACGATGCGGCCGTTGCAGTAACGAATTCGATCGATATCCTCGGCCCCAAACAAGGCAAGGACGGACGCTCGCGAAGCGGGAAGGAAACGGAAGAGGCGATTCTCACCGCACCTGCCGGGCAGCACTTGGTGCTCAGCGCGAACGGAATTAAACTGGGAGGTTTTCTCATTCGCATTCCTACCCAAACTTTTCCGCAGGATGGGCGCATGGGAGTTGTGCTCGACGCCGCTTTCTCTGGGTTTCAAGTCAGCAATAATATCTTCGACCACTCCGGTGTGGAGGCAAACAGCAGCGGCGCGGAGCGTTCGGTGGTGTCTCGCAACGGTTTTGTGAATGACGGGCAGTTCAATGGAATCTTCGCCACCGCGGCCCAAAACGTTCTAGTGGAAAAGAACTCCTTTCAGGACGCGCCCGTCTGGTTCAGCAGCAGCAGCCGTATCACCATCAGCGAAAACCGTTGCCGTGGTCCGGCGGGCCAGGACGAAACCGCCACCTTCCACTTGCGGCACTGCACGAATGCGCTCATAGCTGCGAACAAATTCTCTGCGCGGGCCACGCTTGGATTAACCCAACTCGTTGCTACCCGAGCCACCGACAACATTTTCAGCACCGGATTCATTTGGATCACACTGGTCAACAACGACCTAACAGTTGATCACAACCGGTTCGCCAACTGTCCCTACGGCATTCTTCTTTCCAATGAAGGCCCTGGACCAACGGGCGCCCTGATCCGTTCGAATGAGATCGAGGACGGAGAGGTTGGCATCCTGGTGGGTGGTGATGCCTACTCCAACATGATTGAAAACAACAATGTCGCGGATAACCAAATAGGCATTGTGGTCGGCTCGTCCGAGGAGTCTTTCATCGCGCCCAACATCATCCGAAACAACGAGGTGCGCGGCAACAGCATCATTGATTGCCTCGACTACACGGTTGGAACCTACACCTCCGGCACCGCCAACATCTGGACCAACAACGAGGGCAGCCGTTGCTCTCCCCACGGCATCTGCCACGATTAGCTGTAACATGCAAAAGGGAGGGGATTAAGCGCTTGTTTTGTTTTCTACCTCAACGCGGGTTGTATTGAGTTTTCCCCCATCTCATGGAGTCGAGAAGTGCAGGGCAGAGGCCGCCTGCTCTGCGGCCAATATCTCTGTGCCCCCTATTTCTGCCATCAGGGAGTTGCCAGCCTCCCGCCCGATTGTTTGTGGATTGGTGTAAATACGTTTCTCGCATCAGGTTGTCATCGTCATTCGTTCATTCGTTCATTCGTTCATTCGTTCATTCGCGCTCCGTCATTTCAACTGCTTGCGCCCTTTGCGGCCCTGCTTGCGTCCTTCGTCTCAAAAGAAAGGACCGGACGCTAGCCCTTCAGTGCGGCCCGGCCGCACGCAAAAAGTGCTTCCACCCGAGCCCTTCCGTGTCTAACCTCGCCTCCATCACCACGGTCATGCGCAAGGATGCTCGCCGGGAACGCGGAGGGATACGCAAAGCCAAATTGCAACCAAGCACCGAAAGGAAATATGAATCAGGGGAAACGGAAACAGGCTCCAGCCGCAACCCTGCGGAAAAACCACCACCGCCAAAGCCACACTCGAACGCTGGCCACTATCCTGGCGGGTTTGTTGGCCATCGTTTGCCCGTCGCCTGTCACAGCCGTGATACCCGCGATCCAGATCAGTGAAGATACTTTGCCGGGTGTCGGCGATTCAGAAGCTGATACCGAGGCGGAACCGCACATCGCCGTTGACCCGAATAACGCTTCCATCGTCGTGGCTGCTTTTCAGGTGGGACGATTTCTCACATTTGGGGGCTCTGTGGGCATAGGTTTCGCCACTTCACACGACGGCGGACAAACATGGACCAGTGGTAACCTGCAGGGACTCACCGCCGCCGCGTCCGGGGAATTTGCGCGGGCCAGCGATCCGGTGGTAGCGTTCGGACCGGACGGCGCCGTGTACATTAGTACCCTCCTCGCGGATTTGCCAGACCAGACCGGGTGCATGGATGCGATCGCGGTGCAGCGCTCGGATGATGGCGGCCTGACCTGGAATGCTCCAACGTTCGTGGCTATCGACTCATGCAGCCCAACCAGGGAACTGTCGCTGGACAAGGAGTGGATTGCGGTGGACAACTTCTCCGCCAGTCCGCATTTCGGTCGCATTTACGTGGCCTTTGATGGCGGCTTTGGGATCACCCTGAGTTTTTCCGACGACCGGGGGCAGACCTGGATTTCGCCTCGGACTGTCGGAGGCGGTTTCTTTCCTTTCCTGTTAGTGCAGCCTAATGGCGATGTAACTATTCTGGGCAAGCGAGGTGACGAATTCTCAATAACCTCTCACGATGGCGGCCTCACCTTTGATGCACTGGTCACGATTGAGATCTACAGGGGCTCGGAACTTTCTGACATGCGCGCGGGCGGCGTGGGCAATCCCGCGGGTGCGGTCGATCCGGTGACGGGGGATCTTTACGCAGTCTGGCAGGACCGCCGGTTCCGCACGAACGGGCTTAACGATATCGTCCTCAGCCGGTCGAGCGATGGCGGCCAAACCTGGGGCGCGCTGGTGCGGGTGAACCCGGATGATCCCGACGGCCATTTGGCCCATTTCACCCCCGCTGTGACAGCCAAGTACGGCTTGGTGCATGTTAGTTATCGCACGCGTGACGTGAGCGCCGGGCTTGGCGGTTCGTTCGTGGTGGACGCCCGCTACATTCTCTCCACCGATCGTGGATCCACTTTCTCGGGCGAGCAGCAGATTGGAGATCCATCCGATTTGCATTTCGTTGCGCTAACGGATGCCGAACAAGGTGGTGGGCCGAAGTTTTACGGAGACTATATGGGCATCGCAGTTACGAGCGATTTCGCTTTTCCGGTGTGGTGCCGCTCCTTCGCCGAGTCCTCCTCGTCAGCCACCCATCACCAGAGCACCTGGATCTCCCGCGTGCCGGTGCCCTGTGTTTTGGTCTGCCCACCTGACATCACGGTTTCAAATGATCTCGGCCAATGCAGCGCTGTTGTGACTTATCCGCCCCCGACATCGTCCGGTTCCTGCACTGGGACGTGCACGCCTGCTTCGGGCACGGCCTTCCCGGTCGGCACGAACACCGTCACCTGCGCCGCCAGTTCGGGGATAGATTGCTCTTTCACCATCACAGTCGTGGATGCTGAGCCCCCTGCCATTTCCTGCCCATCAAATCAAACGGTCGAATTTACCAGCATCTCCGGCGCTCCTGTAACTTACGCGCCACCCACCGTCACAGACAACTGCCCCGGAGCGACGGCGGCCTGTACCCCGCCGGCCGGAAGCACCTTCCCCATTGGCACGACGACGGTGCATTGCGTGGCGAGCGATCCCTCGGGCAACACCACTTCCTGCGACTTCACCATCGTGGTGCTCGGTCCGCTGGGCGTGAAGCGGGATGTGGTCAACGACCTGACTGCCTTGCGCGCGACCATCAGCAGCAAGAACGACGGCCGCGAGCTGGACGATGCCATCGGCTACCTGGCTGAATCCATTGATCCAACGCTCTGGCTTGACCAGATACACGTGGAGCCCAAACACGGCCAGCGGGCTTTCCAGGAGGAGATGCAGTCTGTTCATGAACTGGTGGAATTGATTCAGCACAATAGCAGTTTGATTCCCACGGCCACGTTGCAGGGATTCATCGACCGTATCGTCAAGAGCGACCATCTGCTCGCGCTTATCGCCATTAACGAGGCAGTCGCCGCCGGGGTAAACCCCAGGAAAGTCGCTGACGCCCAGTGGCATTTTGACGAAGCCGAGGTGTCCGTTAGCCAAGGCAACTTCGAGCAGGCTACTCATCAGTACCGCGAAGCATGGATGCGCACGTTGCACGCCACCATCAAGAGCCTGCGCCTTTTGGCCCGCGGCGCTGTCCAGTTGGAAATCCTTGGCTTTGCCGGTGAGAGTTACACGATCCAGACATCCACCAACCTCACCGATTGGGCAACCATCGACACTCGCGCGGCCGACCCCCAAGGCATGGTCATCTATCAACACACACCACCGAGTGGCGGCTCAATCCGATTCTATCGTATCCTCGCGCCGTAAGTAAGTGAGGGGTCATGTATCGGAAGGAAAAGGTGGTTGCTGAAAGCATGGAGAAGTAATGGCAGGATGTTAGAGTCGTTTTGGAGTCCGAAATATTTGCGGGGAGAGATCGCCTGCTCCGCAGAGAATTATCTTTCTGCCCCCATGTTTCGCCAAATTCCGAACCCATTTGAGCGCTAGTGGACCGTTTGATAAGTTTTTTGATCTAGTCATTTGAGTGTAATTTGCATCTGTGTTCAGTGGACGTAAGGAGATTGGATATGAGAAGGCATCCGCCGCGGTTCATCAAGCTGACTGGTGCAGAGAAGACCTTTCTGAAACAGTTAGTGCGGGATGGAAGAACCGAGCAGCGCGCGGCCCGCCGGGCTCGGATTCTCCTGGCCATGACCAAGGCTCGCACGGTGGTGGGGGCCTTGGCTGAGCGCTTGGAAGTAACTCCGAAGGCCATCTGGGATTTGTGCCGTCGTTACGAAGAGCGCGGGTTGGAAGCTGTGTGGGATGCGCCCCGGAGTGGCCGTCCGCGCAGCTTTTCCCCCCTTGGTTCGAGTGCAAATCGAACAGTTGGCCTGTTGTGAACCGGCCGGGGTTGGGCTGGCCCTGACGCACTGGTCAACACGCACCTTAGCCCAAGTGGCTGCTTGCGCCGGGATTGTGCCGCATATTGCCCATTCGACGGTGTCCTTGATCTTGCGCGGGGCTGACCTTCAGCCGCATCGCTCTCGTTACTGGAAGACCCCGGTGCTCAATGAGGCATTTGTGAGGCAGGCAGCAGCGGTATTATGGTGCTATGAGCGAAGCCAAAGCCTCTTTGAGCAGGATGAGGTTGTTCTGTGCTGGGACGAGAAGCCCAACCTGCAGGCTGTGCAAAGGGAGCCTCGAACGTCCATGCGCCCCGGACAAATCGAACGGCAAGAGTTTGAATACACCCGGCATGGCACCGTCAACTTTGCCGCAGCCCTGGACGTTCAGACTGGCCTGATGCACGCCTGGTGCCTGGATAAAAATGACAGCAAACACCTCTGCCCGGCCTTGGCCAAGCTCTTCGGTCATTTCCGGCGT
>JAQGOV010000682.1 GCA_028293425.1 Verrucomicrobiales bacterium
ATTTGTCACGGCTATACTGTAGGTGAGGTTGGCTCCCGCTAGAATTGGATCTGGTGAATCCGCAATTCCAATGGACAATTCGGTCGGAGGGGAGATCCGCCCCCACCATGTTCCCCAAATATTGGTAACCACGCCGTTGCGGGCGGAATATTCCTGCAAAGTCCAAAAATCCGTGTCGTTTATAGGGTCAACTACAGTTGCGCTCCAATCTCCCCATAAATTCAGGCTGCTCGAATCCAACTTTCGGTAGGGTCCCTCGCCACTTTTCAAAACCGTATCAGCCCGGGGAAAATCGTCCGATGTTATGTAGGTGTAATTTGCGCTTGGATAACTGGTTGCTGAAAAGCGCGTATAACCGATCACGTACTGGCTGTAGCGGTTTACGGCGATGCTTGGAAAAGCGAAGAAGCCTCCCGTGGTGTCTGCAATACGGTCCTGGGTTATTACCTGGGAGCCAGTGACGGGGTCAGAAGGCGTGAACTGCCACCATTGAACCAGGGCAATCGAGGGATTATTGGTGGGGGAAAAAACCGTGTGGGTCGTATAATACGTGCCCTCGCGAAAAACCAGGTTTTGCAGCCGCGAATCCCCGGTATAAATCTTATTGGTGGAGCCGAGCTGCGGGGCAAAGTTTGATTGTGCTGTAAAATCCGCCCAAGTGCATTCCTGGCATGAATACACAATGGTGGCGAAAGTCATCACTGGTGCTCCTCCGTTCGTCGCATTGATGCTCCAGAGGTATAATTCGCCATAATGGCTTGTGACGCCTGTATCGACATCCGTTTCCAGCACGCTCCCAGAATAATTATATGCTACATACACCTCGGGCAAATCAGGGTCATAAACGACCGCGGGCACCTGGCTGTCATAATCGGAGCTGAAGCGGGTAGATGCTGCGATGCCGCCTGCATAAAGATTGGTTTTGTTAAATACATAAATATCCGAGCTGGCGAAATTAGAGTTGGTGGCATTATACATGTTCGCTTGAACAACAATGAAATCTTTGTTGAATCCGACATTCGGAGAATCGGCATACCGTGGGGCCACGGTATCGACATCAATAAAATAAAGATTCCAGCCCTGGGTTGGATTGGAGGTTTTTGATACACCCACTACCAGGCCTGGATTGGCTCCTCCTGGATCAGCTTCTGCCGTTGTGATCCAACGCTGGCCATATGGATCGTAAAGAACACGGGGATCGAATATATTTGACGCCCCAACACTTGCCCAAAATGCCTCGATGGTTACGGAACTCACGGTCCCCCCATTCCGATCCTGCACCAGAACCGACGTATTAAGCGTCGTCATCAAGTGATTCGGGCCTACGGCACCCTGCGTGTCTGGGTTAATGGCGGAAGTGGAAGGGCCGAGAAGCGCCTGAAAACTCGCGGACGGTAAAGGCGAAGGTGGGAGGGCAGTTCCTGCCTTTGCGATGGCGCCGGTACTCCCGCTGGAGACACTGGCGTTACTCAGCGCGCTGTACGGTTTTGCCTGAAACTTTTGCCTGCCCACAGGTGCGCCGGAGGGCACAGTCGCTCCCCGATGGTCCTGAAGAGATTGGGAAACTGGCTTGCTCTTCTTGACGGGCTTGGATGGACTCGCTTTTTCTGCTTGCACGAGGCTGCTGAAATCCATCGAGGCTTGCCGCGCGGCCAGAACACTGTCTCCCGCGATGGCCTGAGTCCGTGACAAGCCATCAATGGTAACCGCAGTTGTGACAACTTGCTCTTGAGCGCCAATGGAACTCACCAGGCCAGCGAGGGTGACAAAAAAGCAGGAGTAAAACTGCCAGCGTGAGGCGTTCCTGAAGGGGCGGTTATTCATAAGGGTTGCCGTCTGATTGCTATCGGCTAATTCGATGCCTGTTGTTCGGATATTGCTCGCGCGAATAGTGCCGGTATTGCGACATTATATACAAGTTGCACCTGAGGTGAAGCAGTGTTTTTACGTAATGCAGTGCTGGGATTTACTGATTCTAATTATTGGATCCATCAAGGATCCCATCGCTGCAACCAGCGTCCAATAAGCCCTGCGTAGATCCAGGGAGCACGAATACACGGCAAAGCTGCACTCAGCGTTTCTGCTTATTCTGCACTTCGATTTTTTGGGAACTTAATTGGGACACGCTCTCGTTGAAGTAGTTCAAAGAAAGTTTATTTTTTTGCACTTTCCCCCTAAGATCCGCTGTTGTTCCTCTTTCAGCGGGGTCATTGTTGCCGGACTCGATAGAATCGCCGGACCGGATTGGCTGCAACGTCATCGTACGATTGCATCGTACCATCACCGTTTACCGACCCGAGTGAGGTCCAATTAGCGTCCGTGAGATCGTTCTTGTATTCGACCGTGTAAGTTTTTCCAGCAATTGTACGGAATTTGATGTTTATCCTGCTGGAATCAACCCGAGCAATTGAGATTAAAAGCAGCCCCGGCCGGACGGCCAGGGTGAAACTCGTTTGAGCGATCGCTAACCCCCCGTCTTCAACTTCAACAGTGATGGTTGCATTGCCGGCCTGACTTTGCAAAGCGAACAGCGTTACCGTGCGATTGCTGCCAGCGCCTCCGAAAACGATGTTCGCGTCTGGAATGAGTGCCTGGTTGGAGGAGTGAGCTCGCAATTGCAACTGTGCTGCGGGAGTTTCCAAGTCCGCAACTGTAAATGCGATTGGCCCCACTGTCTCGTTCTGTTCGCTAGCTTGATCCAAGATTTGTGAAATAGAAGGAGGATTGTTGGCATTCGTCGCCATCACAAGAAAGCTTGCGCTGCTGGACAACAAACCGTCATTTACCATCACAGTCACAAGTGTGACCCCAAATTGGTTGGTGGTTAGGCGCCCAGTCAACAACCGTTCAGCGCCCGTTCCGGTGATCGTCATGTTGCTTAAGGTTAGCAGAGCCGTGTTCGTTGAGCTTACGGTTACATTCAACCCGGAGGCTGGCGTGTCCGCGTCACTGATTGAAAAGGGAACGCTGATGATTGCATGCTCGCCTACGACTTGATCAGGAATACTAGAAATAACAGGCGCGTCATTGATCGGCAGCACTGTGACTTTGAAGCTGCGAGTTGCGATATTATTGGAAGTGGCTCCATCATTGACGCTCACGGTGATGATGGCAGTTCCGTTTCCATTGGTCGCAGGGGCAAAGTTCAGGCTTCCGGCCAAGTTGGGATTCGTGTAATTCACCACCGGATTCGCAATCAACCCGGGGTTGCTGGAAACGGCGCTCAATGTCAGGTTCTGGCTCTCGTTCGCTGCTCCGCTCGTGATCCCGCTTAAATGTACCACCTGGATTCCGCTGTCCTCACCGATCACAATGTCGCTAATTGCATCCAGAGTCGGCGCGTCATTCACCGGATTGATGACCACCTGGAAGGTGCGGAGAATGGTGGAGTTGGTGGCCGCTCCATTGTCCACCACAACTGTCACGCTCCCCGTGCCGTAGGCATTGGATAAGGGCGTAAAGCTCAAATTGCCGCTTGCCCCAGGACTTGTGTAAGTGACCGCCAGGTTCCCAATCAGTTCCGGGTTGCCCGTGGTGGCGCTGACCAGCACACTCTGGTTGAGCACCCCGCTGGAAATGCCGCTTAGATTCACCACCTGAGCGGCGCTGTCCTCATTTATCACCAGATTCCCGATCGGGTTCAATGTGGGTCCATTGTCCACCGGATTGACGACCACTGCGAAGCTTATGGAACTGGTGTTGCCACTCCCATCACTCACACCCAGGGTCACCTGGCTGAAGCCGCTCAGGTTGCTCACCGGGGTCACTGTCACTGTGCGGTTGCTCCCGCTGCCCCCCAAAGTAATGGCCGAAAGGGGTACCAGGGCCGGGTTGGAACTGCTCGCTGCTCCCACCACCAGGCTTGTGGCCGCGCTTTCAGGGTCTCCCACCGTGAAACTCACCGGCCCGGCTACCCCGTTCTCATTGATGTTCTGGTCGGCAATGGCCGAAACCACCGGAGCTCCATTGACACTCACATTGAAGGAGCGGCTCAAGAGATTATTGGCGTTCTGCCCGTCATTGACGGTGACCGTTATCACCGCGCTCCCAAACTGCCCCGGCTGCGGCACAACCAACAGGCTGGCCGTGGCCCCAAAGCCCGGGTAGGCAACAAAAGGGTCGGCCATCAGGGCGGGATTGCTTGAAACTGCAGCAATGGCCAGCCCCTGCCCGGCTTCATTGGCTGGACCGGCGCTGATCCCGCTTAAGCTAACCACCTGGCCCAGGCTCCCCTGGTTGAGGCTCAAGTTGCCGATCGGGTCCAGGGTTGGTGAGTCATTAACCGGGCTCACCACCACGCTAAAGCTATTGCTGGCAGTGCCCCCGGCTCCATCG
>JAQGOV010000568.1 GCA_028293425.1 Verrucomicrobiales bacterium
CGACCTCCTCGTTTTCACTAAGTCCTTGGGCCTGAACGAGGAGCGAGGCACTTGGGTCCACCCAGACGTTGCAATGAACCTCGGGCAGTGGTGTTCTCCGAGGTTCGCCGTTGCCGTTGCCAAATGGGTACGTGAATGGATGGGCGGGCGGGTCGGCAAAGGCATCATGCCCTACCACATCGAGCGCTACATGGCCAATCGGAAGGATATTCCTCATACCCATTTTTCGATGCTTAACGAGATGATCTTCGGCCTGGTTGGGCCGCTGGAGAGTAACGGGTACCATCTTCCTGACCGGATGCTCCCGGATATCTCGATGGGCCGGATGTTTTGTAAATGGCTGAGAGACAACAAGGGACTGGATACAAATGAGCTCCCCACCTACGACCACAAGTTCGCTGATGGGCGAATTGTGGCTGCGAAACTGTATCCAAACTCAGTGTTGGCCGATTTCAGGCAGCACTTTCATGAGGAATGGCTGCCCAAGCGTGCAGTAAAATACTTCGAAGAAAAAGACCCAGAGGCTTTACCGCACCTCCAGAAACTACTGCCCACCACGGAGTTCAAGTACTTAACCGAATAGGAGTCTTATCATGAAGTTCAAAAGATTTATCAAACCAAGCTTCCTGAAGGAGATCGGAAGAGAACTGTTGGGCCGCTTCTTTGAACCGCTTGCGGAATCCTTGAGGGCAAAAGGCATTCTTTTGCCGGGCGCAGAGGTCGAAGTGGAGCGTTTCTACGAGGAACTGGCAGCCGTTGCGAAAAGTCCTGATGCGCTGCCCGATGATGTCTTCGAGGCGTTATGGGCAGTGGAGGGGATGGCTAACCCGGAAGGACAAGAGCGACTCGAACGCGCCAAAGAACAGGGGATGTTGGGGCTGGAATGGAAGGTTGATTCTTCCCACGGAGAAATCGCGATGCAGACCTACTTGGAAGCACCGGCGCTTCTCGCGGCAAAGTACAATGAACTCGTTCTGTTGCGGCTGGCATCGTTCGAGTATTTCGGTACTAAAGCACCCGTTGACAGGACAACGAGCTTTGCGGCTCCCACTGAGGAGATGCTGGAGCGAATTGCGGGCGACGTGGACGCCTGGTGCAAGGCGCATAATCGTGGGTCCGCAACGGTGCGGGTGGAGGTGTCGGTTATGGACGGGGAATATTGGTTCCTGATCCGGCATGGGGACACCTATGCACGCACCGCGAAAATCGAAGGCGGCAGGATGAGGATTTTGCATTACAGGCCAGCGAAGGACGATGTGGTGGTGTACTCGCCCAGGCGGGATGAGATCCGCATTCACACTGGGACAAAAGGTGAGCGCGAAATGTACCAGGGAACTTTCGGTGCGCGCTTATTTGGAAACCCGGAGCAGTTCTCGGTTCGCAAGGCTTTCAGTCTTGAGCCCCTCCGCCGAGACGGCGTCATGTCGCTGGACTGCGACGCCGTGGGCGGAATTGAGCGGATTGTGCTCCGGGAATGTGAGATCTCCTGGGGAGGAGCTTACAATAAGGTCACCAGCAGCAAAGCCGATGATATCTTTCTCGAGGCCGAAGCGCGTGGGAAGCAGGCTATACCTGAAGGAGGGAGACTGGTGAAGGCCTGCTTCGACGTTTACTTCGATGGCGGAAAAAAGCCACGGCGTGTGCAACTGCGACCACCAAATGGATTACGGGTGGGGAGATACTGTGATGTAGCGACTCTGCAACGATGGCTTTCGGAAAAGGGCTTCCGGGATATCGAGGCAACCGGGCCCGGGTTGACACCACGGCTCGGAAGTCTGCATCTGCTGCTGCCATCTCCTCGTGGGACTGAGCCGACCATAAAGGTGACCCAGGAAAGCAACTAACGCATTCATCGGAATGTGGCGAAGTCTCGAGGCGGTGCATGGCTTTAGCGCGGTAGGTACGCTGTGGCGGCTTGAACTGGGTGTGGAGTTCGAGCCGCTGGCGGCGAATTTCCTGCGCAAGCGCACAACTGCAGCTTCGTCGTTCCCTTGCGCTGTCGGGTGCGGGTGCATGCATCTTGTCGTGCCTGGGGGAGAGGTGGCTGTGTGCCAATGTGAACCACCGTGCTGTAACGACATCACGGTCTCGCCCAAAGAGCTGGTGGTTTGGGAGCTGGATGTGGTAAAGCTGGGACGAGCCCTCTCCTGGGCCTTTGGTTGTGAGCCACTGCACCTGCGGCTCCTAATTCCTCACACTGTTCAAATAGGCGCCTTTTCGAGCAGTGCCACACCCTTGTTCCTGACCACGGCCCAGGGCCGGGACGAATTCCAAGAAACTATTACTGGTCTGGTTGCGGATAGCAAAGGGCCAGCTTTCCTGGTTGGCTGGACAATGAGGTACGTGGATAGCCGCTGCAAGGAGCTCTTAGACCGGGCGAAAATACAATACCTGGACTTGGAGTCCTACGTGAAGATCGAGTCTGATGGAAAGCTGGTAGCGTCCAGGCCAGCCCAAGAAGTGTTTGAGCGTGCTCTCCAGGTACAGGCTCTCCCCCGGGACGATGGGCAACATTTCCGAGTCCCCGAATCTGTGCCCCCGCAGGAGAAGATCCTGTCCCAGGGCAAGTTGCGGTATTGTCCCGGCTTTAATGACGTGTGGCTCGATGATCAACACTTTGACTTACGGGAACGGAAGAAGGCCCGGCTCTGCATTCAGTATCTTGTAGAAAATTCGGCTTTCGACGCCGGTTCCGCGAGGCATCTCATAGATGAGATCGATCCGCATGTGAGAAAGGTTGGAGACTTTCTTCCCTCCGTGGAAATCAAGATCGACCACTATTTCACCGATAAAACGGGGCGGCTCCAAAAGCTCCGCAAAGGGCTGATTCAGGCGGCGGGCCGCAACGGACGCTTTTTCCTGAAAGTGAAATAGTTTTCGCTCGTTTAACCCTGTTTGACCTTCAACGTTTCAAGCCTGTAAACACAGGCTGGAACCAGTGCCTCACGTTCTACTTCGCTAACTTTAGACTCGTCCCCCCGCAGCGCGCATGTTGGCGCCTGCATGAGCAAATTGTTGCTAACAATAACGGTCGAGATGCGGCGAGTGCGGCGAGGGGGCGCACTGCACGCAAACGAAAATCCGCTTCGGCGCGCATCCCGCCAACGCGTGGCAACGACCATGAGGATCTAAAATGCAAACCCAAAACAGCCAGACTCAACGGTGTGAAATGAGCGAGCCGTTTGAGCCATTCATCGGGAAAGCAGAGATCGGAAAACGCTTGGGCGTGAGGCCGAGAACGGTGGATGAGTGGATGCGACTCGGGATCCTGCCGCATTACAAATTTTCGCAAGCCGTACGGTTCAAGTGGAGCGAGGTGGAGGCTCATCTAGCTGAGACCTGCCGCAGGTGCCCCCCTTTGCTGAGCGGAGCCAGGCGCAAAAACTTTTCGGAGTTAGTAAACACAAAAACAAACACAAACAGAAAGACAAAATAAAAATGAACACGTTGAAAGCAATAAACGAGTGGGGGTTTCAAATAATGTTCGTGGTGGGCTTCATCGCCGGGGGTGTATGGATGGTCGTGGGGCTGGGAGAAGCACTGAAGTTCGCGGCGCAAAGCTGGTTCAAGCCAGCGAAGGAAACCTCCACCAAAAAGGCTGGTGAAGGGCTGAGCGGCGCGAAGGAGTAAGGGAGCCACCAATCTACCTGAGGACAACTCATGCTGGCACCCAGTTCGACACCTCACCCTAACCCTCTCCCCGTTCGAGGCGGAGAGGGAAGGGTCAACTCACGACGCAAGGGCAAAGTGGGAGAACGGGAGTTTGCTGCACTGCTGCGCCAGCACGGCTTCGACGCGCGGCGCGGCGTGCAGTTTGCCGGCGGAGCGGATAGTCCGGACGTGGTGAGCAAGGCGTTGGGATTCCTGCACATCGAGGTGAAGCGGGTTCAGTCGCTGAACCTGTCGAGCGCCTGCGCGCAGGCTGAAGGCGACTGCGGCGGAAAGCCCTGGGTGGTGGCACATCGGAAGAATCATGCGCCGTGGTTGATCACGATGACGGCGGAAACGTTTTTCCAGTTGTTAAGAGGAGACGTGCCGGAGCCTAAAGCCACGAAGCAAAAACCACCTCACCCTTGCCCTCTCCCCCGCGACGGCGGAGAGGGAAGCCAATACCCACTTTCAGAATTTTTCGGCGGCGTGGTGCCGGCCGAGAACAACCAATGAAACACAGAACCTGAGA
>JAQGOV010000585.1 GCA_028293425.1 Verrucomicrobiales bacterium
CATGCAATCGCTTTACCCGGGTTTGGATGTCCTGGGACCGTTTACGAACAAGCTTTCCAAGAGCAGTTCCCACCTGGCGCTCAAGGATCCTCAAAACAATCTGGCCGATGAAGTCCGTTATTTTGCGGGAGGCCATTGGCCGGAATACGCGGACGGAGGGGGATCCAGCCTGGAATTGCGTGAACCACGCTCGGATAACAGCCGGGCTGAATCCTGGGCAGCGAGCAATGAATCGGGCCGTTCCCAGTGGCAGACCTTCACGTGGCGTGGTGTTTCCGCTCCGGGACAATCCGGTGAACCCAGCCTCTGGCATGAGCTGAATCTGTGCTTGCTCGACGGGGCAGGGGAAGTGCTGCTGGACGATATCAGCGTTATAGAGACGCCCGCGACCGCTCCCAAACAGCTCATTCCCAACGGAACGTTTAATGATGGCACTTCCGCGCACTGGCGGTTTCTCGGGAATCATCGTGGAACGCGTGTGGAGCCCGAGGCGAGCAACCCTGGGAACAATGTGCTTCACCTCGTCGCGACGGGACCAGGTGAATACCAGGGCAACCAGATAGAAACCACGCTGACGAACAATGTGGCCATCGTGGATGGCCGGGAGTACGAAATTTCGTTCCGGGCGAAATGGCTGTCGGGCAAACGGAAACTGAACGCCCGGCTTTATTTCAACAGGCTTGCGCGCACCTTTGATCTGCCGGTGCCGCTGCGCAGTGGCACTCCCGGCACGGTTAACTCCCGTTATATTTCGAACGTTGGGCCGACCTATTCAAATCTCGGGCACTCTCCTGCAATTCCACTGCCGAACCAGCCCGTGGTCGTGACTGTAAACGCCAGCGACTCTGATGGAATTCAATCCGCGACTTTGAAATACTCCGTCAGCGGCGCTTCCTGGCAAAGCGTGCCTATGGTTTTGCGCGGAACCAACGCGGCTGGCTTTGCTTTCTCCGGCACCATTCCTGGTCAACCAACGGCGACGGTGGTCCAGTTTTATGTGGAGGGCGGCGACGGCCTGGGAGCCTCCTCGTTCTACCCTGCTGGCGGAACCAACTCTCGAGCCGTGTTTGTTGTGCAGGATAATCAGGCATTTGGCTCAGCCGCGCATAATTTTCGCGTGGTTATGACCCCTGCCGATGCCGCCTTCCTGCACACCGCCACCAATACGCTCAGCAACGAGCTCCTGGGCTGCACCGTTATCTACGACGAGACGGAGGTTTTTTACGATTGCGGTGTGCGGCTCAAGGGCAGCTTCGTTGGGAGAAATGTTGCTCGAGTTGGGTTTCACGTGGTCTTCGACCCCGAGCACCCCTTCCGGGGGATCCACGAAGTGGTTTCAGTGGACCGGTCGCAACATACGGCCATTGGGAGCGTTGGGGAAATCGTGACGAAGCACATTGCCAATCATGCGGGAGGCATCCCGGACATGCAGGACGACCTGGCTCGTTTCATCGCGCCGCTTTCCTCTTATACCAGCATGTCGCAGCTTCGTTTCTCCGGCTTCGATTCTGACTTCCTGGACGCGCAATTCAATAACGGCAGCGACGGGTCCATGTATGAGATGGAGGTCATTCGATGGAACCTATCCACCGTGGACGGCAATCCCGAAAGCGTCAAGCTGCCGGGCAATGAAAGCGGTGGCACAGGCTACGTGAACCTCGAAGTGCAGAACTACGGCGATTCCAAGGAGAGTTATCGCTGGGTGTTCCTTCAGGCAAACCAGCGCACCGCGGATAATTATGACGCAGCTATTGGCCTTGGCAAAACGTTCAGTCTCACCGGGGCGGCATTGGATGCGCAGGCCCCACAGGTGCTGGATGTGGAGGAGTGGCTCCGGGTAATGGCGTACCAGGAACTGGTTGGGCCCGCGGATTCCTATTATACCGGCGCGAACATCCATAACTTTCGCGTCTACCAGCGTCCGGCAGATCTGAAGGTGCTCTATTTGCCATGGGATTGGGACTCTTCGTACTTGGCAGCGACAACTGCTCCCATTTTCGGGACCGGCAACATTGCCAACCTGCTGGCCAACGCCAACAACCGTCGCAGTTATCTCAACCACATGTTCGATATCATTTCCACTACCTTCAACAGCTCCTATATGGCGCGGTGGACGACCCATTACGGCGCCGTTTCCGGCCAGGACATGTCGGGCATCCTGAACTACATCAGCGCAAGGGCTGGGTACGCGCTCGGCCAGCTCCCGACCGCTGCCGCGTTTGCCATCACCAGCAACAACGGAAATGATTTTGGAACCAGCAACTCCTCCATCGCCATCTCCGGCACCGCACCCATCGGAATTAGAACCATCGAGGTGAATGGGACATCGTATCCGATGAACTGGAACAATCTGACAAATTGGACCATCAACATTCCGCTTTTCAGCGGCACCAACCTGCTCCAGGTCCAGGGCGTGGATAACGCCGGTAATCGTCCAGCCAACGCGCTGGATACAATCACCATCACCAATGCAGGCCCCGGCGCGTTTCTCCCAGTGGTGATCAATGAGTGGATGGCCGACAACGCCGGTCCCGCCGGCCTGGCGGACCCCGCGGATGGCCTTTTCCAGGATTGGTTCGAACTCTTCAATCCGAATACCAACGGCGTGAACCTTTCCGGGTATTATCTTACGGACAATCTATCCATTCCGGCGAAGTGGCGGATTCCAACCAACACTACGATTAATCCTCGTGGGTTCCTTCTGGTTTGGGCCGACAACCAAACCAACCAGAACTTATTTTTGCCAAACACCGATCTTCATGCAGCGTTTCAGCTTGGCGCCGGTGGGGAAGCGATTGGCCTTTACGGCCCAGATGGACTGACGCCGCAGTCCACCGTTATCTTCGGGCCGCAAATGCAAAATGTGAGTCAGGGGCTCTTCCCTGATGGCAATACAAATGCCGTGTATGCCATGACAAACTTCACCCCACGACTTGCCAACACGCTCGCCGGCCCGTTGCGCTGGGTCCAGATGGAGTACGCCGGATTTAACCTGACACTTACCTGGAGCGCCGTTGCCGGTCGCCATTATCGAGTTGAATACAAAGACGATCTCGCCGCGCCCCTGTGGACAGAGTTCCCTGGCACCATCCAAGCCATCGGCGCCACCGCTTCAATTAGCGATGCTATGTCCAGCCATCGCTTTTACCAGGTGATTCGCGTTGATTAATTAAGCGCGTTTTTAAGTTCCCTCCTCCACGGCCTTCACGCCCTTCTGGTAATGGGAATAGATGAAGATCGGGATTTTCAACGACCCAAGGTCCGATTGAAGCACGGGCCACACCTGGTCCCAAGCCAGCCCGCCCACACCAGTTGCGAGCCGTGGCAAGGCCAGGCTCTTGATTCCTTCGGCCACCACCAGCTTCTGCAACTCATGCAAACAATGGTTCAGGTTTGCGTAGGTTGCCTGGCCCGGCTTGGCATGCTCATTCGGTGCGGGTTCCTGGGTGAACAAGTTGATGATGCGCTTGCCCCCCGAACCGCCCCACACCCATAAACCACCGGTTTTAGGGTGGTTCGTATGCAGGTAATGCCGGAAATCTTTGTAGAGCGCAGGCCTCTGCTCCCGCAGGCTTAAGGCCAGACCCGAATCGAAATGGTCATTGGGTGCGATGCCGTGAGCGATTGCTTCGGCTTCGGTGAGGAGAATATCGCCAGTGACTTCATGAATCATAGTGCAACCATCATCCGCGATCCCCGCACCGATACTCTCCTGAATTTGCCCAGGGCTGACCTAAAACTGTACAGCCGTAAAAGGGGTCACTCAGAGCACCGCCAAGACCAGCGACACCAAATTTGGCTTTGCTTGGGGTTTTGGACGGCTTTGCGTTCCCTAACGAAGCCGCGCAACGCGTAAAGTAGTCTGATTGTTTTTTGTGGTTTTTGCGCATTTTCGGGGCGATTTCTTCCACTCGCACGCTTTTATAAAGCCAAAACAAGGGTTGTTTACAAAGCCTCGTGTTCCCAATTATCGTTTCACAACTTTTTTGAGATTAGTTAGCGCCTTGTAGTGCCGCGCTCACTCACTGATCTGCGCCACGCCTTTTTCCATGGTCTGCGGTTTCTTGATGCCTTAGGATATGGCCTATGGACCCGATGAATTTGGAGCAAGTTGCGCTTCGCCTGCATGAGGCCGATTCGGTGGCAGTGTTGAAGCGGCCGCTCAAGCTGGGGACCAATATTGCTTTCGGCGCGAGCACGTTCGCGCTCACGCGGGACATTCCCCAAGGTCATAAGGTAGCCACCCAGCAGGTGGCCAACGGGGACCCAATTCGCAAGTATGGCCAAATCATTGGCTTCGCCAACGGGGACATTCAGCCAGGCGACCATGTGCATACTCACAATGTGGTCATGAAGGATTTTGGGCGCGATTACGGCTTTTGTTCGGATGTCAGGCCGGTGAACTATTATCCCCAAGAGCAAATGCCCTTCTTCCAGGGCTATGCCCGGCCGGGAGGAATGGCGGGAACGCGCAATTACGTGGCGGTGATCTCCAGTGTGAATTGTTCCGCATCCGTTTCGCATTATGTGCGTGACCGGTTTAAGACCGATGATTTCCGGCGCAACTTTCCGCATGTGGATGGTGTGGTGGCGTTCACCCACAAGGGCGGATGTGCGATTCCCCTGGGTCTACCTTACGAGCTGCTCAAACGGGTCCTCGCGGGTGTCGCCCGGCACCCGAACATTGTTGGTTATGTGATGATCGGGTTGGGGTGCGAGACGAACCAGATTCAGTATCTTCGCAAACAATACAATCTGGACCAAGTGCGTGAAGGCGAGACGGCCCCAGTGTTCATGAACATCCAGCACCTCGGGGGGATACGGAAGACCGTGGAAGCTGGAGTGGCTGCGGTTTCCAAGCTGCTGCCTGTGGCCAATGCGCAACGGCGCACCCCTCAGCCGATCAGCAAGTTGATCCTGGCGGAGAATTGCGGCGGGTCCGACGGCAACAGTGGCATCACCGCCAACCCGGCCCTGGGAGTGGCTTCCGATGAACTGGTTCGGTATGGCGGCACTTCGGTGCTGGCCGAGACGCCGGAAATTTATGGAGCGGAGCATTTGTTGACGCGCCGCGCGGTGAATCGGGAAGTAGGGGAGAAGCTGGTCTCAGTGATTCACTGGTGGGAAGAGCATGCGCGCATTCACAACGCCACGATTGATAACAATCCATCCCCCGGCAACAAAGAGGGTGGCTTGACGACGATTTACGAAAAGAGCCTCGGGGCGGTGGCGAAGGGTGGCCAATCTCCGCTCGCGGCCGTTTACGATTACGCGGCACCCATCACGACACGCGGCTTCTGTTTCATGGATACGCCCGGGTATGACCCGGTGAGCATGACCGGCCTCGTGACGGGGGGGTGCAATGTAGGTGTCTTCACGACGGGACGTGGCAGCGTATATGGGTGCAAGCCGGCTCCCTGCATCAAAGTGGCCACGAACACCACGTTGTTCCAATACATGAACGAGGATATGGATATCAATGCCGGGACGATTCTCGATGGCACCGAAACGGTGGAACAAGTGGGCCAGCGAATTTTTGAAAAGATCATTTCCGTGGCGAGTGGGGAGAAAACGAAGAGCGAACTCGCCGGAATTGGGGATGAGGAGTTCGCGCCCTGGGTTTTGGGGCCGACGTTCTGAACTGGAAATCACATGAAAATTGAAGCGAATAGGAAGGTGAACACGGGGACGAAGGTGAACAGCGCTCGCCGGGGGATAGGGAACAGCCTCATCACTTCGGCGGCTACGGGATTGATCTTGTTCATCGGGTTCATAGCTCAGCTTTTGCCAGCGGCAGAGTTGAAGCCGGATCATCGCTATCTCTACGTGGCCGCGCCGGGCATTCGGAACTATCTCGAATATGGTGGGCACGGTCTGGTGGTGTTCGACCTCGATGATGGTCACAAGTTCGTGAAGCGGATCAAGACCTCGGGTCTCGACACACAAGGGAAGCCCCTGAATGTGAAAGGCGTTTGTGCAAACGCCGAGACGAAACGCATCTACATCACCACCACGCGAACGTTGACGTGCCTGGATCTGGTTACTGAACGAATTCTCTGGGAGAAGCCCTATGGTTTTGGGTGTGACCGGATGGCCCTTTCACCGGATGGTAAAATCATGTATCTGCCGTCCTTGGAGGGGCCGGTCTGGTATGTCGTCAATGCGCTCAACGGCGACGTTATCACGAAAATTACACCCAACTCCGGTGCACATAACACGGTTTACGGTAACGATGGGTCTCACGTATTTCTGGCTGGCCTGCGGTCCCCTTTTCTCACCGTTGCCGAAACTACGACGCATACCAGCAACAGTGCGGTCGGTCCGTTCAGCGCACCCATTCGGCCTTTTACCGTGAACAGCAAGCAAACTCTTTGCTTCGTGTGCATCAACGAACTGCTTGGGTTCGAAGTTGGCGATATCAAGAGCGGAAAAAAGCTATTTCGCGTGGAGGTGGAAGGTTTTCAAAAAGGTGAGGTAAAGCGCCACGGCTGCCCAAGTCATGGCATTGGTCTCACACCAGACGAAAAACAGGTGTGGGTTTGCGATGGTCACAACCGGAGAATGCATGTTTTTGACGTAAACACTATGCCGCCGAAGCAGGTCGCCAGTATTGAGCTGCGCGACCAGCCGGGCTGGATCACGTTCAGCATCGATGGCCGCTTCGCGTATCCCTCCACTGGGGATGTGATTGACGTGGGCTCACGCAGGATCATTACCACCCTCAAGGACGAAACCGGGGCGGATGTGCAAAGTGAGAAGCTTTTGGAGGTAGATTTCAAGGATGGGAAACCTTTGCAGGCAGGGAACCAATTTGGGGTGGGGCGAACATCAGTCAAGGGAAACTGGTAATTACGGATGAACAAGAAGAGACAATTAGACACATGAAATTTGGCGCACACATGTCCACAGCTGGTGGAATTTATAAAGCCCTGCAACGCGGGGTCACTGCTGGTTGTGAGGTTGTTCAGATCTTTGTTAAAAATAACATGCAGTGGTTTGGCAAGCCGTATTCGATGGAAGACCTCCGGCTTTACGCCAATGAGTTGGCCGCCGGCAAGCTCGCTGCCATTTTTGGCCACACCGGCTACATGATCAACCTCGGCGCGCAGCCTTGCGAGAATCGCGACAAGTCCATCAAGGCGCTGATCCAGGAAATCAACTTCGCGACTGACCTGGGGTTGCCGTTTATCGTTTTGCATCCGGGTTCCCATCTGGGCAAAGGGGAGGCTGAGGGCTTGAAACAAATCGTGGCCGGTCTGAACGAAGTCTTTCAGTCCACCAAAACGTCGCCCGTGCGGGTGGCATTGGAAAACACGGCAGGGCAGGGGAGCTGCCTGGGCAGAGAACTCAAACACCTGGCCCATATTTTCGACCGGGTGAAAAGTCCCAAGCGATTGGCCGTTTGCCTGGACACCTGCCATTTCCTGGCGGCTGGCTACGACATCCGCTCGCCCAAAGGCTGGAATGAAGCGATGCAGGAAGCCGACGCGCTCTTTGGCATCGAACAAATCGTGGCGTTCCATCTGAACGATTCAAAGGGAGACCTGGGCTCGCATCTGGATCGGCACGAGCACATTGGCAAAGGCAAACTTGGCCTGGAAGCCTTTCGACACATCGTGAACGACCCCCGGTTCAAGAATCATCCCGGCTGCCTCGAGACTCCCAAGGAAGCCGACCTCAAAGAGGATGTGGAAAACCTCAGGGTGCTGCGATCGTTGGTGAAAGCAAAATGAGGCGAAATTAGCTTCCCGCTTGCAGTTTCTTCAACTCCGCCCAGAAGGTGTCGACGTTGTTTTTCTTCACGATCTTGATCGGCACTTCCAGAAATTTGTTGGGCGGCAGGACGGTTTCATCGCCCCGGACCAAGCCTGCGAGGATGCGGACGGAATGGTATCCATATTGATAAGGCTGTTGAGACACTGTTCCATACACGGAGCCATCTGTAATCCCTTGCAGGGTTTCCTTTTGCTCATCGAAGCTCACGATTTTGATGCTTCCAACTTTGTTGGCCTGCTTCACGGCTTCCAGGCAATTCGGAGCATTGTAGGCGAATAAGCCCACCATGCAGCCCAGGTCGGGGTATGCAGTAATCGCGTCTTCCGCGTTTGCCTTGGCCTTTGGGTAGTCGAAATTGTCAGTGCGCGTGCTGATGATTGTAAAGGCGGGGCCCTTCAATTCTTCACCCGGTGCGTCATACTTCATGGCATCCAGCGCTTGCTCGGCACGGTCCATCAACTCGTCGATGACGCCTTGACGGCGCTGTTGGGCATTCAACTGTTCCAGCCGTCCCACAAAGATCATGACCTTGCCACCTGAAGGCAGCGCTTCTTTGACCAGTTTGCCTGCTTCCCGGCCTGCCTTGTAATTGTTCATGCCAACGAAGCAGAGCCGCTTTGAGTCCGGGGCATCTGAATCATCGGTAATGACCTTTGCTTGGTCCGCCGCGGTATTGATCAAATCGACCTGGTTTTTCGCATCAATGGGGCTGATGGCAATTCCGTCCACTCCGCGAGCAAGCGCTGTTTCGATCATCCGCTTTTGATCGACAATGCCCTTTGGCGGCATCAGCACTTCCACCTCGGCATTGAACTCCTTGGCGGCTGCCCTTGTGCCTGCGGCGGCCACATTCCAAAATGGGTCCACGCCGTTCGATACATAGGCGATTTTTACTTTGTCACTCGGTCTGCGCACGCCACCAGCCGAGGGCGATTGCTCCTTCTTGTTACACCCAGCAAGGGCAGCCGCCAAAAGCAAATAGCTAGCGATGCGATAAACAGTTCTCATGGTTTCTCGATGATTTGAGCAAACGGTTCTTGGAGGCAATAAAAAACGGTGGCGCCAGTGACGGGTGAGATGGAAGGGGAAACGCTGACCCGTTTGCCCGCTTGCAAACGCCGGCAGAAAAATAGAACCTCAAGTTGTTGTGAGTCGCATGGAAAACACACCTCAAAACGGAATCGCGAGCGCCAGACTTCGCCTCCCGGAAATCTATAACTTTCGTTTATTGGACGAGAAACTTGGCACCTCTGGTCAGCCCATCGAAGAGCAATTCCAAGCCATTCGTCAGGCCGGTTTTGATGTGGTGATCAATCTCGCGCTCCCGACCTCGGACAATGCTGTTCCGGACGAAGGCAGCATTGTCACGGGTCTCGGCATGGCTTACGTGCATATCCCGGTAAACTTTCAGAAACCTGCTTCCGAGCACTTCCAGACTTTCTGCCAACTGATGGACGCTTTTGAAGGCCGTAACGTCTTCGTGCATTGCGCGGCGAACATGCGCGTCTCGTCCTTCGTGTTCCTTTACCGCGTGCTGCGTAAAGGCATGGAGCCGTCGCGGGCGGAACAGGATCTACGCGCGATCTGGGAACCGGATGAGATTTGGACTCAGTTTATGCAGAAGGAGTTAGGGAGTGGGCCAGCATAACTATACTCCAGCCAGCTTTATGCCGATATCGAGTTAGGCCTTTGGAGCCTTATGGCGATGTGCCACGATTGCAAACGAGAGAGTTCCGGGGCAGATGTCCATTCAGACATGGGCAATCCCGTTGCCCCATTCGCTTCGAGAATAAATTGTTTGAACCAAAACATTGTTCTGCCCCCATCCCACATCCAGAGATTCGCTTTGGCATTCACCGCATCCCTCGCGTTCTACTCCATGATTCCCTGGCTCAGCTTTCTACCTGACTTCGTGGGGGAGATCCTGGCTCTTGGCCTGTGGTCTGCACCAGCAATTTTCTTTCTGGCGGCCATCTATCCGGCTCCATTATTGGTTCAGCTTGAGGATCGCTTCAACGTGCTGAGAATCTTCGTCCTCGTTGCCATTTCTTTCGCCTGCTCATTGGGTTCGTTGTTTCTCGTGATGGGCCTCATGCTCCTCTTGAGCAGACTCGCTGGTGTTCCGCTCCGCGTAGTTTAGCAGCGCAGTTAGGGTGACAGCTCGGGCGAAATCGGAGTTTTCTTACTGAGTTCTGATTCTGGTTTTGCAAGTGTGGACTTGCCAAACGTCGGAATAACCCTTAACTCTTTGCGTGGTTCAAACTAAACACCTTGTAAGTAGCTGTTTTGTAGGTATTTCCTTCAAAACCGCCTTTTTGCGCGCTTCTCGGGACTCATCCTAGCGACAGAAAAATCTTGAACATTTTTGTCTCAAATTTGTATATCCTTGTGCAGCAATTTGAGAGGGACAGAATGCCTCTGGAATTGCGCGGTTTCTTTGGAAAACCAAATGAGCAGAAACCGTAAACTAAGCGCGCGGGGTTTCTGCAAGGATTCGGAGCGACCAACATGATTAAAGTCGAAAATCTCGTTAAAACATTCGGGCCCAAGCGGGCGGTGGATGGCATCTCGTTCTCCGTTGAACGCGGTGAAGTGTTGGGCTTTCTAGGCCCAAACGGCGCCGGCAAATCAACGTCCATGCGTATGATTACTGGCTTCATTCCCCCCACAGAAGGCAAAATCTCCGTCGGAGGACATGACATTGTGGATGATTCGATCAGGGCCAAGCGCCTGATGGGCTATCTACCTGAAAATGCCCCTGCTTACGTGGACATGACCGTTTACGGCTTCCTTAATTTTTGCGCCGAGATCCGCGGCTTGCGGGGTGATGACAGAAAGAGGGCGATCCACAAAGCGGTGGAAACCTGCTTCCTTGAATCCGTCCTCTACCAAAGTATTGATACGCTGTCCAAAGGGTATCGGCATCGTACCTGTTTGGCGCAGTCCATTCTGCATGACCCCGAGGTCCTGATTTTGGACGAGCCTACCGATGGTCTCGATCCCAATCAAAAACATGAGGCGCGGAATTTGATCCGCCGAATGGGTGAAAAGAAGGCGATTGTTTTTTCCACACACATTCTGGAGGAAGTGGAAGCCGTGTGTTCGCGGGCCATCATCATCGACCGCGGCCGAGTTGTAGCAAACGGCACTCCGGCCGAACTCAAGCAACGTTCGGAAATCGCCGGAGCCGTTTCCGTTCGCATTACGGGCGTTCCTGCCGAGATGGTGAAGCTGCGTTTGTCCGATGTTCCGGGCGCAAAACGAGCGGCCATCGTGAAGCAGGATGAACAGTATGTCTGGGCGCGGGTTTATCCGAAGGGCCCCAGCTTGAATGGAACATTTGCCCGAGGCGTGGCTGAGGTCAGCATGCGCGAGGGCTGGAAGATTGAAGAATTACATACTGAGGAAGGTCGTTTGGACGAAGTGTTCCGCACGATCACTCTCCCTGACACGGTGAAGGAGGAAGCGAAATGAATTCCTGGACGAACATAAAAACGATTACGAAACGGGAACTGGGCGGCTACTTCAGCTCGCCAGTGGCCTATGTCTTTATTGTCATATTCCTGCTGCTCTGCGGATTCTTTACGTTCATGCTGGGCGGCTTTTTCGAGCGGCGTGAAGCCTCGCTGGCCTCGTTCTTCATTTGGCATCCCTGGCTTTACCTGTTCCTGGTGCCCGCGGTGGGGATGCGGCTCTGGTCTGAGGAGCGCCGCCAGGGAACCATGGAACTGCTGCTGACGATGCCGGTAACGGCCTGGCAGGCGATTGTGGGCAAGTTTCTTGCCTCCTGGTTGTTCCTGGCGCTGGCGCTGCTGCTGACATTCCCAATCATTCTTTCGGTGAACTATCTGGGCAATCCAGACAACGGCGTGATCTTCTGCGCTTACATTGGAAGTCTGCTGCTGGCTGGCGCTTATCTGGCGATTACGTCGATGACCTCGGCTATGACCCGGAATCAGGTGATCAGCTTCATCCTCTCGGTTGTGGTCTGCCTGTTCCTGATTTTGGCCGGCTGGCCTCCGGTGATCAACCTGCTCCTCAGTTTGAGCTGGATTCCGGACTGGCTGGTGAACGTCATAGCTTCATTCAGTGTCGTGCCCCATTTCGATGGGCTGCAAAAAGGTGTCCTCGATACTCGGGACCTTTTCTTTTTCCTGTCTTTGATCGGCTTTTGCCTGTTCACGACGGGAGTCATTATCCGCAACCTTCGCTCTGGCCACTAAGCCACGGCACATCAAAAGGAAAAGCGATGCAAAAGAAACAAGTTGAAACGATTCTCTATTCAATCGGCGGCGTGGCTGCCATGTTCGTGATTCTGGTGGTGCTGAACTTCGCCCTCGGGATGTTTAAAACCCGGGTGGATTTGACGCACGAGAAACTCTATACCCTCACGGAGGGCACGAAGGCCATTCTGAACAAGCTGGATGGCAAGGTGGAAATCCGTTTCTACGTGACCCAGAGCGAAAAAGAAGTGCCCCCCGACTTCAAGAACTACGCCCAGCACGTGGAAGATTTGCTCTCGGAATACAAGCAGTCCAGCAAGGGCAAGATCACCATCAAGAAAATGAATCCGAAGCCGGACTCGGATGAGGAAGATTCGGCCCGGCTAGATGGAATCGAAGGTCAGATGCTGCCAACGCAGGACATGCTGTACCTCGGCGTGGCCATTAGCATGGAGCCGGAAAAGGTCACGATTCCGTTCCTGGCGCCCAGCAAGGAAAAGCTGCTGGAGTACGACATCAGCCGCGCTATCTCCAAGGTGATGAACCCGCAGAAGCCGGTGGTCGGGATCATGACGCCGCTGCCGATGTTCGGCCAGCGGATGAACCCGATGATGATGCGCATGGGCCAACAGGCCGAAGAACCGTGGGTGATTATCAGCGAGTTGCAACAGGATTTCACCGTGAAGCAACTCCAGATGGACATCGACAAGATCGATGACGACGTCAAAGTCCTGATCGTAGCCCATCCGAAAGACATCACCGATAAGGCGCAGTACGCGATTGACCAATTCATCATGCGCGGTGGAAAGCTGATCGCTTGTTTGGATGGCATGTCCGTCATGGACAAGGGCCAGCAGCAGCCGGGCATGCCGAACATGGGCGGCGGCGGCTCCAGCCTGGACAAATTGCTGAAAGCATGGGGCGTCACATTCGACACCACCAAAGTCGTGGCGGATGCAAAGTTCCAAACCCGCGCGGCGGGGCGCAACGGACGGCCTGAGCCTTACCCGACGGTGCTTTCGATCAATTCCCAAGGCATTAACAAGGATGAGATCGTGACCAGCCAGATCGACAGCCTTCTGTTTCCGTTTGCCGGCGCCTTCTCCGGGACGCCCGTGGCAGGTTTGAAGGAAACCGTGCTCCTAAAGTCCACCGCCGAATCCCAACTGGTGGAAGGTTTCCTGGCCCAAATGTCCGGTGAGCAGATCAGTAAGGATTTTAAATCTTCAGGCAATGTGCAGAAGCTGGCTATTCGCCTGACTGGCAAGTTCAAAACCGCGTTCCCGGACGGCAAGCCTGCCGATCCGAAGGACGCTGCGGACAAGAAGGATGAAAAGAAAGACGAGAAGAAGCCGGATGATACCCTGAAAGAATCCAAGACGGAAACAGCGGTGATTCTGGTGGGTGACTCCGACTTCCTTTACGACCAGTTCTGCGTGCAAGTGCAGAACATGTTTGGCCAACGCGTGGTCATCCCGCGCAACGGCAACCTGAACCTGTGCCAGAACATGGTGGAACAGATGGCAGGCGATTCGAACCTGATCGCGGTGCGCAGCCGCGCGACGGTGAGCCGGCCATTCACGGTCATCCAGGAAATGCAGGCGAAGGCCGAAGCGGCCTACCGGGAGAAGTTGAAAAAGATGGATGACACCCGGATGGAAGCGGAAAAGCGGATCAACGAACTGCAGGCCAAAAAGGACCAGAACCAGCGCTTCATCATGTCCCCTGAACAGCAGGTTGAACTGGAAAAGCTGAAGAAGCAATTTGCCGAAACCAAGAAAGAAGAAAAACGGCTGCGGAAGGAATTACGCCAGGAGATCGATTCCCTCGAGAATCGAGTGAAGTGGCAGAACATCCTCGGCATGCCGATCCTGACGGCCGCATTCGGCCTTGGTTTGGGTGTTTATAAATCAAAACGTGCGAGCGCAAAATGAACCGTAAACAACTGACTCTCTTAATTGTGATTGGAGCCGTCGTTGGCGGCTTGGGCTTCCTTGCTTACAACAAGAAGAATCAAAACACTGATAGTTAGAGCAATTCGAAGGGATCTAAGGTTATTAAG
>JAQGOV010000610.1 GCA_028293425.1 Verrucomicrobiales bacterium
CACCCTGAATGCGTCCGCGCCTTGCGAATGCTCGCCGATGAAGTCTGCTCCACGGAAAAGATGGTGCACTACTGCCAGGCCAGCCCGGCAAAGGCCATCATCATCGCCACTGAAGCAGGTATGCTCCACCGCTTGCAAAAGGAATGCCCGGACAAAACCTTTATCCCGGCGCCGACGGACAACTGCCGTTGCAATGAGTGCCGGTTCATGAAGATGAACACCCTGGAAAAGCTCTATGACTGCATGGTCAACGTGAGTCCCGCAGTGGAACTCAGCCCTGAGATTATTGAGCGTGCCCGGCTCCCGATCGAGCGCATGCTCGAGATCTCCGCACGGCCTTGACCTTTAAGTGATCAGGCTTTTCACGACTTGGGCGGTTTCCACGCCCGTCAGCTTGGCATCCAGTCCCTGGTAGCGGAACGAGAGCCGTTCGTGCTCCATCCCGAGCAGGTGCAGCACCGTGGCATGAAAATCCCGGATGTGGACGGGATTATCCGCGATGTTGTAGGAGAAATCATCCGTCTCGCCGTAAACGGTTCCGGGCTTCGCCCCGCCACCGGCCATCCACATGGTAAAACAGCGCGGATGATGATCGCGGCCGTAATTGTTCTTCGTGAGCTCGCCCTGGGAGTAGATGGTGCGCCCAAATTCTCCACCCCAAATTACCAGCGTATCCTCAAGGAGTCCGCGCGCTTTCAGATCCTGGATCAGCCCATAGCATGCCTGATCGATGTCCTTGCACTGGCTTGGCAGCCGCCCCGAAACGTTGGAGTGCGTGTCCCAGTTGTTGTGATAAATCTGGACAAATCGAACGCCTCTTTCCACCAGCCGCCTAGCCAGCAATGCAGTGTTCGCGAACGTGCCGGCCTTCTTTGCTTCGTCCCCGTACAATTTGTAAGTGGATTCCGGTTCGCTTTTGATATCGGTTAGTTCGGGCACGCTTGCCTGCATTCGAAACGCCATTTCATATTGATGAATCCGGGTATGGGTCTCCGGATCACCCACGAGCTTGTAATTCATTTCGTTCAACGCATTCAATCCGTCCAGAGTCCGTCGGCGGACCGGCGTTGGCACCCCTGCGGGATTGTTGATATACAAAATTGGATCTCCGCTCGTGCGGAAGGACACCCCCGCGTGTTCGCCAGGCAAATAGCCACTCGACCAAAGCCTGCCGGAGATCGCCTGGAGTTGCTCGGTGTTTGTAGGCTTCGCCACCAGCACGACGAAGGTTGGCAGATTTTCATTGATGGCTCCCAAGCCATAACTGACCCACGAACCAAGGCAGGGCCGACCGGTGACCTGGTTGCCCGTCTGCATGTAGGTAATCGCAGGCTCGTGGTTGATCGCTTCGGTGTGCATGGAGCGCACGAAGCACATGTCATCCACCATTTTCGAAGTCCATGGCAGAAGCTCGCTCACCCACATGCCAGCTTTTCCGTGCTGGGCAAACTTGTACTTGGACGGAGCGATCGGAAAACGCTTTTGGCCACTGGTCATGGTGGTGAGGCGCTGTCCCATCCGGATGGTTTCCGGCAGGTCCTTATCGAACCACTCGCCCATGACCGGCTTATAATCGTATAAATCCATCTGAGGCGGGCCACCAACCATATGGAGGTAAATGATATGCTTGGCCTTGGGCGCGAAATGAGGCCCAGGAGGTTTGGCTTTGCCAGCAAATGCGGCGGCGGGAGCCTCGCCACGGGCCATGCCGGGCCAAAGACTGGCCAACGCCGCAGACCCCATGAAGCTGCCAAACTTTCGGAAGAATTGGCGGCGTGTCTCCAGCTTAACGTAATCTTCAAAGATGGATCCTGGATGCTGGATACTAGATTCTGGATTCATTGCGAACGACCTCTCTGAAATTCCGAATTTATCGGTCTACCCGACGCATTGTGCTCTCGTTCCACGCCCTGCGTAAAACTATTTAGCTTTTTACCCAGCAGTTCTACTCTCTCCGAGTGCGACTGGAACAGTTCTTGATCCCTGAGTGATCCGGTCTCAAAGAGAGCTAGAAGATGGTCACTCGTCTCATCACATGAGCCCAGTGCATAAGTTAAATGCTTCAGAAACTCCTGCTTATATCGACGCCGTCCATAGCCCTCGACAATGTTCGAACGGATGGAATGGGCCGAACGGCGAATTTGGCTACCTTCCTCATAGAGCTCATGTTTTGGAAGCTGCGTAAGAGACATTTTGTGAATATCCACCGCCAATACTCTTGCGAGTTGCCATATTTCAAGATTGCGATAACTCATAATGGTATCAAGTATCCAGGATCCAGAACCCAGTATCATTTATTAAGCACTTCATCGAGATTCATCAATTGGTTCACCGCCATCGTGTAGGCCGCGAATGAAGGTTTAGGCAGTGTCGCATCGGCCTTGGATGCACCAATTTTGAGCAGCGCTTCAGTATCCTCAGCGCTCGTTTCGTAATGGGCTTGAAGATCCTTGAGGACTTCGGCCATGACTTTCTGCTCTTCCGGGCGGAGCGGGCGGCCTAACAAACGGAGAGCAATAAAGTTCATCCGACTTTCCGCTGTTTTGCCACCGTTCTTCAATGCCACTTCAGCCAGGTGGCGCGCGGCTTCAATAAACTGGGGATCGTTGAGCGTGGCAAGTGCTTGGAGCGGCGTGTTGGTTCGCTCACGCTTGACCGTGCAGGTTTCCCGGTTGGGGGCATTGAAGATATCCAGGCTGGCGGGAGGCGCGGAACGCTTCCAAAAAGTATAAACGCTTCTCCGGTAAAGTTTGTCGCCTTTATCCTGTTCGTACTTACGTGTGTTGCTTTCCGGCATGGCTACGGCTTCCCAAACGCCTTCCGGTTGGTACGGCTTCACGCTAGGCCCGCCGATCTTCGGAACGAGCAAACCACTCGCGGCGAGCGCATAGTCTCGCACCATCTCAGCATCCATCCGGAACCGGGGTCCGCGCGAGAACAGCCGGTTTTGCGGGTCGCGTTGCAGCTTCTCAGGGGTAGTGGTGGCAGCCTGACGGTAGGTGGACGACATCACGATCAGCTTGAAAAGCCTTTTGACATCCCAGCCAGACTCCCGGAAATCGACGGCCAGCCAATCGAGCAACTCGGGATGCGAGGGGAGTTCGCCCGAGACACCAAAATCCCCGGAGGTTTTCACGATTCCGTTGCCAAAAATCTCCTGCCAGAAACGGTTGACGGTCACGCGTGCGGTGAGCGGATGCTCCGGGCGCACCAGCCATTGAGCGAAGCCGAGTCGATTCCGCGGGTAATCCTCCGGCAAAGCAGGCAACACCTGCGGAGTGCCCGCGAGCACCCGGTCGCGCTTCTTATCGTATTCGCCGCGGTAGAGCACAAATGCCAGAGGCTCATCCGGTTTTTCCTCGAAAACATGCGCGACAGTTCCGCGTTGTTTGATGTCTGTCTCTTCCCGCTGGAGCGTGGCGAACGCGGCTTCCGCCTTTTGATGGGGTTTATCGAAAGCTCCCAAATACCGCTCGAACAACTCGGCAGTCTCTTCCTTGGTCCTCTTTTCCGTCGACTTGCTGACCAGCCAGGCAGCCCTTGCGTCTTTGGAGACCGCCGCTGCCTCGGTCGAATTCAAGATCCGACTGTAAACCCGCAGGTCCTGCAAAGAAATGGTGTCCAGTTTGCTCTCTTTTTCCCGCTGAGCCAATTTGAGATCCACTTGGGCCCGGATCGAGTTGGTCAGGGTTTTGTTGGGCATCTCCGTTTCCGTTGCCACCCCGTTCACATAAAACTTGATTCCTTGCGGCTTGGCCGATCCGTCATAAGTCAAAAGCACATGGGCCCACTTGCCGGGGACAAGCTTCTCCTTGGACATCACCTTGATGGCATCTTCGGGCCACTTGTGCACCAAGTGCGTTGCAGGACGACCTGCATCCAGGTAAAGGTCCCAGCCTCGATAATTATTCCGGTCATCCATCCGGGCGACCACCGCGCCTGTAGGGTCCTTGGCTTTATCCGGAATCTTGATCCAAATTCCGCAGGAAAACGGCTGGTCCTTTTCGAAATCGCCAGTGTCGCCGAAAGCCAGCGGAGAATTTTTCCCTGCCTTGAAGGCCTTCGCTGCGGTATAGCCACTGCCCCAGGTGCTGTTGGTTCCAAATTCGGAAACCTTTTTCTTCTGTTGTGCGACGAAGGCAACACTGTTGCCCTCCCCCTCGTTCAAGGGCGCGTGCAGGACAAGGCCGTTGGTGGGGACGCCTTTGGTGAACAACTCAGGCTTCGCGGCCATGTCCCATTTTTCATAATCCGGTCTTGCGGCTTTGCGCCGGGCTTCCACAGCTTCCTTAGACGCCGCGAGTTCTTTAGGCAACGTGAACCATCGCTCCCGGTCCATCGGAGTCGGCACGACCAACGTCGGCGGCGCGTCCCGGCGATTCCCATCCCTCGACGGAGTGGTCGAGTTATTGAAAAACGCGGACATCTGGTAAAACTCGCGTTGAGTCAGCGGATCAAATTTATGATCGTGGCATGTGGCGCAGTTTGCGGTGAGACCCATCCAGACCGCCGAGGCCGTTTCCGTACGATCACGCGTATAAAGGACGACATATTCTTCGTCGATCAGGCCGCCTTCGTTGCTCGTGATATTGCAACGGTTGAAGCCGGAGGCAATCTGCTGCTCCATCGTGCGGTTTGGCAGCAAGTCCCCGGCGAGTTGCTCAATCGTGAATCGATCGAAAGGCATGTTCGCGTTGAAGGCTTTAAAAACCCAATCGCGATAGCTCCACATTTCCCGGAAATTATCAAAATGGATTCCGTGCGTGTCCGCGTAACGCGCCGCATCCAGCCAATAGCGTCCGCGATGCTCCCCCCAATGTTGAGAGCCGAGCAAACGATCCACATAATGCTCGTAAGCCTGCGAGGATTTATCGTTGAGCAAACCGTCCACCTCCGCGGGTGAGGGCGGCAGCCCGGTCAGGTCCAGGCTTAACCGGCGAGCCAGGGTGCGCAAATCGGCTTCTGGCGCTGGCTTCAACCCTTCGCGCTCCAAGCGGGCCAGCACGAACCGGTCGATGGGGTTGCGAATCCATTTACTGCTTTTCACCTGCGGCAACGCAGGCTTTTCGGGAGGAAGAAAAGACCAGTGCAATTCGTACTGCGCTCCCCCGGCTACCCAGCGCTTGAGTAGGTCAATTTGGTCGGACGTGATTTTCTTATGACTCTTCGGCGGGGGCATGACATCGTCGGGATCGGTCGTGAGGATCCGGGCAATCATGCCGCTCTTCTCCGGTTTTCCAGGAACAATGGCCGGGTCGCGCTTGCGCGCGGCAACGGCATCGTCAAATCGGTCGAGCCGAAGGCTGGCTTTGCGGGCTGCCGAGTCGGGGCCGTGACAGGCAAAGCAGTTCTCGGACAGAATGGGGCGGATATCGCGATTGTAATGGACCGCTCCGGCGCTCTGGCCAACGGCCGGGGCGGACGCTTTTCTGAACATGCCCGCCATGGCCAGGGACTCGGCCGAGGCAGGCTGTGTTTCAAGGCGAAGGTTGTCGATCGTCCAATCTCCTGCTTCCTTGCTCTTCTCGCCAACAGAGATGGAGAGACGCAACCCACCCTTGGGAGGAATGCTCCCAGTGCTAAAACTCACGACAAATTCGTTCAGCTTTTCGGCACTCAAAACCTCCTTTCCAATCGTGACCTCAGTGATTCCAAGCGTGCGGATGAGCTTGCCGCTGTTGGTTTCATAGGCCTGGAGTCGGAGCAACAGCGAGGCGTTTTTCGAAAGGGGCGTGTCTTTTCTGAGGCCAATTTGCGCGCTCAACGCATATTTGGTTGCTGCTTGGATCTCGGTGGTTAAATCCTGCTCGATGCCGCCCGCTTTTGCGCCATTGAGAAACAGCAACTGCTGGCCATCGGCGCCGGCGATTTTGTTGCCGTAGCCACCGTTGTTCAGAAAAACGCCAGCGGCTCCGGTGATTTTCCACCCGGCAACGGCATTCGTGGATTGTTTCCCTTCCCCGCCGAGTTGCGGCATCTCGAACGACGCGTTTTTGAGTGCGAGCGGGCCAGCGGCGAGCTGAAATCCACAGCAAAACATTGTTGCGACGAACAGCGAAGCCCACTGCACCGACTTTATACTCAATCTCATGTCCAAATAAATTCCCATGTCTCACCTTCAGACGTTATAATTTCCGATTTCATCAAGCGAAAGCTCCCCTATTTTGTCCAAAGCTGCCCTTTCTTTGCGGTTGGACAAAAAACCTGATGGGAATTTCGCCAATGGCATGGGGCAGCGTGATAAGTGAAGCGTAAAGCGTGACCAGAGCGGGTGCGCCAAGGCTCTGCCTCCTTACCTCGGCAGCTACGTAGGTGGCGGTGGTGGCGTTCATAGGCAAAGTGTCTAAAAGTGTCTCAACCTGTCTAAAAGTGACTTTGGAATTTTGATTTTGAAATTTTAACAGGCGGTCGTGGATTTTTGATTTGGGAGCCAGGATTGGATGAACGCAAACCTGGCCATAGGTCAGATTAGCTCGGAACGACTGCCGAAAAAGCCGCTGACTCAGATTAGGTCGGATTGGGTCGGATAGACTCAGAAAACTTGCTCCGTAGCTCAGAAAGATCTGAGCTAAGCCAGGGTCCGCCTGAGTCAAGGTCCTTGGCGAGTTCCGTCGCGTCAATTTGCGCGATAGGGCGATTCCCAAGCGAGCACCCGGATTACGAGCGATTATGAGCAATAATGCGCTGTTACGCGCGAAAATGCGCAACGAAGCGGGCCGCTTTCGCGCGAAAGGTTGAAGCGTGGCCATCGGGCAGAGGAAGGAAGCCTTGCAGGCAAGGCTTGCGGACGTTTTTTCTTTGGAGGCTTGCGTGGCCTTGCATA
>JAQGOV010000613.1 GCA_028293425.1 Verrucomicrobiales bacterium
ACTCAGGGAAAGAGTGGCCGACTGCGTTTGAACTGCGGGTGCGGAGAAGAGAGTGTCCAGGGACGCAATGGATAGCCAGCTATTGGTTTGACCGGTCAGACTGTAGAATACCCTGGTTCCTTTGCCGGCGTCTTCGGCCGAAGCTGTTCCTGTAACCGTCAAAAGGTAGGAAAGGCTAATCTGAGCGGCATCCAATCCAGAATTGTTCACGAATTTGCCGATCAGCCCCGTGTAGCGGTTAACGATTGGACGCGTCTGCAAATATTGTCCCGCCGAGCTCCACGTGGCCTGCGGATTTGCAGAGGGTGGATCGACCGTATTCAACACAGGTGGGTTGGTGGCATTTCGAAGGGAAAAAAACGCGTTCACATCCGCGTCCATATCGTAAGTATCAGACGCCGTGCCGGAACGGGAGATGGTCACCCAGTCTGCGGCCACCGGTGGGGTACTAAAAGAGTTTGTATAGCCGGTTGGTCCGACACTGGCAGCGTCAGCACTGTTCACCAGCAAAAGAGCTGCCCCCAAGACTGTCAGGGCAAAAGTGAAGGGTACAATAAAGGCTTTTAAAGGATGGATTTTCATGGAACTCGAGTTGAACAATAACCTTTTGGCTTCACGGAAAGGAAGCTTATTCTGTTCTTTAGCTGCATGAACAGATCCTGATCGCTTTGTAATAAGCTTCCCACGCGCACGTTAGAGTTGTTTTGCCCGTACAAACAGAGTGTTCCTCAGACCCGAAGGCCCGATTTACATGGACCATCCCGAAATTAGGCCGAATCGGCATGGAACCATTGGAACTTTCTATGGGTTATGACACCGCAAAAAACCGCGGGTTACAGAAATATAAGAGTGAAATTGGGGAGATCCTTTGAATTAAAAATCCGCTCGAGCAAAAAAGGAGGTGGGGAACCGAATGTGAACGTTTTCCAGAGGCCCTAGGACTTGGATTGCTGAGCCGCAGGGTCGGCAGAGGCTGTCTTCACACGCTCATACTCGGCCGCGACCTTCTCATAACGGCTCTGCTCGGAGGCAATTTCGCGTTCCAGTTTTTTCATGGCAGCCTGGACATCCTTCATTTCTCCGGAAAGCTTTTTGAGTTCCTCCTTGGCCTTCGTCTTCGTGGCAGAGTCGGAGTTGGAAGCGAGGTTTTTATTTTCTGTCTTCAAAGCCTCTTCCTTTTCGGAAAGCAATGCCAACATCCGTTCACGCTCACGCTTCTTTGCCGTCAAAGATTCCCTGACCTTGAAAAGGCTGGCCTGCGCCTGGGCTGCTTTCAGCTTCTTGAGCTGAGCCTGCGCCTCGGCAAGGAGCTTGGTTTTATCCACGGCGTTCAGTTTTTCGACCTTTGCCTTTGCCTGAGCCAATTCCTTGGTCCTGGTTTGCACTAACTGCAGAGCATTAGTTGATGCTGTGCGCGCTTTCAAACGCGCTTCACGCGCGGGAACCATTTTATCCATGATGCCGGCCGGAGGAGGAATCGCTGCGGCGGCCGCTTTGAGTTTCGCAACTTCGGCTTCCCTGGCGGTTTGTGCAGCTTTTGCCTCGTCCGCAGCCTTTTTGGAAGCATCCAGAGCGGCAGTCGCTTTGGCGAGTGCTGCTTCGGCCGCCGCAGCCTCTGGGTCCGGTTTGTCTCCTTTGGACTGGAGTTCGGTAACCTTCTTTTCCGCCAAACTGATCTGTTCGGCGAGCGGCAGTGGATTGGGATCCAGTTCACCCAGCTGCTTTCCATCCTTCACACTCCAAACCGCGACATGCCCAGCAAAGTCGGTTGCCGCCACGCGCGTGGCATCAAGGTTGAAGACGGCGCGCAAGGCGATCTCGCCGGGGAACGTGAAGCTTTTGACCTTGGTGCCGTTTCCATCCCAGGCGGTCACGCTGTTATCCCGGCCGCAGGAGACCAGTTTCCCGTCCTGGGAATAGCTCACCCACAGAGCGCCACCTGTGTGCGCATTAATGGTTTTGATCGCCTTCCCATCCTGGGTCTCCCAAACCTTCACCGTTCCATCCTCGCTCGATGAAGCAATAAATTTTGAATCCGCGCGCCAGCTTAGCGCGGTAATTCCCGATTTATGGCCGGTCAGGTTCAGCACCTCCTGGCCATTCTCCGGGTCCCAAACCACAATGCCACCGTTGCGATCGGCGGTGGCCAGCATTTCGCCATTGGGGCTGAAAGCCAAAGCCGTTACCCAATCGGTATGCTTCTTCATTTTGTGAAGCATCTCTCCCGATTTGGTCGAATAGATCTTCACGAGCCGCGTAGGGCCGCCCAATGCAACCTTGCCCTGGTCAGGACTAATGTCGGCGGCGAGGACTGTGTCGTATTCCTCTCCGATGGTCATCAGGCGTTCGCCCGTCGTAATTTCCCAAACGAGCACGCGCCCCGACTTGCCGCCGCGCCCACCGCCTGCCAGCAGCAACTTGCCGTTGCGGCTGAATTTCAGGTCGGCCGGCTGTCCTTCGACGGAAAACGGTAGAATCCCGAGCAAGTCCAACTTGTCGCTGTCATACACGAGAATCTGCTTCTGACCTGCAATGGCAAACAAAGGAGCCCAGGGGCTAGTCGCAAGCGCGGTCACCGGGTTGAGGTGAGTGGTGTGCACCACAGGCTCGACCGATAAATCCTTCGGCATCGGTGGTGGGCCTTCCGGTTTGCCGATGGCCCCGGCTTTGAGCGTCAGATCGACGGTTGATTTGCTCGCGGCGATGGCTTTGCTGCCGCTGGTTTCGAGCAAACCGCCCAGGATCCACTTTTTGAAGACGTCCAGTTCCTTATCCGGGAGCCGTGATTTGTTTGGCGGCATGGTTGGATCTTCCACCTGCATTACGCTGCGCCAGAGTTTGCTGCTATCCGGATTTCCGGAAACCACCGCTGGGCCTGAACCGCCCCCTTTCATCGTGCCATTATAACTGGTGAGGTCCAAGTCGCCCTTTTTCTTGTCTGGATTATGGCACTTCGCGCAGTGGTTCTCAATTAAAGGCAGAACGTGATCCTGATAGGTGATCTTTTCCTGCGCGGAAGCACAAAAGGTTCCCAGGACCGCGAAACCAAGAAGAGCTCGTAACATCGCCAACCGAAAAGTCAAATGGCCTGAATACTTCACGCGCATGCTACAACTCAGTGGTTGAAAATAAATTCTTTGGAATTGAGAAGCGACCAGAAGAGATCATTCAGCACTACTTCCGGGTTCTTGCCTTCCTTGAAAAAGGTGGTCAATTTTGTTTTCTCTTTCTCCGTCGGCTTGCGAGCAAGGCAACGCATATATAAGTCCTCAATGATCTCATCCTGCTTCCTGCCTTCCTTGAGCATCTTTTTGACGATGGCGCCCTCGGCGATCTTGTCCTGCACGGTGCTGCCGTTCAGCAGATGCAAGGCCTGCGACAGATTTGGCTCGACCTTCACTTCACACGAGCAAACGGTTTCGCGGGTCGCACGCCCGAATGATGACAGAAAATAGGAGGTTACGGTGCCATCCGCAATCTGGACGGCCCGAGCACCGCGCGGCAACCCCTGGAACTTGTCCTTGGTATCGGTTACCTCCGTAATGCAATCCAGGAGCACTTCCGCCCTCATCCGTCGCACATTCGCATGGGAAAAGTTCCGGTCATCCAGCGCATTCGTATCATTCGGCCGAGTGGACAATTGGTAGGTGCGAGAGGTGCAAATGTCGCGGACGAGCTTTTTAAAATCGTACTTATAATCCGTGAACTTGGTCCCGAGTGCTTCGATCAATTCTGGGTTGATCGCCGGGTTGCTGATGCGCACGTCGTCCACAGGTTCGATGATGCCTTTGCCCATGAAATGCGCCCAAATCACATTGGCCATGCTGCGGGCGAAGTAAGGATTTTGTGGGGAAGCCAGCCACTTGGCCAGGGACTCCCGGCGGCTTTCGCCCTTAATTTCAGGAACCTCGCCTCCCAGGTATTTCGGCTTCATTGGCTTGCCGGTCACCAGGTGCTTCACTTCGCCCTCACCCTTGTCGAAGATAACCGACTCGCGTGGATCATCGCCAGGCTTGCGGCCAACCTGGGCGAAGAACGCCGCGAAGCTGTAATAATCGTTCATCGTCCAACGGTCGAAGGGATGGTTGTGACATTGCGCGCATTGAATGCGCATCCCCATGAAAACCTGCGCGGTGTTTTCTGCTGTCTTCAAGGTGTCGGTCTGCACCTGGTAATAACTGGCTGCGGGATTTTCGAAGTTGCCTCCCGACGCGGTGATCAATTCCCTGACAATCTGGTCAATCGGCACATTCTTCAGCATCCGATCCTGGAGCCAATTGTAATACTGCAAAGCGGCCTTGGTGCTGAATTGGTCGTTGCGCGAACGAATCTGCAGAAGCTCGGCCCACTTCATGACCCATAAATCGGCGAACTCTTTTCGATTGAGCAACTCGTCCACGAGTGCATCACGCTTTCCAGCGCTCGGCTCCTCCACAAATTTCTTCACTTCGGCCACGGTCGGCAGAGTGCCGGTAATGTCGATCGAAGCGCGGCGAATGAATGTAGCGTCGTCGCAAAGCCCTGAGGGGAGAATCCGGAGCTTCTTCAGCTTGGTGTTGATCAGCGAATCAATGTAATTGTACTCCGCGATGTCCGTGGGCCATGTGTAAGGAAGGTCTTTTGGAATAACGATCACCTGCGCCCCGACATTGAATGCTTCGAAGCGTGCCATCACGAACGACTCGCCGCGCTGGCCCGCGGTGATTACACCATCCTCAGAAACCTTCGCGCTTCCCTCGTTGTTGCTGATAAACACAGCGAGTGTCGACACATCTCGGTCGGAGCCATCCGAATATTTGGCGCGGACTGTCAGCCTTTGGCTCGTCCCTTGTCCCTCGAGCACCGCTTGTTTTGGCATGATCTCCAGGCCCACCACTTTCGGCACATTTGTTCCATCCTTAACCGCGCCGTCGCGGATCCAGCGAACCAGCGTTTGATAAAGTTCCGACTCCGGCTTGAACCGCTCACCACCGCCATGCGGAACCCGGCCAGCGCTTTTTTCAACCAGCAAACTTTCCTCCGGGATGGCCAGGTTGACGCGGCGCCCAATCATTTCCTGCGTGAGCCGCATATAATCCCCGTCCGGGTCAAAACCGAATAGCGACAAGCGGAATCCATCTTTCCCGCGCGAGGTTCCGTGACAACTCCCGGCGTTGCATCCCGCCTTGGAAAAGATCGGCATAACATCCATCACAAAGCTGATCGGCCGCTCTACGGTCGCCTGTTCCACTTGAACGGGGACGGTCAATGACTTGCCTCCGTATTTCACCTGCAGCTCGGTCTTCCCATCGGCGATTGGATAAACGGTTCTCTTCTCCAGCTTTGCGAGTGCCTTGTTGCCGAAAGCAAAAACAGCTTCGCTGGTGACATCGCGCGTCACTCCATCTCCAAAGGTCGCCTGGACTACAACTGATTGCAGATCACGTTTCGTCCTCAGGTTGATTTCGGAGGGGAAAACCTTCACCTCTGTCAATTCCGAGCGTTTGCCAGTGCCTGCCTTTTTGCTTCCTTCATTTGCGAACAGGAACCATCCGGTCGCGCTGCCAACAATTAGAAAACCGGCCACAATCAGCACTAGGCGGGAAACTTTGCGGCGGGCTGAGGTTGCTTGAACTAAAGCGGGGCTCGGCACGGAAAAGCCTGCTGCCGGAACTGTTATTGATTGTGAACAGGTGGGACACGCGATCGGTTGTCCGCCCATGCTAGCCTCGGCTTCAAGGTGCTGACTGCAGTGAGGGCACGAAAACTTCATAAACTTCAACTATTTTGCTCCGGAAGCCAGCTTGGTTTCCTTGCCTTTTTTGGGGGGAACGATGCGGAGCACCCCGCCAGTGCCAACGTTCTGCGGAATCACCTCTGAATCTTTTTGAATTTCCACGCTGCAGAAAAGGTTGCGATGTGACCCGGGACTCGCTTTCGAATCCACCGTCAGGTTAAACGTTACTTCCTTATCATCCTTGCTGATCTGCGCTTCGCTCGCTTTCACCAAATCCGGCAATCCCATAAGGCGAGCGGTCGCTTTCCCGTTGAACGGCTGTTTCTGGTCCAGCTTGCAAACCCACTTCACACTCTGCCCCGGTTCCGCCGTAACCGGGTCAAATTTGCCAACTACGAACGGCTCGCCCACTTCCAGGCTCGCCAGTTGTGATGACACCCAAAGAGGCCCACCTTTAATCGTCGCAGTCCCAAGGACCGCAATTTTCCAGCGGCGCGGCTGCGCATCCTGTTTGGCGTTGAGCTTGTACTCGACAGAGTTTTGTCCTTTCGGAATGGTCACATCCGGCAACGCCCCCACACCGGGCGGAGTCCACATCATTTTTACATTGATCGGATCATCAAAGCCCGGCTTGCGCTCCGCCACGATTTTTAAATCCATGGTTCCGTACTGCACCAGCGGGACTTTCGGTTCCACAATTTTCAGCTTAAAAGGGGCCTCGTCGATCACTGCCACGTAAAGCTTATCCAGCATGGCACTGTAATACGCTGTGTTGTTCGGGCCGCCTTGCACCAGTTCCAACACATGATTGTAAGAGCTCTTGGCGCTCGTCTTGGGGTCAGTAGGGGCTGCTGTGGGTTCAATCCATTTGCCTCCCAGCGCTGCCTCGGGAGTCGCTTCAAATACGACCGGCATAGCGTCCACCTTGCCGTCCATGGTATCTGCGTCCATGACTACCCCCGCAGGTAACCCATCGAACTTCACTTTCAGGTCACCCGTCAGGTCTTTGCGTTTAGCCGAGATCATCGTGGCAAACCGGTTGCCTCGGGGCACCACGATGTATTGTCGCAACTGCGACTCGTATCGAGCGACCTGCGGAATGCTCAAGGTGATGGCTGGCTGCACCGGGGTGATCTCGACCCGGTAAACATATTCCGGCCCGCCATGACCCAGGTGATCCTTTATATGGACCAGATATTCGCCATCCGCGCCAGGCGTAAACTTAGCAACACTATCCGCACCTACGCTATCATCATTGGATGCTAAAACCTTGCCTTGCTTGTCACAGATTTCCACGACCGAGTCCACCGGGGAGCGCAAGCGTCGCGCATAAACAGCCACTTCCAAAGCCTGCCCTTTCTTGCCCGGGAACCGAAACCAGTCACTTTCTCCTTTTTTGGAAAGGATTCCGTTAAGCGCCAGCGGTGGTTGTAAATCGGTCTTGGTCGCGTGCTCCGCATCCTGGTTCGAGCCGCTCTCCAGAACATTGTCGAACGTAGATACCCGGACCCAGTTGGGAGAAGGAGCAATTTGTCCGCTTTGCTCCGGAAAAAGGCCGAACTTTTCCTCGGGCTTGGCCGGCAACTTTACGGTTTGTGAGAATTCTGACTTATCGGGATTGATGAATTTGAGTGACAGCGATTCGCCTGCTTTGCCACCCATTGGGAACACCACCGAGGGCCGTGGAAAATTGCCGACGTGCAGACGGTAATGATATTCACTGCTGCCACCGTAAGACGTCTCCCGCACCTGCACGAGGTAGGATGCATCCTTCTCGGGCACGAGACTGATGTAGCCATCCTGCAAGGCGAGAATGGAATCGTCCGACGCCACCACCACATTCCCCCGCAAATCCATCAAAGCGATATAAGGATCAAACGCGCCGCGCCCAAGCCGCATTGCTTCAATCTCAATCGAGAGCCGCTCCCCTTTTTTCGCATCCACTTGGAAGTAGTCGATATCCTCAGAGGTGATGGTGCCGGTCACGGTGCTGTTTAGCGCGATCTTCTGGGGCTTGGCTAACTCGCTGTTCGGCTCCGCTTCAGGAACATTTGTGTAGATGCCTACCCTGAACGTGCGCAGTTCAGAAAGACCGGAATCCGTGCGCACACGCAGCAGGTGTTCTCCGAGTGGGCAATCCTTGGCAATCCGAATCGTCGCTTTCACCGAGTTGGTCGTGACGGAATTGAGCTTCACCATCTCTATGCCCGAAGAAGCAAACACCAATTCTTTTGTGTCGTCCAATCGTGCTCCGGAGAGCTTGATGTCCACTTCCGTCCCACGCTGGCCCCCGGTGGGCGAGAGGGAGGTGACCTTGGGAGAATTCGCGGACGCTATTCCGCAGGCAGAGAGCCAGACCACCAATACGGCAAAAATCACCAGTCCATGTTTGAGCTTTTCCGGCAAGTGCGAGAGTAACTTCATAGACTTTCCTTCGTCGTTCCCTGCCAAAGCGGCCCTCGGCTGAGGAACCGGGTCAAGCCAGCAACTCCTTGACGAGATTTCCATCCTTCACGATTTTGACCGGACGATTACCAGGGGACATCAGGTTTTTCTCCGGATCAATTCCCAGTTGCGTGTACACCGTATTCGCCAGGTCGGGCACCGTCAGCGGACTTTCGTCCGGCTCGCCACCTGTCGCGTCGGATGAACCGTAGACCTGACCCCGTTTAATTCCACCACCGGCGAGCACCACGCTAAAGACCTTCGGATAATGATCGCGGCCCGCGGTCGCATTAATCTTGGGGGTGCGTCCAAATTCAGTGGTCACCATCACCAGCGTGGAGTCAAGCAAACCTCGTTGGTCCAGGTCGCGAATCAAAGCCGCGAATGCCTGGTCGAAATTCGGCATCTGACTCGTGATGGCCGTCTTGATGTTATCGTGGTGATCCCAGCCGCCGTAGGATAGCGAAACGCAGCGGACGCCGGCTTCCACCAGGCGCCGTGCCAGCAGCATGCGCATCCCAGCCGCGTTGGCTCCATATTCCTGCCGCAATTTTTCAGGTTCGTCCTTCAGCGAAAATGCTTCGCGCGCCTTGGGCGAACTGATCAGGGCATACGCGCGTTGATAGAAAGTGTCCATGCCTTCCAGGGCGTCGGATTTCTCCAAAGCGCTGAAGTGTTCGTCCACTGCCGACCGCATATCGCGGCGTTCGGCAAAATGCTGGTCATCGATCCCTTTGGGCAAGGTCAAATCGCGCACCTTAAAATCTTTGCTGGCTGGATCGCCACCAATGCTGAAAGGCCCGAACGCCGAACCAAGATATCCAGTCCCTGCAAAGGTCGAAGGCATGCTCGGAACACAAACATAAGGCGGAAGATCATTCCGCGTCCCAAGTTCGTGGGAAATAACACTCCCAAAGCTCGGGTACATCAGTGCCGGGCTCGGCCGATAGCCGGTAAACATGTTGTGGGTGCCGCGGTCATGATCCGCTTCGCCGTGCGTCATCGAGCGCACCACCGTGATTTTGTCCGCAACACCGGCGGTGTTCTTCATCATCTCTGAGAAATGCACTCCCGGCAGCTTCGTCTTGATCGTGGAAAACGGCCCGCGATATTCGAGCGGCGCGAGCATCTTGGGATCGAAAGTCTCCTGGGCCGCCATGCCGCCCGGCAGATAGATGTTAATGATCGATTTGGCAGGCGCGCCTTTGCCATTGCTCAATTGTCCGGCCGGAGCGGCTGCCTGAAGCCGGAAAAGTTCGCCCATGGATAACCCGAGTGTCCCAAGCAGGCCGACAAATAAAAATTCCCGGCGGTTGGGGTTCCAACCATGTTCGGGACTGCCGCACCAATAACTCCGGTTGAATTTACGCATAAGTACCTATCGTTCCTGGTTCTTGTGGATCGGGCTAAGCTGCCTCTACCCAACCAGTTTGACGCGGAAATTACAATCTTATTTAAAGCATTTCCGCCCTCGGAAGATAAGTCACCTCCACGAATTCAGCAGCATGGGGTGTTCAATCCAATCAGCGCAGGGTTTTAGGAAATGCCGAAGTACGCAACCCCTTGCCATTGAGCCATCCAGTCTTGATCCCCTCCCTTGCCTCCGCTGTTTCCCCCCAACTTGTCCGTCCCTCTCACGGTCCCCTTTTCCCGGACCCCCTCTCCAACTCCCGTCACCCTCCCCTAAGCCGCCCGGGATTTCTGCTCCTCACGCAAGAGCTGCGACTCCGCATGGATGCGGGCCACATCCTGGCTCGTCGTGCCGACGATTCGTTCCAGTTCTCCCTTGGAAAGCCCATGGCTTTGGCGGAACGCCGCCTTGATCGCCTGTTGCCGATTCTCCGCCTGCAACACCTCGTCGATATTGTGAAACTGGACAGGCTGCGCCTCGGGATATTTGGCCATGAACTTGGCTACCCGCGTTTCATGCGCCTGGGCAACGGCCTCGATCGGGGTGGCAGCGGGAAGCTGCAGGTTATCCACTTCCGGGGGTGATGCCAGTGCCCCGGACGCCTCCGCATTCCCAGTGGAAACCCAATGACCGTTGGAAAACTCCGTGTCCAAACTCACCACCCGCGACTCCTTCGCGCCGATCACGCGCAGCAAAAAGCCTGGCTTAATATGGAAGAGCGCGCCGATGGCGGTGCCAGACCTGCCTAAATGCACCCGCAGAAATGCTTTCATGCCGGGATTATTCCGGGAGGCGGTCAGGTTTTCGACATCCTGGAGAAATCCGAATCCCAAGCCTTCCAGCCTTTGACGTGACGTGTCATACCAACCCAGGTCGAGGTTCTTAAACTCCTTCAGATTCGCCGGCCCATACTCGTGCTGATTCACGCACAGCTTTCCAAATTCTTTGGCTACAACCTGAGCCGCCTCATGGTGGTCCGCAGGACGCTTAAAGGTTACTGCCAGAAAAATGCCGCCGCAAAACATGGCAATACCGGCAAGCAAAGTCCCGAACTTCGTTTCCACGGTTTCCCCAACGGCGCAAATCTCAGGCTCTTCGGGCAAGTAATAAACCGTCGCTCGGCGATCCGCCTGCCCCTTTTCATAATCATCTCCCCTTACGCTAACACTCCTTCGGACGCTCTGGCCTGTAGCCGTTTGAAACGAAATCGTTAAGTGGTAGGAAGTCGTTAGTTTCCGACGGTACTTATACCCGTCCACGACCTGGGCCTCTGCCTTCTGACCATGCGCCTGCAACTTGCGGGTGTTGGACAACTCCTTATAACCCGTCACAATGCAAAGGGGCCCCAGCACTATCAGCGCTGCCGTGGCTAACAACTTTTTAGCTTTCGACATAAATGATTTATCGTCGGGCATAAGAAATTCTTGAGAACGTTCCGCACGATCCAACGGCAGTGGATGGAGACAGCAAGCCCGATACAATCAACACTCAACAACACCATGAACCCTGCCTGCACTTTAGCCTCAGTATCCTCAACCGGCTTACGTGATCGCGGTTCACTCGCATCCCTGTTACACACATCTGCCATTCTGCTGGTGTGCGGGCTATCGGCTTTTATCGAGTTACCGGGAGCGATAGCGCAAACCTATGTTGCCAATAGCGAACCGTTCCAGCGCGTCAAGGCCATTCGGATTCGTGAATTCACGCTTATATCATCAACGCTCCTTTCAGCCGTAAATCAACTCAACCTGGCTGGAAAAACAAACGATGCCCTTGGTCATGGCGTTTATATTTTATTGCATGATGGGGCACGACTGACCATTGAGGAGTCACTCACTCTTTCCCTCAAGGATACCTCCCTGGCGGATGCAGCGAAGCAACTCTGCCTTGCCGCTCACCTCAAGCTTGAGGCAAAGAACAAATCCCTGATGGTGAACACTTTTCAGTCGGTCGAAGTGGAATATTTGCCCGTTATCAATAGCTTTCTCGGCAGTCTTTCAGAAAGGCAGAAAGTAGCGGACGAGGGATGGGAAATTTTTAGTTCCACACACGAGTCTGCATGGGTTGGGGGATCCAACAAGCCGGAGCGTTACGTCGATGTGTATTGCCGGAAAAAACCCACTGTGACCCTTTATCCACACCCTTTCTAATTCGAACAAGTTTACAGCTGGTCGCGGCGTAAGTTGATTGATCCAGGGCATGACAGCGCATTAAACCAAACTCAGCCACCACTGCTAAATTTTTAGCATCATTTCGTTGACATCCTCAATAGAGATGCTAAATATTTAGCATCTTAGGATAAATTTATGGGAAGTGACCTTCATCTCAGCCGTCGGGAACGCCAAATCATGGACATCCTCCATGCCAAACAGGAGGCCACCGCTGCGGAGGTCCTCGCCGCGATGCCGGATCCGCCCAGCTACTCGGCTGTGCGGGCGTTGCTCCGCATTCTTGAGGAGAAGGGCCATCTCCGGCACAAGCAAGATGGAGCTCGCTATGTTTACGTCCCTCGCGCGTCGCGCGAGACCGCCAGCCGTTCCGCCCTTAAGCGCGTTATTTCCACTTTTTTCCAGGGTTCGGTCACACAGGCCATGGCTGCCCTGCTCGAGACTGCTGATTCCGATATATCCGATACAGAACTACAAAAACTACAGAACTTGATCAACAAAGCTAAGAAGGAAGGGCGCTGATATGACCACAGTACTGAATGAGTTGATCGAGCATATAAACTTCACTGGGGTTGTTTTAGATACAGCATTGAAAAGCTTCGTCGTTCTGGCGCTGGCAGGCGGCGTCTGTCTCTGCTTAAGACGCCTGCCAGCAGCAGGCCGTCACCTGATTTGGTTCATGGCTGTCGCCAGCTTGCCATGCCTGCCGTTCGTTACAGTCATGACTCCGACGTGGCACAGACCGCTTTGGTCTATTTCGTCCGGGCCCAATGCAGGTAATGAGCTTTCCCTCACCCTGGAGTTAAACCCTCGGGCGAACAGTGTCTCGAGCTTAGAGCAATCGGCGCTTGCAAATAAAGACCTGCGCCTCCGATCCAGCCCTATACCTTCGCACAACCGGCGTCTCGCAACTCATGTCAATTTCACTTTGTTGGGAGCTGCCGTGGTTATCTGGATTATCGGAGTTCTGGCTGTGCTGTATTCCTTTTTTCGTGCGCGCCATCAACTGCGAATCCTGGAGCTGACTTCCATACCATTGGAGGAGGAAACCGTTGCAAATTTATTAACGGACGTCTGCCGCACATTTGGGCTCCGTCGATCCATCACGTTGCTGCTGTCAACTCAGCAACTGATGCCTGTAACATGGGGCTCTCGGAAGCATTTTATCCTCCTTCCGGCTCAGTCCGAAAGCTGGTCGTTGGAGCGATTACGAATAGTCCTCCTGCATGAGGGCGCCCACGTTAAGCGACTAGATTGCCTCACTCAAACAATCACGTCCCTCGTCTGCGCGCTGTATTGGTTCAATCCTTTAGTTTGGCTAGCGGCTCGGTCGATGCGCGTTGAGCGGGAAAGGGCTTGCGATGACCTGGTGCTGAACGGGGGTTGCAAAGCATCTGAATACGCCTCTCAACTGCTGGAGATTGCACGCACCTTCCACTCCATTCGCGGGACAGCCGGCATTGCCGTGGCTCGGTCATCGAAATTGGAGCAGCGTATTACTGCAATCGTGGACGACTCCCGCGCGCGAAGAGCGCCGAACGTGGTGCTGGTAGCTCTGGGTTGTACACTCGCACTAGGCCTGGTTGCAGGAATTGCGGCGCAAGATACGGTTGAAATGGAAGCGCTCAGGAAACAGCAGATAAAACAGTTGCAGCGTTTTTCGGCCGCGAAGCAAGATCAGGCATTTAAGTTCGCGACTGCCGCTAACGAGAAAATACTTCCGGAATTTCAAACCTTTTTCAACGCCGCTATCAAGGGTGACGTCCAGACCGTCACTAACCTGTATGCGGATTTCAAACGACGCCATGCGCAATATAGCAGCCAGAACCCCGACCCGAGCCTGAGCACAAGCTCATGGCAACCCGTGTTGGAAATCAGCCTGGCTTACTTCGATGTGGCTGCTGGAGAGCCTAATTACACCCGCATGGCGGTCAGTAATATTATCGGCTCCATCCCTGCTGGGAGCATCTATTTTGGCGGGACCGATCCAGGACGAGGATTGATTACCGCATTTTCAAAAAGCCAAATTGCAGGCGACCCGTTCTTCACGCTTACCCAAAATGCTTTAGCAGACACAACCTACCTTGAATACCTGCGTTGGACGTACGGAGCTAAGCTTAAGCTCCCTTCTGAGGAGGATTCCAAAAAGTGCT
>JAQGOV010000614.1 GCA_028293425.1 Verrucomicrobiales bacterium
CAGAAATACAACCGGGACTTCAACGCTTATAAGCAGGAATTCCCGATCACCGATGACCTTGTTGTGGTGGTCGAGAGCGAGGACATGGAGAAGAACCGGCAATTTGTGGAACGCCTGGGCGCGAAACTCGAGGCCGAAACCAATCTGTTTACCGGCGTTTTTTACAAAGGTGATCTCAAGCTGATGGGCCCCAAAGCCCTGCTCTTTTTGCCGGAAAAGGACTTGCAGGACCTTTACAAGACGCTGAACGATTACAAACCGTTTCTTCAGCAATTCACACGAGCGACGAACCTAGTCTCGCTGGTGGACATGATTAACACCCAGTTCAGAACGGCCAGCCGAGAGGAGAATGCGCAGAACAAGTCCCTGGTAAAGGCTTTGCCCGCTTTGACACGCATTATTGCCCAGGCTACGGATGGCCTGAACCGGCCCGGCAATCCTCCATCGCCCGGCATCAATTCATTGTTTGAGGGCGGCGCCGAAGCCGAGCAGCAGATGTACATCACCTTCGCCAAAGGCCGGATTTACCTGATCACGGCGCAAGCCCGGGACGAGAAGAAGAATGAAGACGCGGTCCGGCGCATGCGCGAACTCATTCATGAAACCCAGCAGGAGGTAAAAGGGTTGAATGTGGGGTTAACAGGCGAGCCGATCCTCGAAGTGGATGAAATGGAGCAATCCCAAAAGGACACAACCAAAGCGACGATCGTTTCGCTCATTCTGTGCGCTCTGATTTTCATCTACGGGTACAACGAGACCGGGCGTCCACTCAAAGCCACCCTTTGTCTTCTGGTAGGATTGGCCTACACCATGGGATTCACCACCCTGGCAGTTGGGCACCTGAATATTCTCACAATTACTTTTGTTCCGATTTTGATCGGGCTGGCCATTGATTTCGGGGTGCATCTGATCACCCGTTACGAAGAGGAACTTCGCCACGGGCGCTCCGAGCGCGAGGCGCTGGAGAAGGCGGTTGTAAATACGGGGATGGGCATTTTCACCGGGGCACTCACCACGGCAGGCGCCTTCTTTGCCATGGCAGGCACGGATTTTAAAGGCATTCGTGAGATGGGAATTATTTGTGGCGGAGGCATGCTGGTTTGCCTGATTCCGATGATGACCCTTTTGCCGGTGCTGCTGCTAAGAGGGCGGCAAAACGTGCTGGACCATGAACTCGGCGACACGTTGGAAACAAAAGCCGGAGTCGCGACGGACAAGCGCGCCCGGATTGAGAATTTCTGGCTTCGCCGTCCGACGTTGGTGATCATCACAATTACCCTTATCAGTGCTGCGTGCATTTGGCCGACGCAAAAGATTCGATTCGATTATAACCTCCTGCATATGCAGAGCGCAGGGATGCCAGCGGTTGCTTTCCAAGACAAATTAATTACTTCCTCCAGTCGATCGCTCCTTTTTGGCGCGGTGGTAGCAAACTCGCTCACTGAAGCCACCAATTTAGTTGCCATTGTAACTAATCTTCCCACGGTCGGATCGGTCGAAACAATGGCTGGTTATCTCACCGAAGATCAAACCGGCAAGTTGAAACTGCTCAAGGAAGTGAAACAGCTCGCTCGCGAGATCGAATTTCGGCCCGTCGATCCGAATCCTGTAAACATCAAAGAGCTTTCATTGAGTCTTTTTGGTTTGCATGGCTACTGCAACCTGGCGGTTGCAGAAACCCGGAAAAGCGACCCGGAGATTGCCAAAGAATTGGCTGCCCTGCGTGATTCGATCAGCAAGCTGCGTTCTCTTCTAACGGTGGGAGATCAAAAGGAATATTCACTCAAGCTGGCCTCGTTCCAACAAGCACTGTTCAACGATGTTCGAGATACCTTTGAGGCCTTACAGGCGCAGAATGATAGCGGTCCGCTGCGCAAGGAAGATTTGCCTGATGCCCTCCGCAATCGTTTTGTAGGGGTCACGGGCAAATACTTGATCCAGGTTTATCCCAAAAAAGATATTTGGGAGCGCAAGGAGCAGGAGGAATTCATTAACGACTTGCGGAAGGTTTATCCTGGTCTGACCGGCACACCTGTACAGCTCTTTGAATATACGAAGCAACTGAAGGACAGCTTTCAAGAAGCGGCGTGGTATTCTCTCATTGCCATTACCATCATGGTCTTTGTCCATTTTCGAAGCGTGGCAGCCGTGATCCTTTCCCTGATTCCCGTTGCTTTCGGTTCCTTGTGGATGCTGGGCGTAATGGGCATTTTCAATCTGCCATTCAATCCAGCTAACATTATGACGTTGCCCCTGATCATCGGTATCGGCGTGACGAACGGCATTCACATTCTCAACCGTTTTGTGGAGGAACAGCATCCCAGTATTTTGGCGAAGAGCACCGGTAAAGCTGTTCTGGTTTCGGCGCTTACGACAATTGCAGGCTTTGGGAGTTTGATCCTGGCGGAACATCGAGGCATTCGGAGTCTAGGTGCTATCATGGCAACAGGGGTGGCCACCTGCATGATCGTTGGCCTTACTTTTCTTCCGGCTCTTTTAAACCTGTTGAACAAACGGGGTTGGACGATCAAAAAAAACCCAGTGTGACAATGCACGGTCAACACTGGGTCGGGAGGAACCGAGGTAATTAAACCTCAATTATGATTTGAGTGTAGGAGAAAGCGTTCTGTTGTCAACTTCTATGTTAAATAACGGGGTGAAACAGGCTCTTGGAGTCACGATAACGTTATCGGAATGAAACCGCTACATTCTGCGGATTTCTTATTTATTCACCGCACCAGCCCTGTTTACAGTCTCCGCCGCATGGTGACCGGGAAAACAGGACGATTCTTGGCTATCTGCCTTTGGCCTGTGGGCTTCCTGCCCCAGCTGCAGGCAGCGGATTCGTTTGCCGAATATGGCCCGGCGTATCATCAATTCAAGCTGACCCTGGATGCCGGGCAGCGAACGGAGGCAGTTGGTCCTTTGTATTATCATGATATAAAGGAGGATACGCATGTCTGGGCTTCACCTCCTCTTTTCTCCTACACGCTTAACAGCAGCATTGAGTATGAGGAATTTGATTTTCTCTATCCACTGCTCAGCTATGACCGTTTCGGTTCGGAGTATCGTTTCCACATTTTCCAAGTGTTTGCGTTTGCGGGCGGCCAAACTCAAACCGAGACGAATGTTAGCCGGTTTACTTTATTCCCCATCTATTTCCAGCAACGTTCCCTGGAGGCTGATTTAAATTATACGGCCGTGCTTCCGTTTTACGGCACGTTGAAAAACCGCCTGTTCCGAGACGAAGTCCATTTCGTAATGATGCCGTTGTATGTGCAATCACGGAGGAAGGATGTTGTAACGGACAACTACGTTTATCCCATTGTCCATGTGCGACATGGGGACGGCTTGAAGGGGTGGCAAGTGTGGCCAATTGTTGGCAAGGAGCACAAAGACCCAACGACCGTCACCAACCATTGGGGAGATCTGGTGGCGGTACCCGGACACGATCGTTTTTTTGCTGCCTGGCCGATTTATTTGAAGGCGACCTCGGGGATCGGCACGACCAATGTCGTTTCTCAAAATGCGGTGCTGCCATTGTGGAGCAGCCTCAAATCCCCTTTGCGGGAGACCTGGACTTCTCCATGGCCGTTTGGGCTGACCCATACCATTGACCGGGAAAAGAATTATTCCGAGTGGGGAGCCCCATGGCCGATTGTTGTTTTTACGCGAGGTGAGGGTAAATATACATCGCGTGTTTGGCCTTTTTACAGCCAGGCCCACACTGCCACGGTTGAAAGCGATTTCTATATGTGGCCGGTTTATAAATACAACGGTTACAAGACAGAGTCCCTGGAACGGGATCGGTCACGCATCCTATTTTTCCTTTACTCCGATACACGGGAGAAAAACCTGGAAACAGGTTCCACGACGAGCCGCCGCGATTTTTGGCCATTCTATACCTGGCGGAAAGATTGGGACGGCAGCGAGCGCCTCCAAGCCCTTTCGATTTTGGAGCCGCTCTTGCCGAACAACAAGAGCATAGAACGCGACTATTCGCCTATTTGGGCGTTGTGGCGGGCTGAGAAAAATGCCAAGACCGGGGCTTCCAGCCAATCGTTATTCTGGAACCTGTACCGGAGCGACTCTTCTCGTGAAGAGAAAAAAGTCTCGCTCCTGTTTGGGCTTTTTAAGTATCAATCCACCTCTGATGGCAGGCGCTGGAGCTTGTTCCATGTTCCGATCGCTAAAAAAGGCGCTTCGGTGCAAGCCAGCTCTGCCCATTAAAAGACAATGTTTCAGAATATCGGTGAACTCATTCTATTGCTCTGGCTAACGCTCCGGTCTTTTCCGCAGCTTTTTCGCCAGCGTCGGAAGGTTTTCGACCAGCTTTTTGAAATAGGCAATGCGAGCCTGCTCATGGCCTGCATCTTGTCGCTTTTCATTGGGGGTGTCATCACCCTCCAAACCGGGCCCGTGCTCACTGAGCGAGGGCTGGGGAGTGCCATTGGCGGCCTGGTCGGATTGTCCGTGTGCAAGGAACTCGCGCCGGTGATGATGGCGGTTCTCATCGCGGGCCGGATTGGTTCCGCTATGGCTGCTGAAATCGGTTCCATGCGGGTTTACCAGGAGATCGATGCCCTGCGAACAATGAACATCAATCCGATTCACTACCTGGTTCTGCCCCGGATTGTGGCCATCGCGATTGCTTTGCCCATCCTGGTGCTGTTTGCGATCCTGGTAGGGTGGTTCGGCGGGGGATTGGTGGCGGTCTATAATGACCGCATCGCAATTAACTTCGCCTTATTTTTCTCGAATCTGCGGGACGTAGTCGGTGTAGGAGATGTTCTGAACGGATTGGTTAAAAGCTTCGCTTTTGCGGTGGTCATCGGCACGGTGTCCTGCCAGCAGGGGCTGGCGACCATTGGGGGGCCAAGGGGGATAGGGCGTTCCGTAACGAAGGCCGTGGTAAACTCGATCGTGCTCATCATCATTTTAGATTATTTTCTAACCCGCCTTTTGCTATATTTCGAAAAATGAGGGCTCCAGTCACAGCTCAGGAAGCAGTCAATGTTCAAGTGCGCGGTTTGCGGAAAAGCTATGCCGGCCAGCCCGTTTTGAAGGGAATTGATCTGGACGTTAGCAGAGGGGAAACCTTCGTCATCATGGGGCCTAGCGGAAGCGGCAAGAGCGTGTTGATGAAGCACATCATCGGTCTGGAAGTTCCCGATGAAGGCGAAATCCTGATTGAAGGCGATTCCATTCAAAAGCCCGGAGTGATGGACAAGTATCGCCTGGCCATTGTTTTTCAATCCGGCGCTCTCCTCAACTCCTTGACGGTTGGAGAAAATGTCGGGCTTTACCTGACCGAACATCGCCTCAAGAAGCCTGACGAAATCGACCGGATCGTTACAGAAAAGTTAGATTTTTTAGGACTGAAAGGCGTGAAAGATCGTTCTCCTTCGGAAATGTCGGGAGGAATGAAGAAGCGGATCGCCATTGCCCGAGCTCTCGTGATCGAGCCTCAACTCATCCTTTATGATGAGCCAACCAGTGAGTTGGATCCCCTGATGACAGTCACGATTGGGGAAGAAATCCTCAACCTCAGCAGGCGCACGCATGTCACCTCCATTGTGGTGACGCACGACAGAGACCTCGCCTTCGGCGTGGCAGACAGAATTGCAATGATGTACGACGGGCGTTTAATTGCAGTGGGCACCCCTGAGGAAATCCGGCACAGCCCTGACCCGGTTGTGCAGAGATTCTTAAAGGCAGAATTTAAAGTAGAAAACGAAAACATATGAAGAACACTCTAGAAACGCGGCTGGGCATTTTCTTCGCTTTGGCCCTGGTAGTTGCAGTCATCATTTTGACCATGATCGGCTCCGTGGACATTTTCCACTCCAGCTACAAGGTTTATGGGCTTTTCAAAAACGCACAGGAACTCAAGAAAGGGGATCAGATCAAACTGGCCGGCGTCGAGATTGGTCGTGTCGATGACATCCAATTGGAGAATGGCCAAGCCCGCGTGACCATGAAGGTGCAAGGGCAGTACACCCTGAAGACGGATTCCAAAGCTGTCATCAAGTTCACTGGATTAATGGGCCAGAACTTCGTCTCGATCGAAGGGGGTTCGAACGCGGCCTTGCCCATTGAAAAATCCAAAACCGATCCGCAAGTCATTGAAACCCGGGAACAGCCCGACCTGAGCGCCATCATGGTAAAACTGGAAAATGTAGCCAGCGGCGTCGAAGGCCTGACGAAGAGCTTCAGCCCTGAAAACTTCAGCAGCCTGCTGGGGCCTGTCACCGATTTCATGAAACAGAACAGCACGAATTTGACGGCTATTCTGAGCAACACTGCCATCGTGACGGCCAACATTGCGCAGGGCAGGGGAACGGTGGGCAAACTCATTAATGACGATGCCCTCTACAACTCAGCTTTCGCGACTGTGGCAGCACTTCAAACCGCTTCCGGGCAAGCCAAGACACTCATCAGCAAGGCAGAAGGGATGATTGACCAAGCCAACACGGTGATCGGAGGCGCCAAACAGGTAATGGACCAAATCAATTCTGGCCAGGGAACACTAGGCAAACTGACCAAAGACGAAGCGTTGTACAAGGAAACGACCACTGCCATGGCCAACCTTCGGGAGATCCTCGAAAAGATGAACAAAGGTCAGGGCACGGTGGGCAAACTCATCAACGACGATTCCTTCCTGAAGAATGCGAAGCTGAGCCTGCAAAAGCTCGATAAGGCGACCGAGGGGCTTGAAGACCAGGGCCCCCTGAGCGTCCTAGGCATTGCAGTCAATAGCCTGTTCTAAGCAGGTTGCCAACCAGGGCACTGGAGCTTTGAAGGCTCCAGTGATTAACCTTACTCATGAACCGCTCTCTTTTTGGGAGCGCTGAATCTCATCCAAGAGGAAATGGATGAGGTGTTTCAATCGGGATTCAACATCGACTGTTTCCAAAATGGTTTGTCGCTCCGAGGCTCCCGGCAAAAGCGCGCAAGTCACCAAGTCGGCCACCTGATCAGCATCCGGAAGCGATTCCAAAAACTTCAAGACTTCCTTGAGGGAGGTTTTAGAGGTTGCGGCATCACTAATTTTTGTTTTGCCGCTCGCCGAGTTCTTAACCACCGGAAAGGGGAATGGGAAGGGCCCCATCTCGATGCGTTTGCGCACGAGTTCGTAGACCTTTGCCAGAAGCGCATCAATCATCACATTATCAGAAGGATCCGCCTGCAAAGGGGCAATCCGGTGGACACGATAAGGTTTGTATTGGACGGTTTTCTGCAGTTCCACACGGGTAATGCCTTGAAGGATCAGGTGGGATGTTCCGTCGGCGTGATCGACGGACACGCGAATAATCCCCAGGCCAGCAACAGGACAAGGAGTTTCGCGATTCTTGCCAGGTTTTTGCATAGCGACCGAGAACATTCGGTTGCTTTTCAACGAATCAGCCAACATTTGCCGGTAACGAGGTTCGAAAATATAGAGTGGCAGCAATGCCTGCGGGAACAAAGTCGCGCTTGGAAGGGTCATGACAGGCACTTCACTCGGAATTTCCATGAATCAAATTTAAACCCGCGCGTCTTTTTAGCAAGAACATGGATGTCGCACTTGCCAATCGGCAAAACACCACGCATCCTATTCGCCTGAATATGAAGGCCGTTATTATCCTTTTAATTGCGTGTACCCTCGGTTTGGGGGTGGCACTTTACATCCGGCACACCAAAGCTGTGGACGAAACCAAGCAGAAGGAAGCCGAGATTATCACCATTTCCAACCGGCTCGAAAGCACCAAGGCCAAGTTGGAAGAACAGGAACAGGTCGCAATGAAACTGGGGACGACCCTTGATCAGAAAAAGCAGGAGTTGAGCAGCGTCTCAAACAACTTCCTCAAGATTTCTGACGAACTTGCGAAGACTCAGAAGGCCGCGAAGGCTGCTGAGGAAGCTGCCAAAGCCGAGATGGCCAAGCGCGACGCTCGCATTAGCGAACTGGAAACCCAAAAGGACGCTTTGGACAAACAGGCCACCGATTTGAAATCGGCGATTGGCAATCTCGAGAAATCCATTTCCGACACTGAGAAAAAACTGTCTGCCTCCGAAGGGGACCGCGAGTTCCTGTTGAAAGAACTGAAGCGCTTGCAAAAGGAAAAAGCTGACTTGGAACGCCAATTTAATGACCTTGCTGCGCTTCGCACCCAAGTGGGCAAGCTGAAGGATGAACTTTCCGTCGCCCGACGTTTGGAATGGATTCGCATGGGCATCTACGGGATGCAAACACAGAAAGGCGCCGAACGCCTGATGGTGCCCACTACACCCAATCCCGCGCCTAACAATTTCAACCTAAACGTTGAATTGAAGCAGGATGGTTCGTCTGTGATTGTTCCGCGTCAAACCAACACGGTTGTCGCTCCAAAGTAATTACTTCGTTTGCGTTAGTCGAAAAGCTTCTGGCCGCTGTGGGTAATCCCCCAGCGGCCGTTTGCTTGAAAAACTTGCAATTCCGCCCATTTCTCTTTCAAATCGCAGTTAACAGCCGGTCAAAGCGCTGTACAAATGCTTGCTTGTCATACAAACAATTCACAAACTGATAGCCTATGAAACCTGTCATTATCATTCTGACCATTGTTTCGCTGGGTCTTGCCCTTGCGCTGCTTGTGCAGCATCGAAAGGCCGACGAACAACTCCAGGCCCTAAAATCTGACGTCCATCAAATGACCGTGGAACGTGACGCCACTCGCAGCAAGCTTGAGGAAACCGAGAAAGTTGCGACCCGCCTGGAGACAGACCTAGCCAAACGCACCCAGGAATTGACCTCCAGCACTGAGAACCTGACCAAGGTCAATGCTGATTTCACGAAGGCCCAGGCTGAGGCCGCGGCTGCAAAAGCTGAACTTGAAAAGCAGGCGACTCGCATTGCGCAGCTCGAAGGTCAGCGAGACGATTTAAACAAGAAGGCTGATGACCTCGGCCAGAATATCTCCTCCCTCGAAACCCAGATTGCCGAAACCAAGCGTAAATTGGCCAGCTCTGAAGGTGACCGCACCTTCCTGCTCGGCCAGCTTAAGAAGCTGGAAACGGACCGCAATCAGCTCGTCGCCCAACTCAATGACATTGGCGCACTCAAGAAGCAGATTTCCAAGCTGAGAGACGAAGCCGCCGTCAGCCAACGGCTGGCCTGGATCCGCTCCGGCCTTTACCAGGAACGTGATAAAAAGGGTGCCGAACGCCTGCTTGCGGCTTCACCAAAAGTGGTCGATCCTAACAACAAGGTAATCATGGAAATCGATCAAAAAGGCAACAGCAAGGTCACCACTCCTTCGCCTGTCACACCGAGCGCCGTTGTGCCAGCGAATAATTAATCATGACCAGACCGGAAGCGCTCATAGATTCGCATGGCCGCGTGATGCGCGACTTGCGGGTGAGCGTAACCGACCGATGCAACTTTCGTTGCATGTACTGCCTTCCGGAAACGGAGGCGGCCCATAACTTCTATCGTGGGCGCTGGGCTCAAATGCCGAGTCCAGCGCCTATTTTGCATCAGTGGCAGCCAAAATCCGCGATTCTCTCGTATGAGGAAATCGAGCGCATTGTTCGAGTAGCTGCGGGTTTGGGTATTGATAAAATTCGGCTCACCGGTGGTGAACCTCTCCTCCGCCGGGATCTCCCAAAGCTCGTCGAACGGATATCTGCGGTTTCCGGGATAAAAGATTTGGCCCTGACCACGAATGGCTTCCTTTTCCCCCAGCTCGGAAAAGCCCTGGCAGAGGCTGGCCTACAACGCATTAGTTTCAGTCTTGATTCACTCGATAAAGGGAATTTCAAGAAAATCACCGGCCGGGACGGATTGGAAGAAGTCATTGCCAGCATCCGACTGGCAAAGGACCTGGGCCTCGCGCCTGTCAAAGTAAATGCGGTCATTATCCGCGGGATGAATGATCATGAAATTGAGCCTTTGGCTCAGTTCGCGCGCGACCAGGACCTCATCCTGCGCTTTATCGAATTCATGCCTTTGGATTCTGCTCGCGCGTGGCTGAAGGAATTGGTTGTGCCTGGCCAGGAGATTCTCAGCCGTCTACAAAAGTGTTTCCAATTGGAAGCCGTGCAGTCAGCCAATCTTTCCGAAACGGCCAAGCGGTGGCGTATCGATGGCAGTCGGAGTGAAATTGGCATTATTGCTCCCGTGAGCGAACCGTTCTGCGGGCATTGCAATCGTCTGCGGTTGACCGCAGACGGTAAAATACGGACCTGTCTTTTTAGCGTCACCGAGCACGACCTGCGGCCTTTCGTGCGTGGGGAGGGCAGCGATGCCGAAATGGAAGAATTTCTGCGGGCGGTGGTTTGGAAAAAAGAACCGCGTCACCGAATTGGTGAACCGGATTTCGTGCCGGCTTCGCGGTCAATGAGTTGCATCGGAGGGTAAAAGAAAGCCATAGCCGCGCAGGCTATGGCTTTTGAGAACGGTTCGGCGTTGATTTATACTTCGCCCAGGGCTGGGTTCTCCATGAAGGCATAACAGAGCATGTGGCAGATGCCCATCTGAGCATCTTCCGCCCGGCCATAATGCGTATCATTGATCACGACCACATGCTTGGCCAAGGTGGCTAGCTTTCCTTTTTTGGCGCCAACGATGGCGATCGTTTCGAGTTGATGCTTGTTGGCCCATTCAACTGCTCGCACTAGGTTGGGAGAACTGCCGCTGACGCTCAAGGTCATGACCAGGTCACCCGGCTGAGCGTAATTCATCAATTGCCGCAGATAAATTTCCTCATAGCTGTAATCATTTCCCAAGGCAGTCATCCAACTCACATTATCGTTTAGTGAAATGACCTTAAAGCGGCGGCTCAGCTTGTCCGAGGAGCCTTTGCCCAAATCGGTGGCGTAATGGGAGCAATTGGAAGCGCTGCCCCCGTTTCCAAAGACAAAAATTTGTTTATTGTCCTTCAGCGCCTTTTGGTGCAATTCGATCAGCTTTGCTACGGACTCCACGGGAATGGAATCTAAAGCTGCCTTCTGCGCCTGAATATAATCGCTAATCCATTTATTCATTGTCGAATTATCGGTAAACTGATTCGGGAAGGATAGCGCGAATTTTTTGCCGCGCAACCCTCCTGGTTTGGCCAAGGAATGGTTTATGGCTTTGCCATGGATTTTGCTGCCACCAGGGCGCCAATAGGAACCACATCTTCACCAAGAGCTGCGAGGCAAATCCGCGGACCGGGTGCGAAAGCTTCCATCGTAAACTTGGGCAAGGCCTTTTCCACTCCGGCTTGCAATGGCTGCCCAATCAGGGATAAACCGCCACCGAGAACGATGAGTTCCGGATGGAACAGGTGAACAACGTGCGAAAGCCCAAAACTTAAATCTTCAACCACCTCATCCAGGATGCGTTGGGCGAGCGCATCACCTTTCTCCAGCGCGCTCGCCAGGTGTTTTGCTTCTCCGACTGTGGCATTGCTGACCAAGTCCATGAGAATTCCCGTTTCTCCGGCCTTCTTCATCTCACGAATCCTGGCATCTATCGCCCAGCCTGAACACCGTTGCTCAACGATGGTTCCATCCTTGTAAAGCCTGAGGTGTCCGATCTCTGCTTCTCCGGGACTAGCACCGTGGTAAATCTTTCCGTCCACCACCAGACCGCCTCCCACTCCGCTGCCGAGTGTAATATAAAAGACAGGGTTCCTTCCGACTCCAGCACCACGCGAAGCTTCGCCCAGTGCTGCGATATTGGCATCATTGTCCACGATTACGGGAGCATCCGCCAACGAGCCGACCCACTGGCCCAATGGAAATTCCGACCACCCCTCGATATGATGCGAGCAACATATTTGGCCGGTTCTCCAATTGACCGGGCCGCCGAAGCCTATGCCGACAGCCTTCGCGGTCCAGTTTTTTCGCAGTTCATGAATGGCCTCCTCGATGCGCTCGCGAATTCCTTCCGCACCGCGGGTCCGCTGCACTGTAAAGCGTTTGCGCTCGCGAATCTCGAGCGCTTCATCCGCGGCTACGACCTGGAGCTTGGTTCCACCAATTTCAATGCCAAAGTATCCGCTTTGCATGGGTTAAAGCTTATAGCCCAAAGTCCAGAGTCCAAGGTCCAAAGTCGGCCGATTAGCCGAAATAGTCGGGCTCGTTGCCTGGCTTCCACTTGATGTTGCAGCCCATGCTGTTCTTCTGATCGGCCGGAGTTGGTTTGCCAGCCAAAGCCGCATCCAGCGCGGCGCGAAGTTCCTCGCCAGTGGTTGGAACGTTGTTTCCGGGCATGCTCCCATCCAAGCGCCCGTGATAGACCAGTTTTTGGTCTTTATCGAAGACGTAAAAATCCGGAGTGCAGGCCGCGCGATAGGACTTGGCTACTTCCTGGGTTTCATCCACCAAATAAGGGAACGTATACCCGATTCGTTTGATTTCCTCCTTCATCAATGCTGGGCTGTCCGCCGGATACCGTTCAACGTCGTTGGAATTGATTGCCACGATTGACACTCCTTTATTCTGGTACTCCGAGGCCAGCTTTGCCACGGTGTAGGCGACGTATTTCACGTACGGGCAATGGTTGCATAAAAACATTACCAGCAGGGCAGAGGCGCCTTGGAAATCTTTCAGCGCGACACAATTTCCATCGGCGTCAGGAAGTGAAAAGTCCGGGGCCTTGGTTCCGAGCGGCAGCATGGTTGATTGTGTTAAAGCCATGACCCGAATTTCGCCTATGACCCCTCGAAAAGTCGAGTAAGGAAATCACGACCAATGTGGCCAGCCTAAGGGATGGCTTCGACGCGGTAGAATTTAATCCCGTTCGTGCCGGTCACATCGAGGAACTGGGTGGCAGTTCCGGCTCCGGTAACGGGCGCCCCAACCGGTTGAAATGCGCCAGTCCCAACCAATGGACGGCTCAAAACCTGGTAATGCTTTCCAAGGCCGCTTTGCCATGTAACGGTTGTCCCCGCGGCGGTTTGCTTTACCTGTTCTATCTTCAAGAGGGAGGCAGCACTTGTGGGATCGGTTCCCGCCAAATACTCCGCGCTGTTATTGAAGCCGTCCTTGTCCGGGTCCGCGGCCGGGGCGGCATTTGTGGAGGTAAATAGCGAAAAGTATTTACGTTGGTAGTAGTCATCGAGTCCATCGAAGTTGTAGTCCGGACTCGTGGGCACGACTTCCAGAAAACCATTTGCATACGCCTGGTTTGTGCCCTGCTGAACCAGAAAGCTGCGAAGTCCAGGCGTGGCATTGCTCGCCACATTGAGTTTAAGCGTCAAAAAATTGATACCATTAAAATCCATGGATGAGGCGGAGAGTAGGCTCAATCCGTCTCCGGTAATGGTCAACGTTGCGTTGTTCGTCGGCAGGTTTGGCGCGCCTACGCCCAGAGTGACATTGCGCTGGCCCTGGCTAACGATCGTGGACAAGGGCGCCCAGTAATACAGGTTCACCCCAGGTTTTGTGTAAAGGATCTGGGAGATTCGGAACGAAGGCTCATTCGTCGCCACGCTGAAATTCAGCGTGTTCGTCACTCCGGCGGTCAGGGACACAGCCATGTTGGTTGTCGGTAGGAAGGTGGTCACGGCGCCGCTGTAAGCGTCGGAGATATCGTTCCCGATGGCCAGAACATCGGGGTTGGCCGCTGGGTCCAGGGGTGAGATGCGGGCAAAATAAGTTCCGGGTGGGATCATTGGCAATGCATACAAACCGTTGCTTCGGCTGACCGTGCCCGCAATCATGGTTCCATTAGTATCTTCGAGAGTGATGACCGCGCCCAGGATCCCGGTTCCAGCACGTGTCACCTGTCCCTTCAGCATGCCTTTTTGAGCCGCGATGTTCAATTTTGGATAAATGAATTGTGCGGCACTGATTTCATCCACGGACAAGCCTGCCTGCGCGGTGACTCCCCGCCCACTATATGCAAACATAGTCGCAGCTCCGAGAGGCGAATGGTCCAAACCGATGAAATGTCCAATTTCGTGCAGGGCCGTTCCTTCGACGAAAGCATTCGTGCTATCGGGAACGCTGAAGTCCGTATACCAACTATATTCCATGCCGTTGAAAACAATGTCAGCTTCCTTGAAGGTGGCTATGAAAGGACCGGTCAGGATTGCAGTGGTGAAAGTGACGCCCAGAGCCCCTGAAATGTTGGCACCCGTCGCGACAGTCAGATTTGTTTTGGCCCAGAACAGGACGTTTGTGTTGTCTGCTGTGTCAATGGTTCCTCGCGGCGCAACGAGACCGCCTTCTTCAAATTTCAAAATGGTATTGGAGATGGATTGCCATTGAGCAAAGCAAGCGCGCAACGCGTTTAACTCCGCTTGCGTATTCGTGGTGGAATAAGCGTCCGAGGCCATGAAATATCGCACGGCCCGGGTCGTCCGGTTAACAGAATTTGGGCTTACGGTTGCCGGCAGATTCGTCAGATCCCAATGAAAACCCCAGGTGAAGGAGATTTGGTTATGGACGAATGCATGCGCTGAATGCAGGAAGCACAGCACGAACAGGACTGCCAGCCAATGAAAGCGGTTCATGGCCGAACTCCTTTCACTCGCTGCTTGAGTTCGGCGAGCGTCAGAACGTTTCTCTGAGTTTTTGGGGCTCGTCCTTGGAAGGGATTGCGAGCAACTCGCGCTTTGGTGTCTTTGTCCTCTTCCACGTCGAATTTTCCCTGAGC
>JAQGOV010000618.1 GCA_028293425.1 Verrucomicrobiales bacterium
ACTCAGGCTGGATGGATTGCCAGCGGCTGTCATTAATGACCATTCGTGCCCGGTCTAATTGGCATCTACCAGAAATGATAAAAATTCTAAAAAAAATTAATCTTCATGCCTTTGCCAAACATGCCATTGCCCACGGAAATCAAAGTTTACGGCTTCAATACCCGCGTTCGCGCTTGAAAGGCACGCAACGGGGCCGCAGGATAGTGTATTGCTGTGAACACTTGTTTGGACATTAAACCGCTTTGTTGGGCTGCGTTGCTTTTCGCCTGCTGCTTGTGCTTTGCTGGCTGCAAGGAAAAATCCATATCGACGACCAGTGGCTCTCCGCAAAAGGTTGTTGAGGCGTATGTGCCGCGGGCCACGAACACCATCACGTTCGCCAAAGACATCGCGCCGGTGGTTTTCCAAAATTGTTCGGGATGTCATCGCCCAGGGCGGTCGGGACCTTTTTCGCTGCTTTCCTATGCGGACGTGAAAAAGCATGACCGCCAAATTGCCGAGGTCACGGAAAAGCGGTATATGCCTCCGTGGCTACCCGATTTATCCGTCCTGCATCTGGTCGGCGAACGTAAGCTAAGCGTGGATCAGATTGGTTTAATCCAGCAGTGGGTGACGGAGGGCTCCGCAGAGGGTTCGCCGAATGATCTTCCTGCATTGCCAAAGTGGAATGACGATTGGGTCCTGGGAAAGCCGGACCTGGTGGCCACTGCCAAAGAGCCTTACCTCCTCCCGGCCGATGGCAAAGATATTTACCGCAATATTATCGTCCCCGTATCGCTTGCTTCGTCGAAGTTTGTTGAGGGCATTGAGTTCCGCGGGGGAAGCAAATCCATTCACCACGTTTTCATCCGGATGGATCGCACGGGACAGGCCAGGCGGTTGGAGAGGAAAGATGGCCAACCCGGTTTTGACGGCATGGATGTGCCCAATGGCGTGGAGGCGCCTGGAGGTTATTTCCTGAGTTGGCAGCCGGGCAAAGTGCCTTCACGGGTTCCGCGCGGGCTTGCGTGGAAAATAGAGCCGGGGACTGAACTCGTTTTGCAGATCCACATGCGCCCGATTGGCAAAGTGGAAGCTATTGCTCCTTCGGTTGCATTTTATTTCACGGATACAATGCCCACCAACACTCCCTCCAAGGTCTCACTTAGTTCACTGGCGATCGACATTCCTGCGGGTGCAACCAATTACTTTGTCGAGGATTCCTATGTTCTTCCCGTGGACCTGCAGCTTCTCGCCGTGAACCCGCACACCCATTACCTGGGACGCGAATTGGAGGGATTTGCCACCCTGCCCAACGGCTCCCGCCAATGGCTCCTGCGCATCCCGAACTGGGATTTTAACTGGCAGGGGGATTATCAATTGGCCGAGCCTTTGTTCCTGCCCAAGGGAACTAAAGTGGAAATGCGCTACCGCTTCGACAACTCAACCAACAACTTTCACAATCCGAATAATCCACCTCGGCGCGTGCTGTATGGCACTCAATCCTCGGACGAAATGGCCGAACTCTGGCTGCAGGTCCTCCCGGGGAATAAAGAGGATTTGGCGGTATTCGTTCGTGACCATTCGGCGAAGCTGACTCAGAACATCGTCTCGTTCAACCAGTACCGGCTTGGCCTCAATCCGAATGATGCGAAGGCACATAACAAACTGGGCCAGGCATTGCTCGCGATGGGAAAGAGTGATGATGCCTATGGCCATCTGCGCAAGGCGGCCGAACTGGATCCAACGCTCGATGAGGCTCATTACTTTCTCGGAATTATCTTCCGCTCGCACAATAATAATTCCCAGGCCAAGGTGGCGTTTGAAAATTCTCTCGCCCTGAACCCAAACCAGCCGAAGGCGCATGGCAACCTTGGATTTGTGCTGCTTGAGCTAAAAGATTTTGCTGGTGCGCAACAACATTTCCAGGCTGCGCTCAAGACCAATCCGGAGGACGATATTGCATTGATGGGGCTCGGTTTTGTGGCTTACGAGCAGGGCGATTTGGATATGGCTGCCGCCCAGTTCCAGGAAGCTTTGCGGTTTAACCCAAACGATCCACAACTCAAGCAAAACCTCGCGACTGTCGTTGCTGCACGCACCAAATCGAAGCGGAAGTAGACGTTCTGCCCGAATTTCCCTTTAATCCTTCACGGCCGGAGCGCGGTAAAAATATAACCCTCCCGACGGGGAGGAGCCGCTCGTGCCAGCGGCGAGCACCTGGCCGTCCTTGGAGAACACCAATGCCCGCAACGCCACTCCGAGGCGGCGCATTGTCAGCAATTCCTGTTGCGTGGCTACGTTCCACAATTTTAAAGTGCTGTCATCACTGTCGGTTGCGAGAGTCCGGCCATCAGGCGAAAAGGCGATCGAGAAGATTCCCTGCTTGTGGCCCGCGCACGTGCCAATCATTTTGCCGCTCGCAGCCTCCCAAATCCGAATGGCATCATCCTGGCAGGCTATTGCAAAAAGTTGGCCATCAGGCGAAAAGGCCGCCGGAGTGGCCGTTGCTGAAATTGGGAATGCAAATGCTTCCTCGGACGTGAGAGTGCTTCGCAAAGTGAGTGTCGCAGTATCCCATAATTGAACCGTGTTTGACCGGCCGTAGGTTGCGATCAGCGTTCCATCGGGACTGAACAATACCTTTTGAGCTTCCACCCGCCAGGCCTTGTAGTCCCTGGTGCGAAGATCCCAACGGCGATATCCAGTGTCCCTCGCCCGGGTCACAAGCCAATTTCCATCGGGAGACAACGCCACTTGTTCAATGGGATTCTGTGCTGCCTTGATCAAGTTGGTGTGGCCGGTGGTCGTGTTCCAAATTTTAACCTGTCCATTCTCCCGTCCCTGCACGAGGGTGCTCAAATCTTCGCTCAAACTCAAAGCGGTTCCAAACATTCCAAACCTGAACCGCCCGTGGTCGAGGGAAATCTGCTGCTGAATTTGCTCGGTTTGCAGGTTGATGAAGACCATTACGCCCTCGCGGTTCAAGGCAGCCAGGGTTTGCCCGTCCCGTGAGAACCCCAGCGGCTGTTTGACTCCGGCGAAAGTGTCTTCTTTTTGCCTGGGGCGTATTGGCCATATGCGCACTTCACCATCCTTCGCTCCGCTCACCAGGCTCTGCCCATCGGGGGTGAAAGCGAGGCTCAAAACCTCGCTCAAATGACCTTGAAACGTGGCGAGCCGCTGGCGCGTGTTGAAATCCCACAGCCGGATGGAATAATCCATACTCGCGGTGGCCAGCGTGTGGCCATCCGGGGAAAAGGCCAGGCTGCAGATGGTTCCCGTGTGCTCAATGTGTTCAGGATCGTCCGGGATGGTTCCTTCTTCCTCGCCTGAAGCGGCATCCCAAACGCTGAGGACAAAAACGCCATGTTCTGAAAGTGTGTTTCGGGCTCCAACAACATATTTTCCATCGGGCGAAAATGCCAGGCCGCGGTCCATCCTCGAGTTTCCATCGAGCGAAAAAGCCACGCCACGGTCCATCCTTGAAAAAGGCCCACGCCCTCCGAATAGGTTTGTGGAGCCCTCGAGGATGACGGCTTTAGCTCCGGAAGTCAAAGGGCGCAGCGTGATCAAGCCTTTGCTTTCAGAGGCAAGGATTTTCGCGTCCGGCGAAAACGCGAGAGGCCGCGACGCCCCGGATAATGTTTTCTGGCTCTTCCAATCCGAGGTATCCCAGAGCCGCACTATTTCCTCGCGCGGAAATTGTCTTTCGGCTGTTGCCAGGGTGCGCCCATCTGGCGAGAGTGCAATGGGTGCAGCATTGCCGGGAAGGTTTCTGGGCTCATCCCATTCATCCACATTCCAAACACGTACCGAACCACGCCCGGCCGCCACCAGGTGGAGGTTGTCAGGAAGAAACGCCAATGAGAGGGCAGCTTTTTTGGTCTTGTGGAGCAAGCGCCTCTCGGCGAGGTTCCAAACCTCCATTTGATCCGTTCCACCAATGGCCAATAGGTTGCCCGCGGGTGCGACCGCGACTGCCTGGACGGGACCGTCAAATGTGTGAAAAGCAGTGTGTTCATCCCCCCGGCTTTGCTGCCAAAGATAACGCCACTCGAACCCGCGCAAATCCGGCTGCCCTGGCTGGCGGCGATGTTTATTGAGCAACTGAACCGCGCGTCCGTAATTGCCAGCCGTGAGTGACTGCTGAGCCAGATTAATGTCCGCTACGTACTCGTTCAACTGCGCTGAGGCACTGGCTCCTTCCGCTTGCTGTCGCAGCCCTTTTTCGGCACGCGTTGCGGCCTGGGCCATGCGCTCAGCATTCGTGGCCCGAACTGCCTGCCATGTGCTAACGGCTCCGCCGACGAGGAGCGTGACCGTGAGTCCTGCGGCGGCGGCAACCATCCCACGATGCCGCCGGGCCATTTTCCGCAATCGGTACATCTGGCTCGGGGGACGTGCCGTCACGATTTCGCCGTCGAGAAAGCGCTGCACATCCGCGGCTAAATCACTTGCGCTGGAATAACGGCGGGTCCGATCTTTTTCCAGGCACTTCATCGCGATCCAATCCAGATCTCCGCGCAGAGAATGAATGAGCCGGGGCGGATCGGTATGGCGCTGTTGCGCAGTGGTTGTTAATTCAGCCTGGTTCATTGTCGACAGGCGGTTGGAGGGCCGGACTGGTTCGCGCTCGCGAATCGTGCGCCGGCATTCATCCAAGCCGCCTTTCAGCAGAGCGTCGGGATCGAAAGGCGGCTGTCCGACCAATAATTCGTAAAGCAACACGCCGAGTGAGTAAATGTCGCTCCGGGTATCCACATCGAGCCCGCTCATTTCCGCCTGCTCAGGGCTCATGTAGGCAGGTGTCCCGATAAAGGTGTTGAACTCCGTGAAGAGCGTATTGTCCGTGAGCGGTTGCTCGGTGGCCTTGGCGATTCCGAAATCGATTACCTTTGGCACCGGGATACCGTCATGGAGGGTAACAAGAATATTGGAAGGCTTGATGTCCCGATGGATGATCCCTTTTTGATGGGCGTGCTGGATGGCGTGGCAGACCTGGATGAAAAGCTTCAGCCGGTTTCCGGTAGTCAGGTTGTTCCCATCGCAATAATCGGTGATCCGCACTCCGCGAACCAACTCCATGACGAAGTAGGGACGCCCCTTTTCGGTGGCGCCAGCATCCAGCACCCGTGCGATGTTGGGATGATCCATCATGGCGAGGGCCTGCCGTTCTGCTTCGAACCGCGTGATCACATTCTTGGTGTCCATGCCAAGCTTGATCACTTTTAATGCCACCTTGCGCCGCACAGGTTCCTCCTGGTCAGCCATGTAAACTACGCCGCAGCCGCCTTCGCCAATTTTTTGCAGGAGTTTATAACGTCCGATTCGGTCACCCGGCTTTTCGGTGACGGTCTGCACGACCACCGTGCCGCCTGGACCGAAAGCGGCAGGTGAAATGCCTCGATGATTCGACAGGGCTGGGGTTTCCAGGAAGGATCCAACGGTATCCTGTTCGCCCAGGAGCTCTTCTATTTCTGCCTGCAACTTGGGATTTCCAGCGCATTCGCTGGAAACGAAGGCTTTTCGCTCAGCCACTGGCTTTTCCAAAGCCGCCAGGAAGATTTCCCGTCGTCGGACGCTCTCGGGAACTGGCGGATTAAGACTCATGATCTGGCAGCACTATAAACGGAAACCAAGCTGGGAGTCCGCCACAATCGCTATTCACTCAGCCTCGGTGAATCAGGGCCGGACTCCCGACCATCGCTTTCGCATTTTATTCCTGGCACGAAAAGCTTTCACTTTCACCAGGGATACGGACCAGCCGGTCTTTCGACTAATTTCCTCAGCGCTCCGCTCTTCAATGTGGAGCATTTGGATAACACGCCGCTCGTCTGGTTTGAGGCCACTCAATAGCATTTCCACCAACTGGCAATCTGCTTCCCGATCCGTTTCGGAAGTTTCATCGGAGGTTTCCGCATAATTGTTCCAGACAATGCTCTCCTCTACCTCGCTCAAACTTGATTCCGGGCGGGCCATTTCATATTTGATTTGGTTCAGGCAGGTGTTCACTGCGATTCGGGAAACCCAATGCTCCAGCGGCACCAGGCCGGAATATTGGGGCAGTTTCGAGAAAATTTTTGAAAAGATGATTTGAGCCAAGTCCTGCTCATCAGCGTGCATTGGCCTCCGGCGTCGCACTGACCTGAGCACTACCGGCGATAATTGCCGCACCAAGGCGCGGGCGGCCTCCTCATCCTGCCGATTCACCCAAGCTTCCCAAGGGCTTTCATCGTGCCCTGTTTCCTCTTCCGTGACCTCCACCCGCGGCCGTGTAAGCCCTAGACTAGTAAGAGTTTCCAGGCTTTCTGACCGATAAAAATCCCGATACGTCTCCGAACAGTAAGTCTCGGCTTCGAAAGTTGGTAATTCGTGGTACATGTTGTTTTCATAATTACATGCGCCAAACCACGGCGGAGTCCGCAGAACTATAGAAAAAATCTGTGGTTAATAAACAGGCCAGAAGGGGATCTTACCTTTAACGGGAAAGGGTTATTTCTGAGCCCGAATGGCCCGATGCAGCCACACCTTGGCATAAGTCCAAAGGCTTTCTGCCGTTCGCTTGCTCAACCCCAGGGCCGTTGCGGCTTCCTCCATGGTCATCCCGACAAAGTAGCGAAGCTTGACCAGTTCGGCCGCGGTTGGATCCTCCTTCGCCAAATCCCCTAAAGCTTCATCCACGGCCAGTAATTCGTCTGGTGGAGCTGCCAAGACCAGAGTTGATTCATTCAACTCGACCTTTTCGGCGCCTCCCCAGCGCTTTTGGCTCTTCTTGCGCCGGGCATGGTCTACAAGGACCCGGCGCATGGCTTCGGCGGCGGCCCCGAAGAAATGCGCGCGGTTCTGCCAGGCGGTTCCTTCCGCGTCGCCCAGCCTTAGCCAGGCTTCGTGAACCAGTGCTGTGGCCTGCAAGGTATGACCTGAAGATTCACTGGCCATCTTGACCGCCGCAATCTTTCGTAACTCCGTATATATGAGAGGTAGGAGATCTTCCGCGGCTTTAGGATCGCCGCGCTCCATGTCATTCAGGATTCTTGTCACGTCATTCATTCCAAGGCCAACCGGCAATTCGAAACAGGATGCTGCCTGAAAAGGTTGCTGAACCCAAGTCTAAATCCTGCCGTCTTTTCGCTTTAAACAAGCACTTCGGGCATAAAGCAGCTCTTTTTCGGATGTTTGCGGCGGCTTGGAATTCCCTTTGACTCGACCAGTAGCTTAGGTATTCTCAGCGCCCTGTTTTAATTTATGGCTAAGCTGACGGTTAATGATGTCGATGTTCGTGGCAAACGTGTGTTTGTTCGCGTGGACTACAACGTTCCGATGGAGGAGAAGGATGGCCAAATGGTCATCAATGATGCTACCCGCATCAAGGAAACCCTCCCGACCCTGGAGCTCCTCATTAACAAGGGAGCCAGAATCATTCTCGCCGCTCATTTGGGACGTCCCAAGGGGACTCGCGAACCGTCCATGTCCCTGCGCCCCGTGGCTGCGAAGCTAGCCGACATGATTCGTCGTCCGGTGGCTTTCGTGGATGATTGCATCGGCGAAAAGGTGGAGAACACGGCAAAGGCTCTCAAGGATGGCGACATCCTCCTCCTCGAAAACGTGCGGTATTACAACGAGGAAGAAGCGAATGACGCTGCTTTTGCTGAAAAGCTGGCCAAAGTGGCAGAGATTTATGTGAACGACGCCTTTGGCGCTGCTCACCGGGCGCATGCTTCCACTGAAGGGGTGGCTCGATTCGTCACGAAACGCGGCGGCAAAGCCGCTGCCGGTTTGCTCATGGAACGTGAGCTCAAATTTTTGGGTGATGAGCTGGAACATCCGGCTCGCCCGTTTGTGGTTATTCTCGGTGGTGCAAAGGTTTCGGACAAAATCAGAGTGATCGATCGCTTGCTGGAGAAGGCGGACACGATTCTGGTGGGCGGCGCCATGGCGTATACATTCAAGCTGGCGATGGGCTATAAGACTGGCAAATCGCTGGTGGAGCCCGATGCCACGCAGGTGGCTGTGCGGGCATTGGCCAAGGCTGCCGAACGCGGCGTTCGTTTCCTGCTTCCAACGGACAATGTTATTGCCACCCCGGTGGATACCGGCAAAGTGAATAAGAAGGGCAAACCGGTTTTTGAGATGCAGAATTCACGGCTGAACACCGCGGCGGATATTCCGGAGGATGCCGAGGGTTTCGACATCGGTCCCGATACGGCCAAGCGCTACGCTGAAGTCATTCGCCACGCAAAAACGATCCTTTGGAATGGCCCGATGGGCATGTTTGAAGACGCACGTTTTGCGGAAGGGACGACTGCGGTCGCCAAAGCGGTGGTTGATGCCAGTCAGCAAAATGGCGCCAAAAGCATCATTGGCGGTGGGGACAGCGTCAAGGCGCTGAACAAAGCTGGCCTGGGCGACAAGGTTACTTTCATGAGCACTGGCGGTGGAGCCAGCCTCGAATTTCTCGAAGGCGCGGAACTCCCCGGAGTCGCTGCCCTTTCCAACAAGTAGATTCAATAGAACACCTCCGGAGCATGGATAAAGAACGCAAACTGATTATTGCTGGCAATTGGAAGATGAACAAAACCGTCGCCGAGGGGATTGCTCTCGTCAACGGTTTGAAGCGGGAACTGGCCAACATCAAGGAAGTGGATATTGTGGTCTGCCCGCCGTTCACCGCTTTGTGCGAGGTTTCCAAGGCCATCATCGATTCCAATATTCGGCTCGGCGCTCAAAACATGAGCGAAAGCAATTTTGGCGCTTACACCGGCGAAATTGCCGCGGGCATGCTCAAGGAATTCCTGGTTCGCTATGTCGTTCTTGGGCACTCCGAAAGGCGGCAGTATCAAAAGGAATCAGACGAATTGATTTCCAAGAAGGCCCAAGCCGCACATGCCGCGTCGTTGAAACCAATCGTTTGCGTCGGCGAAACGTTGCAAGAGCGCGAAGCGAATCAAATGGAGAAGGTGCTCCAAACGCAAGTTACCGGCAGCCTGGCAGGCTTGAGCAAGGCCCAAATGGAAGAAACAATCGTTGCATATGAGCCTGTTTGGGCCATTGGCACGGGCAAAACCGCTTCTTCCGCCCAGGCGCAGGAAGCTCATGCATTTATCCGCAAGCTTGTGGCTAAACTCTATGACGATACGGTTGCGCGCCGCGTTCGTATCCAATATGGTGGCAGTGTTAAACCGTCTAATGCGCGCGAATTAATGAGCCTCCCTGATGTGGATGGGGCCTTGGTGGGCGGTGCGTCGCTGGAAGATCGGTCTTTTGCCGATATTATTAAGAATTCGATTTAATTTCTAATTTATGATGATTGTAATTGGTTTTTTGACGGTGATCCTTGTGCTGGATTGCCTCCTTTTGATGCTCCTCGTGCTGGTCCAATTGCCCAAGAAAGAGGCTGGTATTGGTCAAGCCTTTGGCGGAGCGGCCACCGATGCGCTTTTCGGCTCCGGGAGTGGCAATGCCCTCACTAAAATGACAAAATATGCTACCGCCATATTTTTTATCCTCACTCTGACCATTTCCCTGATGTTTAATGTGCATGCGCGCAACAGGACTTCCGGGTTTGAACGTTCCTTAGGCAAAAACAGCCCTGCCCCATCGCTTCCGACCACTCCAGTGGGTAGCGCGGCGAACATTGACGGCAAGGGTGGGATTCCGGCCAATGGCGCAGCGCCAAATGCCCCCGCCACTGCCCCTAAGTCTGGCGCTACAACTCCCGCCGCTACGGCACCTGCGCCAACAGCAACGACGCCAACGACCAAATAAATTGGCGATGCAAGTTTCAGGAAACGCCCTCTTAAGTAACCTTAAGAGGGCGTTTCGCCTTTTGAGGGACGCTGCTGACTTTTCTCCGAGTGGCCGATCCCTTTTATGGCTTTCGTTCCTGCTGCTTTCCAATTTGCTCTTGCTGAACGGTTGTGCCCCTAAAGAGCCCAGGGCGGATATTGTCATCCTGAACGGTGCAGAACCGGAATCGCTGGATCCTGCCATCATTACCGGCCAGCCGGATGGTCGCATTGTCATGTCCCTCTTTGAGGGGCTCATGCAATTGGATCCTGTTACCGCTACTCCAATTCCGGCACTGGCTGAAAAATGGGATATTTCTCCAGACGGCAAAATTTACACCTTCCATCTACGAACCAATGCTGTGTGGTCCACCGGTGGAGCCATTACAGCCGAAGATGTCGTTTATTCCTGGAGACGCGTGGTTAACCCCGAGACTGCTGCCGATTATGCCGGGCAATTGTTCTTCGTGAAGAACGCTGAGGAAATTAATACCGGTAAACTCAAGGACCTCACCCAACTCGGCGTTCAGGCTGTGGATCCATTCACTTTGCGTGTCGAGTTGGTTAGCCCCACCCCGTTTTTCCTGGAACTCTGCGCCTTCCGAACGCTGGATGTGGTTCCTCGCCACTGGATCGAAAAACATGGCGACCGATGGCTCATGGAAAAGCCTCTTCCCACCAGTGGACAATACACGTTGGAAGCCTGGCGCATTCACGACAAAATTCGCGTACGCAAGAACCACCGCCATTGGGCAGCCGACAAAATCAAAAATGAGTTAGTGGATTTCCTGCCGATTGACTCGGCTTCTTCTGCCCTGAACCTTTACGAGACCGGCCAAGCCGATATTATTTGGGACAAGAATTTAGTTCCAAACGAGCTCATGGATGTGCTCGAGAAGCGGCCCGATTGTCACAAGTTCGATTACCTCGGCACCTATTTCGTGCGTTTCAACCTGACTCGCAAGCCTTTTGACGACGTGCGGGTTCGCAAAGCCCTCAACCTGGCGATCGACAAAAAACGCATCGCTGAGCGCATCATGAAAGGCGGGGAGCGGCCCGCAACCACCCTCACGCCCCCAGGGATGGCCAATTACGAGGGTCCGCAAGGTCTGGGCTACAATCCAGAGTTGGCGCGCAAGCTGTTGGCGGAGGCAGGCTTTCCGGGCGGCAAAGGGTTTCCATCGTTTCGTTATCATTTCAACACCGCGAAACAGCACGAGCAGATCGCGGTGGAGTTGCAGCAGATGTGGAAACAGGAGCTGGGCATCAACATGGAGTTAAAGCAAACGGAGTGGAAAGTTTACCTTGCCGCCCAAAGCACCCTGGACTTCGACACCATGCGCAGCAGTTGGATTGGCGACTACAATGACCCGAACACGTTCCTGGACATGTTCATGAGCAACAACGGTAACAACCGCACCGGGTGGAAGAGCATGGCTTACGATGGGCTGGTACGCAAAGGCAACTCCACACTTGATAAAAAAGAGCGCGCCCGGCTCATGAGGGAAGCCGAAACGCTGCTGGTGGAAACAGACATGCCTATCGCGCCACTTTTTTATTATGTAGGCATCAACTTCTATGATCCGAAAAAGATAACCGGCATTTACCCGAACATTCTGGACGAACATCCCATCCAAACCATCCAGCGCGTGGAGAATCCCCGGCAGGAGGCGAGGACCCGGTAACGGGCACGTATGTATTTCCTGCGACGATTGTTGTTCATGATCCCCTTGCTGGTGGTAATCACCTTCCTCGCATTTATCCTCGTGCGCCTGGCTCCGGGCAGTCCGTTCGACAAGGAACGCAAGCCCGCTTCACCGGAGATCGAGCGTGCCCTGAAGGCTAAGTACCATTTGGATGAAACGCTGTGGAAACAGTATCTGCGTTACATCGGTGGACTGGCGCAGGGCGATTTTGGTCCTTCGCTCAAATATCGCAACCACACGGTGAACGACATCATTTTTCAAGGGTTGCCGGTTTCTCTCACGCTCGGCTTGCTCGCATTCCTATTTGCGCAAGGGGTTGGAATTCCGTTGGGCTTCTATACGGCGGTGCATCGTGGCGAATGGGGAGATTACATCGGAAGCTTTTTCGCGCTCCTGGCCTTCTGTATTCCAGGGTTTGTGGTCGGGCCCCTTTTGGTTATGGCCTTCGCGATTCATTGGAGCCTCTTCCCGGTGGGCATGTGGGAGTCGCCCTGGCATATGGTTCTACCGACCATCGCGCTGGGCCTTTATTTCTCCGGACGCATCTCGCGATTGATGAGGGAAGGAATGAGCAACGTTTTGCATGAAGGCTTTATTACCACAGCTCGGGCGAAGGGGCTTAGTGAAACCGGGGTTCTCCTGAAACAGGCTTTTCGGCTTTCGGTACTCCCGGTTATTTCGTATTCCGGTCCGCTCCTGGCAGATTTGCTGACGGGATCTTTCGTGGTTGAAAATATTTTTCAAATTCCCGGCATCGGAATCTTTCTGGTGAACAGTTCGCTGAACCGCGATTACCCGATGGTGGTGGGGTTGGTGGTTCTGTACGCCGTGCTACTGCTGGCCCTGAACCTGATAGTAGATCTTAGCTATAGTTTGCTGGACCCGCGTGTGAAACATGAGTGATCGCGTTGAAAATTCCACAGACCAAGCCGCGCAGATCCTCGACGGGGGTCCGGTGATTGGCTCCCCCGCCGTCGCGAAGGAAGAGCACCTCAGCCCTAATCAACGGGCCTGGAGACGCTTCAAACGCAACTACCCGGCCATGCTCAGCCTCTACTTTCTCGCAGCCTTGGTTCTGCTGGTGCTTTTCTGGCCCTGGCTGGCCCACTACAAACCCGATGCGGTCTCTGAGGCGCAATTTCAAGCTCCTTCGCCGAGTCACTGGTTTGGAACCGATGTGCATGGACGCGACCTGCTCACGCGGGTTTTCTACGGCGCGAGCGTTTCCTTGCTGGTTGGGATCGTCGGGGCAGGGGTGGCTTTTGTCATCGGGGTTACCTGGGGCGCCATTGCCGGTTATGTAGGAGGACGCTGGGACAACATGTTGATGCGGTTTGTGGACATTCTCTACTCCCTGCCGTCCATCGTGTTCGTTATTGTTTTGATTACGACCCTGGACGAGGGGGTTCGCAAGTGGCTTGGGAACACTTTTGGCGCGCAAGCTTCGAACAAGGCCAATCTTATTTTCCTGTTCGTTGGTCTTGGGGCAGTATCCTGGCTCACGATGGCGCGGATCGTGCGCGGCCAAGTGCTCGTTCTGCGGAACCGCCAGTTTGTGGATGCCAGCCGTTCACTCGGGGCCAGCCATTTCCAAATTCTTTGGCATCATATCTTGCCCAACGTCTATGGCATAATCATCGTTTATCTCACCCTGACTGTTCCTGCCATCATCCTTTACGAATCGTTTCTCAGCTACCTGGGATTAGGGATCCAACCTCCGATGGCCAGTTGGGGCTCACTGATTGCCGAAGGCGCCCAGCAACTCAATCCTATCCGCATCTACTGGTGGTTGCTGGTGTTTCCAGCTTCCATGCTGGTCTTCACCTTGCTCGCCATGAATTTTGTGGGCGACGGTCTGCGCGATGCGTTCGACCCAAGGTCGAAAAGCTAACAAACCGGTTGCGCAGCTTTCGCCTCTGCTGTCACTTGCACCCGGGCGTCGGCATGTTCGGAGGAGTCGATTCCGATGCCGCAACTTTCGGAAACTATGAAATAAAATGGGATATCAAGCGGCAGCCCGGTTTCATTTTCATCTTAAATTCCCCTAAAACGGCATTGACGGACGGGACTTCGCCGCTACCATGCCACCTCTGTTGTTTTTACGAGCAACATCTAAAATACGAAAATAACGAACTATGGCAGTGAAAGTTGCAATTAACGGTTTCGGTCGCATTGGGCGCCTGGTTTTCCGGGCCATCGCCGAACAAGGTTTGCTGGGCAAAGATTTGCAGGTCGTCGCAGTGGGCGACATCGTTCCCGCGGATAACCTGGCTTACCTCCTCAAATACGATTCCACCCAAGGTCGCTTCCAAGGCGAGGTTTCTTCCAAGAAATCTTCGGCGGATAAGGCTGAAGACGATGTTTTGGTCGTGAATGGCCAGGATATCCTGGTTGTCAGCGCCAAGGATCCTTCCGGTCTGCCGTGGAAGCAATTGGGAGTCGACCTCGTGATCGAATCTACCGGCTTATTCACCGAAGGTGAAAAGGCCAAGGGCCATATCGTCGCCGGCGCCAAGAAGGTCATTATCTCCGCCCCAGCGAAGGGTGAAGACATTACCGTTGTCATGGGCGTGAACCACGACAAATACGACCCGGCCAAGCACAACATTATTTCCAACGCTTCCTGCACCACCAACTGCCTTGCGCCCATTGTCCATGTGTTGCTCAAGGAAGGTTTCGGCATCGAAGAAGGTCTAATGACCACGGTGCACAGCTACACCGCTACCCAAAAGACCGTGGATGGTCCAAGCAAGAAGGATTGGAAAGGTGGCCGCAGCGCAGCCATCAACCTGATCCCTTCCAGCACCGGTGCTGCCCGCGCCGTCGGCCTGGTTTGCCCTGAAGTGAAGGGAAAGCTCACTGGCATGGCATTCCGCGTCCCCACGCCGACCGTTTCCGTGGTCGACCTGACTGTCCGCACCGTCAAAGAGACCAGCTATGCAGAGATCGCCGCGGCTATGAAGCGCGCCAGCGAAACCTACCTCAAAGGCATCCTGGATTACACTAAGGACGAAGTAGTCAGCAGCGACTTCATCCATTGCCAGGCTTCCTCGATCTTCGACGAAGGGTCCGGCATCGAGCTGAACAAGCGCTTTTTCAAGCTCGTGAGCTGGTACGACAACGAATGGGGCTACAGCAATCGCGTCGCCGATTTGGTGCGATTCATGATTCAGAAGGGTCTGTAATCTTTTCGTAAATTTCAAAACGGCGGCTTGGCAACAGGCCGCTGTTTTCTTTTAGATCCGCTCTCCTGCGTCTGGACGTCTCGGCCTCCTTCCCGGATAATAACCACATGCGAATCATCGGCGGAATGGCTGCGGGAAGATTGATCGATGTGCCCAAAGGATTTGACGTGCGCCCCACTCCGGACCTGGTACGGCAGGCTATTTTCAACAGCATCGGCCATCTCGTGGAAGGCGCCCGCGTGCTCGATCTTTTTTCCGGTTCAGGCGCTCTTGGCTTGGAATGTCTCAGCCGGGGAGCTGGTTCCGTTTTGAGTATCGAGAAAGCCAATCGCCATGCGATGATGATTCGCCAGAACATCGTCGCGGTGGAACTCCCGCTCGAGAAATACCAGCTCCGCGTTCAGGACGTTTTCATCTCTCTGGTGCAATTGGCAGAAGCCAAAAACCAATTCGATCTGATTACGGCAGACCCGCCCTTCGGCGAAAAGAACGTTGGCCGCCGTTCTACCTCCATGTCGCAGAAATTACTGGATAACGAACACCTGCCAAAGTTGCTCACACCCGAAGGGCTCCTCGTGCTCGGACACACAAAACGCGACACCCTCGAAATTCCTCCCACCTGGGAGGAAGTGAAAGTCATGAAGCACGGGGATTCCATGATGAATTTTTTGAAGTTGAAAACTTAGAAAAGGAATGTGTACAAAAAGAAGGGCGGGTGAGCAGTCCGCCCGGTTGTTTTGGTAATTCCTGTTTATCCCCCTTTACGGTGATCAGATTGCCATAGCTCATTAGCGCTGCAAATAGGGCAAGCACCCCAGCGTAAGCCAAGGTTGTGGTTGGCCAGCTTCATCGCGCAATCGGTCAGAAATCTTTCGCGCCTTACCGGCATAAAATAGTTGACGATTTAGTTAAATAAATTAGGCTTTCAACCACGATGGGACGAGTTAGTGATGC
>JAQGOV010000631.1 GCA_028293425.1 Verrucomicrobiales bacterium
ACTTGGTCGATCCTCTATGGTGTGCGACGACTCAGAATAGTCCAGGTCGAAGAACAACCGTACTACAAGGACATTTTCATCTGTAATGTGAATCATACCCCGCCCCTTTCAGGCAGGCAGGGCTGATTGTAGAGCTAGGCTTTCTCGCGATGATCCCGGGGTTCGCAAGGAGCACGGCCTTTCCCTTCTCACTATTTTTGTGGCAGCTTATGGTTCGCTGTTTGGCGGGCAATGGAACCCTGATTGGGACTGGCAGCACTATGGTGGTGAGCGACTACCTGCGCACGGAGAGGGGCAGGAGCTTTGGTCTTGCTTCAAGCCTTGGCCTCAACGTTGCTCGCCGGGATCAAGGTGTTAGATTGCTCTGGGATGAAAATTCCGAACGTTGAAAAAATGGCCGAGTATTATACTCGGATTTTGGAAGAATTGGGTGCGGATATTGAGTCGGAAGGATTGAGGGAAACGCCGATGCGAGCGGCCAAGGCTCTCGTTGAAATGACCGAGGGAGCCCGAATGGCGACGGACAAACTGCTCACCATGTTCAAGGCCGAGTGCCAGACGTCCGTCTGCCACGATATGGTGATTGTGGAAGGAATTAAAGAGACAGGCTTGTGTGAGCATCATTTGCTCCCCATCCTGATGAGCATTACGATTGCCTACATCCCGGACAAAAAAATCCTGGGATTATCGAAACTCTCGCGGATCGCCGGGTATTTTGCCCGACGTTTGCAAAACCAGGAACGTACAGCCCATTCCATCGCGGTCTTTATTGAGCAGATCGTCGAGCCGTTGGGCGTGGCCGTGCTGATCGATGGCAAACATATGTGCGCCATGGCCCGGGGAGTGCGAGATACCCATTCCATCATGAAAGTGAATGTCATGCACGGGGCTTTCCAGAAAGATCAGGCCCTGAGGGAGGAGTTTCTCAACAGGTTGGCTTAAGAAAGAATGTGGAACCAGGAACTTTGGACGTGCCTCCACCCCTCAAACAGCGATTGCCTTTAGTGAAGGAGTGCTGATTTCCGCCCTGATCTGCTCCTCTTCCGAATCCAGCGTGCAATCCCTCGCTGTAATCACATGCCAGATACGGTTTCGCGGCTGGCTGGCGCAACAAGGGCCTGAACATTCCGCGCAGTTGCTGTTGAGGCGCCGTCCAGGGCGCCGAAGCGGCCTTCAATTGCTGGGAGCTCGATCCAAAAACGGCTGCCCTTCCCGGGTTCGGATTGCACGCCTACTCGGCCGCCCATCCGTTCCACAGCTTTTCGTACGATGGCCAGCCCCATGCCTGTTCCCTCACCCGTGTTGCTGCCCTGCTGGAAAATGCCAAAGACCCGGTCATGAATTATTTGAGGCACCCCGACGCCATTGTCCTCGACCCAGATCCGGACTTGGCCGCCGCTGCGTTCCGCTCGAATTTGTATGAATGGAAATTCGCCAGGCCGGGCAAATTTGATTGAATTATCCAGCAAATTGCAGAAGCACTGGGTCAAGGCTGCTTCATTGGCGCGAACGAGCGGCAAATCCGGTGGACAATGAATGTTCGCCATGTTTGGCTGAAACTTTGGGTCTGTCTCGACGATGACGCGGATGAGCTTGGAAACATCCACCGCTCCGAGGGGCAAATTTCCGAGCACCACGGAATTGTAACTCAGGACGTCGCAAATGAGGCGGTCCATCCGAGAGGCGGCCGTCTTGATTCGTCCAAGGAACTCACGGCCATCGGGACTCAGCCGCTCGGCTTCGGTGGACACAATGATGTCGCCAAAACCGCTCAGAGCCCGGAGGGGTGCCCGCATATTATGCATAATGGTATAGGAAACGTGCTCCAATTCCGTCACTGCGGCGCGCAGCTTCGCCGTCCGCTCCACCAACTGTGTTTGCGCCGTGGCCAGGGCTTGGACGCGTTCGTTTCGGCGATGCACCAGTTCGCCGATCTCATCCCTCGGCAACCCTTCTTCGCAAACGACAGCAGCCGCTTCATTGCCCTCGGACAAAGCATGGTCGGATTCGGAGAGCCTCTGGATAGGACCGATAATCCTGCGCGTGGCATCCCAGGCCAGAAACATTGCCACCAAGCCCAGAGCGGCTGTGAGCCCCAGAACACTGTTGCGCATTTGTGTGATGACGGTAAAGGCCTGCCTGAAGTCGATTTCCGTGATCATCACCCAGCCCAAGTCGCGCAAAAGCACGGATGCGCCGCTCACCTTGATGCTACGATAATCGGTGTAGTCGGCCGTGATTTCCTTCCCCAGCTCCAGGCCAGCGCGCACGGGCTCGGTGTCCACGCGCACCCGAAGCACCGCATTGGAAAGGTAACGAGACTCCGTCACCATGAGATGGTCCCGATTGACGATATAGGTTTCCCCAGTGTCGCCGATGCGAAATGACTGAGTGTCGGCGCCCTCGCCCAGAACACGGCGTCCGCTGGCCAGGCTGCTCAAGGTTTCAGGCTCGATGCGAAAGGCCAAAACACCGAGCAGCCGACTTCCTTCAACATCCTGGATGGGCGTCGTCATCACCCAAGTGACACGTCCTGTGTTGGGGTCCCTCATCACATCTCCAGGAAAGTAGCTTTGCTTTCCTTTTCTGAAATACTGGGCGGAGGAGAGGTCCTGGCCCTCATTTTTAGGGCTGGAGGAGGCGGCCACGCGCCCACCCATGGTAAGAATAAAAATTTCCTGCACATCGGAAAATCTGCGTCGCTGCAAGTCGAGCAGTTCGGAAAGCGCGGGCCCAGGGGGTGTTGAGGTGAGTGGCCGGGTTGAAAGCTGGGCAGCCAAAGCCTGCCGTAGTGCTTCGTCTTGCCTGGTTTTTAGTATCTGTTCCTTGAGCTTGTGCAAAAATTCCCGCAGTTGCGCTTCCGCGCCATCTGAAGCACTGCGCAGCACGGCCTGTGTCTGCCGCCGCAAAGCGCGTTCGCTCTGCGAAATAGCGAACCAGCCCATGGTGACAAGCGGCAGAAGGGATATGGCCAAAAAGATGAGCAGGAAGCGCTGCCCGATCCTCGTCCGCAAAAAACCGAAGAGGCGCCATTTTAAGCCAAGCGTTTGCTCAATTTTCATGAATCTTTTACCGGCCAGGATCCAGCGACGCTACCGGGGCATTTGCCGAACGGTTGTGGCAACGTTCAAACTTCCAGGAGATCCCTCATCTCGGATTCTCGTTTTACCAGGTCCTCCAGTGAGTACCGATCCAGCACCGAGAAAAAAGCCGCGGCGGCTTCGCTGAGCACTCCTTTCAATCGGCAAACCGGGAAGATGCGGCACCTTACTTTGGCCTTGCTGACGCAGTCGATTACTCGTTCATCCGATTCGGTTAGGCGAACCACAGCGCCAAGAGATATTTCGGCCGCAGGTCTTCCGAGCGTGAAACCTCCTCCAGCGCCGCGCCTGGTGGAAAGGAATCCGTTCTGCCCGAGATCCTGAACAATCTTCACCAGGTGATTTCGTGAAATGCCAAACGCGTCAGCCACCTGGTCGATCGTGGTAACCTGCGGCTGCCGCAAAGCCGTATGCATCAGCAACCTCAACGCGTAATCTGTATAAAGCGATAGCCTCATCCTGAGGTATTGTCGCGGATGAGTTTGGGGTATGCAATAATAATGTACTTGCTGTACATCTTTCTCGTGGCACGTTAGATTATGGAAAGGAACGGTACTCCCAGATCGACGGAAACACACGTTGCACATTCCACAGCTTCAGCGCCGCGAAGGAATACACACCGGCCCGGACGGACAAGGGGATTGCTTCCCGTGCTGCCTTTGCTAATCCCAGCAGTGGCACTCGTGGTGATTGTTTATCGCCTGCGATCCTTAACGCCTAATATGCGGGCCGAATTTCTGGCAGGACTTGCGGCGGTCTTCTGTGCCCTGGCCGCGCTTGCGATCCTGCTGCTCGGTGTTAAGAGAGACTTGATGACGGAGGATTGATAAACAACTTTCAAAAGCACCTTGCGATTATGGAAACGCTCAATTCATCTCCAAATTCCCGCTACAAGTATCTCATCGTTGGCGGGGGCATGACGGCTGACGCCGCAGTGAAAGGGATCCGCAGCGTCGATCCTGTGGGTGACATCGGGATCCTCAGCGCCGAATCCGACGCACCGTACAACCGTCCACCTCTTTCAAAGGGGCTTTGGAAGGGGGAACCCGTGGAAAGCATATGGCGCGGAACGGCGGGGCCGAACGTGACGTTGCATCTTGGACGGACCGCCCAGGTTCTCAAGCCAGTTGATAAACGGGTGATAGACACGGAGAACAACTCTTACACGTATGAGAAACTGTTAATCGCCACTGGAGGGTCGCCACGAACCTTACCATTTGGGAGCGAGCACATAATCTATTATAGAACCTTGGCGGATTATAAGCGGCTCCGAGAATGGACTGAACATGGAAAGAAATTTGCGGTCATCGGTGGAGGCTTTATCGGGTCGGAAGTAACGGCCGCCCTGACAACCAATGGCAAAGAGGTAGCGATGATTTTTCCTGGAGCGGATATTGGAGATCGAATTTACCCCCATGCCCTGGCTAAATTCCTGACTAGTTTTTATACCAAAAAGGGAGTTCAGTTGCAGGCGGGAGAAAAGGTCATTGGATTGGAGGACCTAAACAACCGACTCGTGGTCAAGACCGAGAGCGGAAAGGAGGTCCTGGTTGATGGTGTGGTCGCGGGCATTGGCATTGAGCCTAATGTGGAGCTGGCCGTTGCAGCAAAGCTAAAGGTGGAGAATGGCATCGTGGTGGATGATTTCCTGCGCACCAGTCATTACGATATTTATTCGGCAGGAGACGTTGCGGAATTTTTCAGCCCCGCCTTGGGAAAACGCATGCGTGTGGAGCACGAGGACAACGCCAATACAATGGGTCACGTGGCCGGGCGCAATATGGCTGGCAAAGCCGAAACTTATGCTCATTTGCCATTCTTTTACTCCGACCTGTTCGAATTGGGCTATGAAGCGGTTGGGGAATTGGATTCGCGCCTGGAGACCTTCTCCGACTGGAAGGAACCGAACCGGGAAGGGGTCATCTATTACCTGCGAAATGGCCGCGTGCGAGGGGTGCTCCTGTGGAATGTGTGGGGGAAAGTAGAAGCGGCCCGTCAATTGATCGCTGAGCCAGGTCCTTTGTCCGCCGACAATCTTAAAGGCCGAATTACATAAAGGAATGAATCATGAATATGGATGAAGACGCGAAAAACAACCCTCTCCGCGATCTCACAAAGTTTGGCCAGTCGATCTGGCTGGATTATACGCGGCGTGACCTCGTCACCAACGGTCAGCTCCGGCGTTTTATTGCGAACGATCAAGTGCGAGGAATGACGTCGAATCCATCGATTTTCGAAAAGGCAATTGTGGGCAGCTGGCTTTATGACCGGGAGATTTCGGCCATGGCACATGAGGGACGCAGCCCAATAGCCATCTACGAAGCGCTGAGCCAGGAGGACTTTCAAAGCGCGGCGGATGAATTCCGGCCTGTGTTCGAGGAGATGGCCGGCCAGGATGGCTATGTGAGCCTTGAGGTCAATCCTCATCTGGCCCACGATACGAATGGAACGATCGCGGAAGCTCGTCGCTTGTGGAGGGCACTGGACAGGCCGAACGTCTTTATCAAGGTGCCCGCCACAGCGGCAGGCGTGCCGGCAATTGAAAAACTTACCGCCGAAGGCATCAATGTGAACGTGACCTTGCTCTTCGGCCTGCCGCGTTATCAAGAGGTAGCAGCGGCATACATAGCGGGCTTGAATGCGCGCGCAGCTGAAGGGAAGCCTTTGAAATCGATTGCATCCGTTGCCAGTTTCTTTGTCAGCCGGATTGACGTATTGATAGACTCGATTCTGGAAAGGAAGATGGCGGCGGGAGGAAAGCAGGCTGAGCTGGCAAGAAAGTTGCAGGGAGAGGTGGCGATTGCGAGCGCGAAAACCGCTTATCAACTTTTCAAGAAGACCTTCGAAAGCGAGTCGTTCAAACCACTGGCTGATCGAGGTGCGAGGGTCCAGCGGTTGCTTTGGGCCAGCACGAGCACGAAAAACCCTACTTACAATGATTTGAAGTACATGGAAGCGCTCATAGGCCCGAACTCCATCGACACCGTCACCCTTGAAATGCTGGAGGCCTACCGGCAACACGGCGTGCCAAAATCTCGCCTTGAGGAGAATTCGGGGGAATCTGCTCGGATTCTGGAGCAGTTGCATGAAATTGGAATCGATCTTAATCAAATCACCCAACAGCTTGAGAATGAGGAGGTCGAGAAATTCAACCAGGCATTCGACAAACTGATAAACGCTCTTAAGCAAAAAGCACAACAAGCCAGGTCCGAACAGATTCAGGTCGAGGAAGGAGGGAGCTATGTTGCGCAGCATTAACCAAATCCATGGGGCGAAACTCGGGGCGGTGGATGGAGAGATAGGCCGAGTTAAGGATGTTTATTTTGACGACCTGAAGTGGGTTGTGCGTTATCTGGTTACCGATACCGGAGCATGGATGACGGGCGGATTGGTCCTCATCGCTCCACATGCAATAGGAGCAATAGGAGAGTTGTGCGACGAACAAATGCTGCTGGTAAACCGGACTCGCAACCAAATCAAGAGCTGTCCGCCCGCCGATGCACACAAGCCGCTTTCCCGCCAATATGAGGAGGAGTATTACCGTTATTACGGCTGGCCTGTTTACTGGCAGGGAGATGGGTTATGGGGGATGAGCGATTTTCCCATCTTATCGCAGCGTTCTGAGTCGGTTCCTGGCGAGCGTGGGGGGCGTGCCATCATGCGCGCCAATGACGGTGATGCGCATCTGCGGAGCGCACGGGTTGTGACTGGGTATGGCATACAAGCAACCGATAAACTCGTCGGCCATTTGAGCGATTTCCTCGTGGATGACAAAACCTGGGCGATTCGGCACCTGGTTGTGGACGTTGGTTCGTGGTTCGCCCGCCAGAAGGTGCAAATTTCGACAGCCGAGATTGAGCGAATCAGTTGGGACCAATCCAAAGTCTTTGTTCATTTGACCAGGGAGGAGGTCAAGGGTGCCCCTGCTTACGAGGTCTTCGAGCCGCGTATTTTTGCGTGATTGAAAAAAAGTCCGTTTTGGTTGTTAACGCCGATTTTCAACAAAGGTACAAAACAAAACTTCAAGAGAAAACATAAGCCTATGAAATTGCTCACCACCGACAGTTGCTTTACGAAGCTCGAAAAATGCCGCGCAAAGCTAAAAGCATTCGCGCTCATTCTTACCTCGGTCGCGACGGCAGCGCTCAGTACAAGTGCGAATGCTGCTGACAAATCTTCCGCATCCATCCCAACGGATGCCCAGATTGCCATGATCGTCGTCGTGGCGGACACAGTCGATGTCGATTACGGTAAACTGGCTGTGAAAAAGACAAGGAACCAGGCGGTCAAAGAATTCGCGGAAACGATGGTTCGCGATCACACCGCTGTGAACGACAAGGCCATTGCTCTGGCCAAGAAACTCGGCGTGACTCCAAAAGCGAGCGACACGAGCAAGAGTTTGAAATCGGGCGGCAAGAAAGAGCTGGCGAAGTTGAAAGCGTTGACGGGCGCCGACTTTGATAAGCAATACGTTGATAACGAAGTGAGCTACCACGAAGCGGTCATCAGTTTGCTGGAGAAGACGCTGATCCCCAACACCAAGAACGTGGAATTGAAGAGTCTTCTTGAAAGTGGCCGCCCCGTTTTCGTTGCCCATTTGGAACATGCTAAAAAGTTGCAAGCTTCATTGGGTAAATAAGTCCGGCAACTGCTAGGTGTGAGGAGCCGGCGGCTCCTGCATCAACTTCCGCTCTCAGGGCGTATGGCGAATGAAACAACGCGACAACGGATCTGTAAAGGTGATTGCTCCGAGACAACAAAAAGGAACCGGGTCGCGCGCCGGCCAAGGAACACTGCGGCTTTGGTTGCTCGGTGTCTGTGGGCTTACGATCATCATTGGCTGCGCGTTCCTGGCGCATCGCGCCTGGGGTTCTAGTAGCAGGAGCCTTGCAAATGGTCCGGCCAAAGTAGTGCCGCCGACCGTGGCTTCTGCCCCCGCTCAGGTTTCCATGCTGAATCTTCAGTTTTCTCCTGTGACCATTGAGGTGAAGAAGGGTGATGTTTTGGAGTGGAAGAACGACGATCTGGTCTCGCATACTGTAACTTCCGCCGCGTTCGATTCAGGCACAATCGCCCCTGGTAAATCATGGCGGCACACGTTTACCAAGCCAGGCGATTTTTCATACGTCTGCACATTCCACCCTCAAATGAAAGGCCTTGTCATCGTCAAGTAGCCACCGCGGACTTTTGGGGCATTTGGCGGAGTTGCCCGAGGTGAGGAATTCTGTGGAAAAAATGAACGGTTACGATTTATGAAAAAGAGATTCCAAGATAAAACTCAAAACCACCGCGCTTCCAAGCTCATTCGTTCCAGTCTCGCCGAAACGCGCCCGGCGTGGAAGATATCGCCAAACTACTGGAGATGCACGGCATCGTGATATGAACACCTACACGCCACGTTTAAAACGAAATCTCGTTTTCGGCACACAAACCAGGATCTCCACCTGGATTCGCGAAGGTCATGCCTCCTCAATGTTGCCAACGGAAATAAACGACACGACGAAAGGAAATCCATGATCCGAGTCAAACGAGTCTATGAACGAGCCCAAAAGAGCGACGGCGCTCGTTTCCTGGTGGACCATTTGTGGCCACGCGGGCTGAAAAAAGAGGATGTGCATGTGGACCGCTGGATAAAATCGGTTTCACCGAGCAATGAATTGCGATCCTGGTTCGGGCATGAACCGGCCAAATGGAACGAATTTCAGCGCCGATATTTTGCGGAACTGGACGCACAATCCGACACTTGGGAAGCGCTCTTGGAAAGCGCGAGGGAAAAGGATATTACGCTCGTCTACAGCGCGCACGACACCGAGCACAACAACGCTGTGGCCTTGAAGACATATTTGGAGAAGAAGCTGGCCGGAAAGCGCGGCAAACGCGTAAAACTCGCAGCAGCCTGATCGGCGTGCGCTGAATGGCTCGCCGGAAACACGAGAAACAATTCTATGGCTAACGTGGCAATTAATGGATTGGGAAGAATTGGGCGCGCGGCCCTGAAGATTATTCTCGACGCGCCGGAGTTGAACCTTGCCGCCGCCAATGATGTTGCCAGCGCAGAAAATCTCGTCTACCTGCTGCGTTACGACACCGTGTACGGTCGCTACGAGAAGCCGGTGAAAACCGGCGATGGCCAATTGATCATAGGCGGGAAGACGATCCACCTCTTGAACGAAAAAGATCCCGCAAAACTTCGGTGGAAGGATTTGCAAATCGATCTAGTTCTCGAATGCACCGGACGTTTTACAAAGCGGGAAGATTTGGAAAAGCACATTCAGGCCGGAGCGAAAAAAGTAATTCTTTCCGCACCTTCGAAAAGCGAGGAGGTGGTCACTGCCGTTTATGGAGTCAAACATCCAGAGGGAAATCCGAACATCATCTCCTGCGCCAGTTGCACAACCAATTGCATCGCGCCCGTGGCGGAAATCATGTCGCGCCGCATCGGCGTGAAGAAAGCCATTATGACGACCGTGCATGCCTACACCGCTGACCAAAGCCTGGTTGATGGCCCGCACAAAACTTTGCGGCGCGGGCGGGCTGGTGCGGCGAATCTTGTACCCACGTCCACCGGGGCGGCTCTGGCGACGGTGAAAATCCTTCCGCAATACCGGAATAAATTTGATGGCTTGGCCGTGCGCGTGCCGGTCCCGGTTGGCTCGTTGGTTGATCTGGTTTTTGTCACCGAGCGGGGCACAACGGTGGAAGAGATCAATCGCATTTTCGAAGAGGAATCCGAGAGCCATCAATACCAAGACATTCTCGGCGTCACGAAAGATCCGCTCGTTTCCTCGGATATTATCAAAGACCCGCGAGCCGCCATCGTTGACCTCGGTATGACGCAGGTCGTGGATGGCGACCTGGTCAAGGTTTTGAGCTGGTATGACAATGAGTGGGGTTACGTGTCGCAAATGATTCGACATGCTCTGCGCGTGGTTAAAACCCGTTCGCCATAAAAGCAATCCATCCGCGATGACGGCAGAGCAAACCACTACCATGAAATGGTCACGGATCAAAAGGCTGTGGATTTTCTTGCACTCGCGATCCCGGCAGCAGCACTCCAATCACCTCCGGCCAAAGACTGTTACCGATGCTCTGACTGCGCCCGCTCGATGATCTCATCATTCGGAATTCTGACCTCGTCATTACCCCGGCATGCCCTTTTGTTGTAGCTGCCTTCCTTCGCGCCCTTCGCGCCCTTCGCGAGCTTAAGAAATGCGCCAACAAGGCTTGGTACAAATTTTCACTTTCGACTCTGAGATCTCAAATTTCAGACCTGAGATTGTTCTGTCATCTTCTTCTGTAGCTGTTAAGGTAACGAGGCAGGCCCAGCCGGCATCCAGTATCAAAAGCTTTTGCCACTGCCCAATCACCATTGACCTCCCCCAGTCATCCCCTCTTTGGACTCGATCTTTAAAACCAACTTGCCATTCTAGGCACACAAGCCATGCAAACAAATTTATTCTGCCAGGTCATGATTTCCGCTCTGACGCTCACAGGATCCATGCTGTGGGCCAAAGAAGATGTCGAAGCAGTGCGCCGTGAAGCGGCTCAATGGCGCGCGGAACATCGCACCATCGATCTGCACATGCACATCGAGGCGAAAGAGGAACGTTATGAGCGCGCCGTCAAAATCATGGACGCCGCGGGCATTGGCGTCGGCATTAACCTGAGCGGCGGCACCGTGACCCGCGGAACCAATGGCGAACCCTCGGATTTTGAGCAAAACAAGGCCATTGTCGAAAAGCGCTTTCCAGATCGCTTCGTGCTCTACATGAACCTGGATTACAAGGATTGGGACAAACCAGACTTCGCGGACCGCGCCATGAAGCAGGTGGAGCAAGGCCACCGCCTTGGAGCAGCCGGGCTCAAGGAATACAAGAGGCTCGGCCTCAACTTGCGCGACGGCTCAGGAAAGCTCATTAAGATTGACGACCCGAAGCTGGACCTCGTCTGGAAACGCTG
>JAQGOV010000015.1 GCA_028293425.1 Verrucomicrobiales bacterium
TCCACCCGCGTTAAAGCCGATTTCTTTGATAGCTCCGTAGAGAAAGAGGCCCCCTAGCGCGAATGTGGCCCCCCACTTGAAGGCCATTTTGGAAGGATCTTCCGCGTTCTTGATTGTCCGCCAGATAAGCCAAACAATGACGGCAACTCCACCCAGCAGCATAAGGAGGCCGATGGCGATGGAGACAGAATGAGGCATGGTTATGGCACCTGTTTACCACGTTCCACGTCGAAGTCAATCCGTGTCCTGGAGCCCGCCCTTCTGTCCTCCATCTCCATCTCATTGAGCTGATACTCGCCCTGGACCTTTTTGACACTAACAACAGAAAAGGATTTGATGATTTTATTCTGGGCGTCATAGGCCTCTGCCACGATCAAACCGCCCGTCTCTTTGTCGATGAACGACACAACGCGGGAATACGCTCCAGGGGGAGCCATGGGGTTTTGACTTTCCAACCTGTCGCAGGGTCGAGATTTCCGCATGTCGGGCTTCTCGAGCTTGATCAGGTGCTGGACTGGCCAGTGGAGAAAGTCCAATCCCAAGTCCATGAGCCAGAAATCCGAGCCGCCAAACGGCATGGCAAGCTGGTCCTTTCCAACGGGCTGAGGGTCTTCGACGTGGGAACCACGGCCGAGCAGGTATTCGTTAGGCTTGTTCGGAGCGTGCCGAATAATAAGCCGCTCAGCCGGGCGTTTTTCGGTTGGCCGCGTTTGGTAGATTGCTTCCCAGCCAGGGTTGCCGAGGTTCACTTTCGTGAGCAGAGGAACCTGCTCGAATCCCTGACCGCGGCGGCGAATGTTCATCACGCCCGTCATTTGGGCATTCGCCGGAGGGGCCAAGGAGCACAGTTTGGCGGCAAGATCCTGGCCGGATTTGTTGGATTCAACCGGCTCCTGCGCGCAAAGCGTAAAGGTCGCGAGCAGAATCAAGATTGAACCGAGCGCTTTCATTTTGGTTTCAGTGCCAATTGGACGAGCTCCGAAATGTGTTTCACAAAATGAACCTTCATTCTGTTTCGCACTTCCTCAGGCACATCCATCCAATCTGGACGATTTTGGTCCGGGAGAATGACTTGCTTGATGCCGGAGCGGGCCGCTGCCAGCACTTTTTCCTTGATGCCGCCCACCCGCAACACACGGCCGCGCAAGCTGATTTCACCAGTCATGGAAAGATCTGAGCGGACGAGTTGCCTGGTCAAAAGCGAAGCGAGGGCGACCACAATAGTGGAACCAGCGCTGGGGCCGTCCTTTGGGGTCGCACCAGCCGGCACATGGATATGGATGTCGTTTTTATCGAAATCGCTCAAGTCGATATTCAAAGTCTTGGACTGACTGCGTAAATAGGAGAGCGCGGTCTGAGCGCTTTCTTTCATTACATCCCCGAGCGAGCCTGTCAGCAGCAACGCCCCTTTGCCGGGCATGCGCGTGGCTTCAATGAAAAGAATCTCCCCGCCAACCGGCGTCCAGGCTAGTCCCATGGCAATCCCCACTTCGGTGATTTTCTCCGCGGCGTCGGACACAAATTGGGGTTGCCCCAAGTAATCAGTCAAATCGCTTTCCCCAATCACAACCTTAGAGGGTTGCCCGTTTTTGGAAACAATTTGGCGCGCGGCTTTGCGAGAAAGAGCGGCGATCTCACGTTCCAATTGGCGGACACCCGCTTCATGAGTGTAGTCCTGAATGACTTTGCGCAAAGTGGCATCGGGAAATTTGACCAGCCGTCGCTGAAGTCCGTGTTCCTCCAGTTGTCGCGGAACCAGGTAGCGTTTGGCGATTTGGAGCTTTTCAGTGGCAGTGTAGCTCGGAAGCGAAATCACTTCCATGCGATCGCGCAAGGCAGGATGGATAGGATCCAGCCAGTTTGCCGTTGTGATAAAAAGCACTCGTGAAAGGTCGAAGGCGACATCGAGGTAATGGTCGGTAAAAGTGCTGTTCTGCTGCGGATCCAGCACCTCGAGGAGAGCGGCCGAAGGATCGCCTCGATAATCGGAGCCGACTTTGTCGACCTCGTCCAGCAGGATAACGGGGTTGTTGCTTTCAGCACGGCGGATGCTTTGGATAATCCGGCCAGGCATGGCGCCCACGTAGGTGCGGCGATGGCCGCGAATCTCAGCCTCATCGCGCAAGCCCCCCAAAGCAATGCGGACGAACTTGCGTCCGAGTGCGTCCGCGACACTTTTGCCGAGAGAAGTTTTTCCAACCCCAGGAGGGCCCACCAGGCAAAGGATAGGCCCCTTTAAATTCTGCTTCAGCTTGATTACCGCGATATATTCCAGGAGACGGTCCTTAACTTTGCCCAGCCCGAAATGTTCCTGGTCGAGAATGCGGCCTGCCGTCTTGATGTCCAGCGTGTCTTTGGTGGATTTGGACCAAGGCAGGTAAATCAACCAGTCGAGGTAATTGCGAGTAATGGCGTATTCCGCAACTGAAGGAGCCATTTGCTGCAGGCGTTCCAGTTCCTTAAAAGCTATCTTCTGCACCTCTTCAGGCAGACCGTTTTTCTCAATAAGCTCCCGGAGATTGTTCGCTTCGGTGACGGATGGATCGGTTTCACCCAATTCCCGCTGAATAGCCCGAATTTGCTCGCGGAGGAAGAAGTCACGCTGGCTCTTGGCCATGGTGGCCGTGACGTCGTTCTGAATTTTCGTGCTGAGCGTGAGCACCTCCAATTCACGCTCCATGAGCGGCTTTAATCTTTCCAAGCGCTCCTGGACATTATTGGTCTCAAGCAGCCGCTGGCGGTCTTCCAGGGTAAGGTTGAGATTGCCGCCAATGAGGTCGGTCAGAGGGCCAGGGGCGTCCGTATTGAGCGCTGCGATTTTGACCTGATCGGAAAGAGCAGGGGTAAGCTTGATGATCTCCTGAAAAAGCCGCTGGCCGTTGCGCGCCAGTGCGGTCATTTCGACCGATTCCTGCAAAACATCTTTCAGGACCTCAATCTTTGCTCGCAGGTAGGGGGTTTGAGTTTCGTATTCCGTGATGCGAATGCGCCAGAGTCCCTCAACCAACACCCGGACGGTGTTGTCCGGAAATTTCAGCATCTTAAGCACACGCGCCGCGCAACCATGCTGCCAAAGATCTTCGGGCATGGGAGTATCAATGTCCGGACGCTTTTGAAGGACCAAGCCAAGCAGGCGGTCCCCTTCCACCACATCATCAATCAGGCGGATACTTTGAGCGGTATCCACCAGCAAAGGGGCGACCATTCCCGGAAAAATGACAATGTCCGAAAGCCCAAGGATAGGCAAAACCGTGGGAAGCGCTTTAGCAGGAGGTTTAGGGACCGAGGCGGTCCCGGCACCGGCTGTGTCGTCGGCGCCCATGATTCGGATAAACTCTGTATCGGGCGAAGTCATTGTGCCGTCATGTTAGACATTAGACGACCCCCAGCGCACGAAAGTTCGGTAGGATTATTTACCTTCAGAGATGGAGACGAGAATGCTTTTGGACGAGCGAGCAGCCTGGGGAACTTCGACGCGGAGAAAACCGTTTTGGTAGGCAGCTTTTGCGTGGCTGAGATCATAACCCGGGGGAATCTCGATAACACACTCGAAAGGGCCATAATTGATTTCCATGACCAGAAATTTGCATTTGGCATTGCGAGAATCGTCGGGACGCTGCCCGCTGATCATGAGCCGGTTCCCTTCGACCGTCAGTTCCAGATCTTCCCGACGCATGCCGGCCAATTCAACCTTGATCACCAAGGTGCCTTCGGAGACGTAAACGTCAGTGTTAGGGATCCAGTGAGTTTCCCCCGCAGAACTCGGCCTGGATGCCGATTTCTGGACGTAGTACAGCGAAGAGTTAACTTTGCACATGGCAGTATGGTTCCAGAGAGTATCCCAAGTTAAATAGTTGTGCAAGCATGACTTTATCGCATTTTGACCACTATCCTGGCAGGTTCCCCCTTGCGACCAGTGTAGATGATGGAGCTCCGGGAAGAGTTGGGGGAGACAGCCGAACATCCGCAAGGCCCGCTCCGTTTGACGGAAAAATGGCGTGGCTTAAAGCGGTTCCACCCGAAAATGGAAGCCGTTAAAACCACAATTAATAAAGCAGTGAGTTCCTGCCAACCCATGTGGGCAACATAACCTCCCTCCAAAACTTCGCAACTTGGATATTTTTTATGAACTTTGGCCCAAAGCCGACATTTGGTGCCAACGACTTGGTTTTACGACCCTTCCTGGTTGGCGACCGGGGCCACCATGCGTATCCTCCACCGCAAGATGTCTGCGACTTTCGTTCATGAATTGCGGGTGACATATGCTGAATGCACTGTGGGGAACCATGTTTATTATGCGCGGTATTTGGATTATCTAGAGGAAGCCAGGGGGGAGTTTTTCCGGCATTTGAAAATGCCTTTCTTAAAATTACAGGGGGAAGAAACACTCTTTCCAGTGGTGGAGGTGCAGATGCGCTACAAAGGAGCCGCTCGTTATGACGATTTGTTACGTGTGGAGCTTTGGCTCACGGAAGCTCACCGCGTTAAACTCACATTTGCCTCCAAGATTCTAAACTGCGAGAACCGGGTGCTTGTGGAAGGACAGACAACCCACGTATGTACTGGGTTGGATGATAAACCAAAGCGGCTGCCGGAAGGTTTATTGGCAGCGCTTCAACCCTACCTTCATCAGCCGAAAAGCGCGGAGCATCCCCAATAAGGTTTTCTTTATCAGGTCAGAAAAAGTTCTTGACCGGCCCTCGAAATAAGTTCCTGATGGGTGTAATTTCACCGATAGGCACTTGTGGGGAAGAATTTTTCTTCCACCATTTTGGACCTGTGGTGACGCAACCTGCACAATGGCCATCCACGTCGCAAAGTGACTGAGGCCGGAGAGAAGGAGCAGAAAATGACAGGCATAGGAACAATCAGCGAGATCCTGGGCCGCAAAGGATCCAACATCTGGTCCGTGAGGCCTGATGATACCGTGTTTGAGGCAATTCAAACCATGGCGGACAAGAACATCGGCGCGTTGCTGGTCATGACCGGTGAGAGACTATTGGGCGTGATTTCGGAACGGGATTATACTCGCAAAGTCGCGCTGAAAGGAAAATCTTCACGTGAAACCGAAGTGCGGGAAATTCTTTCGGCACCCGTGATTACGGCCACTCCAGAAGACACCGTAGAAGAATGCATGCGGCTGATGACTCATCACCGTGTTCGGCACTTGCCAGTGGTAGACGGCGAGCGGGTAGTCGGAATTGTGTCCATGGGTGACCTGGTGAATTGGACGATCTCCGTCCAAACAGTCGCGATTACACAGCTCGAAAGTTATATCTCGGGCAATTATCCTGGTTAGGATTCTTTCAGCCAACCGCAGGGGGTGCCCTGCTGTCTCGCTTCAGAAGCAAGACCTCGTTGGCAAAATTCAACGCGTACACGAATTTCCCAACCTTGAGCCACTGGTCATTTCCCCCCGGTTAACTGTGGCGACTCGTTGCCGATTCAGGTGATCTGTGGAGCCGTTTGAGAGGGTGCAAGACAATGCGAGAGTTCAACACGGCGCGGGATGATGGACCTAAAGTTCCATTCCCTCCGAGTCGATGGTGATGAGCACCTAAAGCGGCCGTAGATCCCTCAAAGTCAACCTTTTGGGTGCTCCGGGTCGATGCCTTGGCCGGTGAGCTCTGCTCCTTTCTATCCACTAAACTCCTTGCTTGAGCCTCCTTTTTTCTTTAAACCATGAGCCTGAATTAGAGTCATCTTGTTGTGAAATCTGAGCTAGCATTGTCGGGGAGGGATCATGAGCCATTGTTGTTCTTATACGCGATTCGCCGGGTCCGGTTGTGGCTTTTAGCAGCCATGCTGCTGTGCCTCGCTTCAACGGCACAGGCTGCGGTGTTTGATTACTCAGCGCCGTTGCAGAATGTGACCGCTTCTTTTTCGGGCAATACAGTTTCCTACCAGGTTTTTGATCCGGCCCAAGGGCTGCTCAAGGCGGGAAGCGTGACCGGGGTCAACACGATGGACTTGACCAACCAACATGGCGTAGTGGCTTTCAGCAGCAGCACGACCAACTACTTCATTATCTATGATCCGGCACGAACCAATTGGATTGTAGGCAGCACCAACTCGGGCGGCACCTTCATGCTAATCAGGAACGCAAATGGAATCGTGGATTGGAGCAGCGGAAACAGTGTCCATTATCGGGTGTACGATCCCGTTCGGAGAAGTTGGATGGCCGGCAGCACATTGATGGGGAGTGCTGCGAACCCGGACTTGAGCACTACCAATGGAGTGGTCGCCTGGAGCAGTGGAAATGTCGTTTATTACGCAGCATATGATCCAGCGGCTGGT
>JAQGOV010000043.1 GCA_028293425.1 Verrucomicrobiales bacterium
AATGATTCATGCTTCAAATGGACTTCACCAGCGGGAATTCTATCGGCATGCCAATGACCCTCAAGTTCTTGGCATTTCTTGGGTTTTGTGCTCTGTTTTGGGGTGTCCATCGGTACATTAAAAAAGCTGCACGTTGTTCTGTCAGCATTGCTTCTCCTTTTCCTTGGATTTGCGAATAGCAAAGCGGCTTGTCCCGGCTGCACGACCTTCCATTCGGGAATCATTTGGGGCTACGCTACAACCAACGGTTTAAGTGAAGCTTCGGGGCTCGCTTCCAGCGGCCGCAATCCAGGGGTTCTTTGGACTCACAACGATGGGGCCAAAGGCAAGGTTCTCGCGATCAGCACCAATGGCACTCACCTGGCCACTTATACCCTCGGGAGGAATGTGGACGATGTGGAAGATATTGCCGTTGGTCCTGGGCCCCTGGGCGGAGTCTCCTATTTATACGTGGGCGACATTGGAGGCAGCCAGGGAACCAATACGGTCAGGCCTAGCGTCAAAATCCTGCGCATTCCGGAGCCGGGTGTAAAACTCAGTTGGGCGGACAAGCCGCGCACTCCGACCTTCAATAACGTGGACTCGTTTACCCTGATTTATCCAGATGGCAGCTATGATGCGGAAACATTGCTCGTGGATCCTCTCACGACGGATATTTTCGTTTTAACCAAGCAACCAGGTTTTGCGAGGATGTATCGAGCAAACGTGACTACGGCAACGAACAAGAGCACGCTGATGCTCGAATTTCTGCGGACGGTCCCTTTCAGCGTGGCTTCCGGAGGTGATATCTCAGCGGATGGAAAACAGGTTCTGATTCGGCGTGAAGATACTGCAATGCTCTGGACACGCTGCACCAACGAAACGGTGGATGCTGCACTGAGCAGAACAGGAACGGCCGTTCCTGTGATCGGTCCGCCCACGGAACCCAATGGCGAAGCTGTTGCTTTTCTGCGCGATGGCACTGGTTATGTGACATTGAGCGAAGGAATCGGGCAGCCGGTTTATTATTTTCAGTCACTCTGTCCATCCATTCCTCGAGTCACGCTTCCCCTCACCAACCAGTCCAGCTTCGTGGGCGGCTTTATCCAAATGAACGGGCTTGCTGTTGGCTATCCCGCGCCTGTTATTCGGTGGCTTTTCAATGGCCATGTCATTCCGAACCAGACTAACTTCAGTCTCGTGGTATCAAACCTGGTTTTAACCAATGCGGGGCAGTATTCGTTTGTTGCTGCGAATGCCAGCGGGTCAGTGACAAACCATGCGGTGCTGACCGTGAGGCTCAAGCCCGACCTGAGGATCACAGAAGTGATGCCTGTGCAGTCAACAAGTCCGGGTGTGCCAACCGGAGATTGGTGGGAACTGACCAGCTTTGAGTCACAACCGGTAAACATATCGGGCTGGAGATTCAATGATAACTCGGGAGCGCTTGCAGACCCATTCGTGTTGGGCATAAATTTAATTATCAACCCGGGCGAGTCGATCGTTTTTGTGGAGGCTCTAAGTCCATCCCAATTCCGCTCGTGGTGGGGCGCGGCAAACCTTCCCAAGGGCCTCCAAATTATCACCTATGCTGGCAATGGCTTGAGCCTGGGCGCTACCGGGGATGGAGTGCGTTTGTGGGACAACGTGACGAGCGATCCGAATAATCCTGTTGCACAGGTCGACTTCGGCGTCGCGGAGGCCGGCGTCTCCTTCAACTTTGATCCAGTTCTCGAACAGTTCGGCGGAAACAGTCAACTCGGCGTGAACGGTGTGATTCAATCGGCCTCTGCCTCAGATATCGGTTCACCTGGCAGAATCATCGCTCCTGCCATTGGACCTGTTTTATCCATTCAGGAAATCGGTCCAGACGTGCAGATTGGGTTCGATGCCGCTTTTGGTCATGTTTATAGCCTTGAGGTCAGCGAAGACCTGGCAGATTGGTCTCCCACTGGAGAAACTTTCCAGCCGGCCAACAATACGCCCATTTATTTCGAGGTGGAACGCAGCTCAGCACAGCAATTCTTCCGGGTGAGAGTGGACTGAAGCGACACGGCTGAAGGGACAATATTTACACCTTCAAACCAAATATTCGCTGGTGTTCCTGAATCGCAAAACGGTCTGTCATCCCAGCCAGGTAATCACACACGATCCTTGGCCAGCCATCTTTGCGAGACCGCTTCCTGGCCAAATCTCCAAATTGATCCGTATGATCTATAAAGTAGTGAAATAACTCCTCCAGCATGCGGACCGCGCGACGATTCGGTTCATGCACCACAGGATTAAAATAAAGATTTTTGTAGAGGTATTTCCGGAGCTGCAAATTTAGTTTCCGTCGGCGCGGGCTGTATTGCACCAGGGCCTTTGCCTGGCGACGGACGTCATCCGCCGATGCCACATGCGCCTTGGCAATGCGGTCTTCCGTTGTGTAAACAACATCCTTTACCTGATCGTCGATCATGCACCTGATGATAAAATAGCGGCGGCATTCATCGGGTAATTTACCATGGTTCTTTCGGATGGATTCGGCAGCTTCCGCGTAAAGTTCCACATTTTGCTGAAGGTGCTCCTCGGATAACAGCCCGGAGGTAAGCCCGTCGTCAATGTCGTGGCTGTAGTAGGTAATCTCGTCGGCCAGGTTGGCCACTTGTGCTTCGAGCGATGGATTGCTGGCTTTGAACGAACCTTTCTTGCTCGGCTGGTCGTAGGCGGTAAAATGCTTGGCTAATCCCTCCCGAACCTCCCAGCTCAAATTCAATCCGGGGAAAGAGGGATATTTCTGTTCCAACAATTCCACTACCCGAAGGCTTTGACGGTTGTGCTCGAAACCGCCGTGCTCCTTCATCAAACGATCCAAAGCGGTTTCGCCTTTGTGGCCGAAAGCGGAATGGCCCAGGTCGTGCGCCAATGCGATCGTTTCCGTCAGGTCTTCGTTGATCCGCAACGCGCGCGCAATGTTCCGGGAAATGCCTGCTACCTCCATCGAGTGGGTAAGACGGGTTCGAAGATGATCCCCGGTGCCGTTCAGGAATACCTGCGTCTTGTACTCCAGCCTTCGGAAAGCGCGCGAATGGATGACGCGGTCGCGATCGCGCTGATAATGAGTGCGCCACTCGGGCGGCTCTTCCTTATACCGGCGGCCCCGCGTGCTGGCGCTGAATTGGGCATAGGGCGCCAGGATCAGGCGCTCGCGTTCCTCCAATTCAGCTCGAGCGCAGGGCATGAAAGGTCAAGTGGCCAGCAGCTCTTGCACGGAAATCCCGCGGAGCTCAAACAAACGTCGAATCGTATCCTCAATCAGGTTGTTTGGGCAGGAAGCTCCCGCCGTGATGCCAACGGTGATCTGGCCGGACGGAAACCAGTCGTTGGTTTCCACTTCCTTGTTCAGGTGCTGGTTGTAATGAACGATCTGCTTATCCGACACCATCTTGGCGGCGTTCTTAATAAAATAGGTGGGCAACTTGGCTTCGCCCATCTCGGCCAGATGAGAAGTGTTCGATGAGTTATAACCACCAATCACAAGCAGCAAATCAAGCGGGTCCGCCAGCAGCTTCTGGAGTGCGTCCTGCCGGTCCTGGGTCGCGCCGCAAATCGTGTCGAAAAATCGAAAGTGGTTGTCGCGACTGGCGGTGCCATAGCGGATCTCCATGGCTTTGCGAAGGCGGCGTTGCACTTCCTCCGTCTCGCCCCGGAGCATCGTCGTTTGATTCGCCACACCAATGGCCTGCAAGTGCACGTCCGGATCAAATCCCGGGGAGTAAGCGCCTTTGAATTTGCTCAGGAACTCATCCTTATTCCCGCCCTTGATGATGTAATTACAGACGTAATCGGTCTCTGCCAAAGTGAAAACCACCAGGTAATGTCCTTTGCCGCTGGCAGTGGCGCGGGAACTGGTTGCCTTGGTTTCTTCGTGCCACGCTTTACCATGAATGATGCTCGTCACCGATTCATTGGCGTATTGGCGAACTCGTTTCCAAACGCTCATCACATCCCCGCAAGTGGTATCCACGAAAACGCAGCCCTTGGCTTTAAGCTGGTCCATGGTGGCCATCTCGGCACCGAATGCCGGAATGATGACTACGTCCCCCTGCTTCAGTTCTTCGATGTCCGCATTTTTCTCCTTGCCTGCCAGGAAGCGGATCCCCATTTCCCGGAGCTGATCATTCACCTCGGGGTTGTGGATGATTTCGCCCAGAATATAGATGGGCTTATCGGGAAAAACTTTACGGGCGGCATAGGCTAGATCGATGGCGCGCTCCACTCCGTAACAAAATCCAAATTCCTTCGCGAGCTTGATGGTGATGCCATCCGCCGACAAAACGTGGCCCCTCGCACGAATGCGGTCCACCAATTCGCTGCGGTAATGGGACAGAACCTGCGCCTGGACTGCTTCCATGATATCCGGGCGACGGAGGTTTATTTTTTGTGGTACAACAGGAGCCTGCGTTGACATATCTTGCATAAACCTAACATTCACAGCCGCCTCGTCGAGCAGAAAGGCTCTTCAAAGACAGGCTCACAAGAATGAAACGCAAATAGTCATTGCATCATGGCAGGATTTTGTAATATTGGACATCCGCGTCGGAGCGTAGCTCAGCCTGGTAGAGCACTTGCTTTGGGAGCAAGACGTCGCAGGTTCGAATCCTGTCGCTCCGACCATTTCCCTTTTTTTGTCCTGCTTCCCTGCTCTTCTGGACCTTTGCCGGGTATAAACGGCTCTAAAGGTAAACTTTGCCTCAAACTTTATGAACTTAAAGCACCAGTCTGCTCCTCGAGTTCTTATTACCACCGCAGTTTGGCAGGAAAATACTCCGCAATGAGCTCTTCGTAAAACGGGCGCAATTGTTCCACTTTCGGCTTTTCGTGATTCTTCGTGTAGAGGTCGTACGGATTGAAAGCCCGCACCCAATCGAACATCTTTTCGTCCTGTTCGTTCATCAGATGCTTGTATTCGCCTTCCCGGTGCGCGGGATAAAAGGAGTGATAGCGAATCATGTATAGGGCCTCAGTGGGCAAATAGTCCTTGGCGATGTGGTAAAGGTATTCGTCATGGCCCCAGGAGAGATTGACGTTATCCAGCCCGCAACGCCCGCTGTAAACCCCGGTCCTGGTCTGAAACGCAGGGTTCTGGCTATCCGGGTTGTCGGAGAAAAAGTTGTGGAAGACAATCTTGTCGGAGTAAGCGCAACCGACCGGGAAAGTATCGCCCACCACTGCCCATTGAGGCTCGCCAAAGAGACAAAGGATTTTCCCAAGGTCGTGAATCAACCCGGTCAGAATAAACCAGCGGGGATGCCCATCCTTACGGATTTGTTCAGCCGTTTGCAAAAGATGCTCAAGTTGCGAAAGGTCAGTATCCGGATCGCTATCGTCCACGAGCGTGTTCAGGTATTCCAACGCTTCCCAGATGCTCATCTCACGGCGCGAGAATGAGAGAAACTCTTTTTTCTTCGCTTGGACGAAATCAAAGGTTTGGTTGTGATGGTTCAACCGGTAGAACTCGCGCACGCTCGGGCGGGCGGTGCTCTCGTAATTGCGGAACTGCTCCTTCTTCTTGTCAGGATCGATCGCTTGGAATGGCTTGGCAGGCACAGCCCCATTTTCCGGATAGCGCTCCTTCAGAAAATCTTCCCACTCCTCGAGATTAGCCAGAGGTGCGTTGGTGTTCGGTTGTGTGTCTTGTGTTGCCATAACTTTAACAATTAAGCGTTCCGTTTTGCTGGATTGACCTTGCTCATAATACTCGCTTCTGCCCTGCCCTGCTGCAAGCGTAAAAGCGTCGGTTCAAGCCTTGCCACGGCTCTGTCGAAGGCGGTCCAAACCTACCGCGAGAATGATGACGGTGCCGATAATAATCTCCTGCATGTAGGTGGGCCAACCCATTTGGTTTGAGCCGTTCCGGAGCACTGCCATGATCAAAGCCCCAATCATGGAACCAGCGATGCTTCCTGTTCCACCGCTAAGACTCGCGCCCCCAATCACAACCGCCGCAATAATGTCCAACTCCAACCCGGCCGCCACGCTTGGATCGCCCTGTGTCAGACGGGATAATTGGAGTAGACCTGCCAGGCCGAAAAAGAGACCAGCGAGTGTGTAAATAAAAATCTTTTGCCATTGAACACGAATGCCGCAGAGGCGGGCCGTGGCTTCGTTCGATCCTATGGCAAAAACGTAGCGTCCAAAGATGGTTTGTTTCAACACGACGGACATGACAATCGCCAAGCCAATAGCGATCCAAACTCCCATGGGCAAAGGCAGAAAGGTATTCGGCGAACTGAGCTTCATGATGTGGTTAATGGCAGTGTCGGGTGGGTTGACGGTCTGGCTGCCGGAGAGCCACTTAGCCGTGCCCCGAGCCACTCCCATCATCCCGAGCGTCACGATAAAAGGCATCATTCGCAACGAGGCAATCAGTGTCCCATTAAGCAGCCCGATTATGCCGCCAGCAAAAACGGTTAAAAGAAGCGTGATCGCTGGAGAACAGCCCTTCAGGATGAGGTTTGCCCCCAGGACGCTCGTCAGGGCCACCACTGAACCCACGCTCAGATCGATTCCACCGCTGACAATAATCATTGTCATCCCCAATGCACCGACCGCCACGATAACTGTCTGCACGAGCACAATTTTGAAGTTGGCGCCTGTGAAAAGATATGGCCTCACTTCGGAGCTCAGCGAAAAAAGCCCCAGCACCAGCAGCAGTCCCAGAAAAGGACCCACCGCATTCAGCAGGATTGAAAATCCATTTCGTTTGGGTACGGAAATACTATTCATGGGGATTTGTCCTGGTCTCCGGTTCCTTCTGGCTGATGGCAGCGGCGATGATGCTGTGTTCAGTCCAATGCTCTACCGTGCGCACTTCGGATAAAATGCCGCGGCACATGACTCCAATCGTGTCACAAACGCCCAGCAACTCAGGCAAATAGGAGCTCACAAAGATGATGGCCTTGCCTTCCGCGGCAAGCTGCCCAATCAATCGGTAAATGTGCGCTTTGCTGCCGACATCAATGCCCCTGGTGGGCTCGTCCAAAAGCAGGATTGTAGCATCGTGGTGGAGCAACCGGCCAATCGCCAGCTTCTGCTGATTGCCACCGGATAGATCCCCGATTTTTTGTGACGGATCCTGCGCTCGCACGCCCAGCCGCTGGATCCATGTGGTGGTGGTGTCCTGCTGCAGGCGTTCGCTGATTAATCCGAAGCGCGAGAGCGGACCAAAACGGGTCAGGGTTAAATTGTCGGCCAGGCTGCGGTTCAGCAGCAAACCCTCTTCCTTACGATTTTCGCTGAGAAGACCAATTCCTTGCGCTAGTCGACGGGATGGATTGCTGTGCGTCTGATCGCTTCCATGCACCCACACAGTGCCTGCTTTCACACGGTCGAGCCCAAAACAGGCGCGCAACGTTTCGGTGCGGCCGGCACCGACGAGCCCGGCAATCCCGAGGATTTCTCCTTCGCGCAAAATCAGGTTTACAGAATTCGGTTTCATTTGACCTGCTAAGTGGCGCAGCTCCAGGACCGGTTTGCCGATCGCATGCGGAATGCGTGGATAAATATCCTTCATCTCACGACCGACCATGAGATGGATCAACTCATCGAGCGAAGCGGAGGACATTTTGCCGGTACCCACAGTTTCGCCGTCACGTAAAACGGTGTAGCCACCGCAGAGGCGCTTGCACTCTTCAAGAAAATGGCTGATGTAGATGACGCTGACTCCGGTTTCCTTCAGCCGTTGAATGACAGCAAAAAGATTTTCCGTATCCACCCCCGTGAGGCTGCTGGTTGGCTCATCCATGATCAGCACCTTGGGTTGCCGCACCAAGGCGCGCGCAATTTCCACGATCTGCTGGTCCGCGATGGTCAGGGCTCCAGCCGGCGTGGCGAGAGGAATGTTTGCGTGGTTGAGTTGTTCAAGCGCGGCCTTGGCCAAGCCTTGGCGGCGGGAGCGGTTGAGCCAGCCAAAGCGTGATGGCTCCTCGCCCAGCAGGATGTTTTCCTCAACGCTCAGGTGCGAAGCAAGCGTGAGTTCCTGGTAAATCATTTCGATACCACATCGCCGCGCATGAGAAGGATGGCCTGGCACGAAAAGCTCGCCGTCGATCCGGATCTCCCCAGCATCCGGACGGTGGGCGCCACTCAGGATCTTCATGAGCGTGCTTTTGCCAGCGCCGTTCTCGCCAATCAGCGCGTGAACTTCGCCGATGCCCACCTGCAGGGAGACATTTCGCAACGCCTTTGTCGCCCCGAAGCTTTTCTGCACTCCGGTCATCCGCAGGCGTGGGGCGAGGTCGCTCATCAGCTTCTCACTTTAGGTATTTGTCCAAAGGAGGGTTGAGCAGTTCATGAATTTTCGGCTCATCCATGTTCTCTTTCGTCACAAGCACAACGCCGGTGTCGATCCGCTTTTCCACTTTTTGACCCTGCAAATGTTCAAACAAGGTCATCACCCCTTTGTAGCCCATGAAAACTGGGTTTTGCACCACCAGGCCCTGCACATCGCCATTTTTCAGGTCCTGCACCGACTGAGAGCCTGCATCGAAGCCAACCATTTTTACTTTCCCACCCGCTTTACCGATGTCGCGCAGTGCCTTGCCCATGGCAATCGTCGGCGGCTCGCAAGGACAGAAAATGCCGTTCACTTCGTTACCAAAACGGTTCAGCAAATCCTGCGACTTTTGGTAGCCGGTTTCCCGGGTCGGACCGGCATGCTGGTCGGCAGAGATAAGTTTAATCTGGGGATATTTGTTGGTCAGCGCATCCAGGAACCCGGCTTCACGTTCCTCGGTGCTGGCGGATCCCACTGCGTAACGGAGTAGAATTACATTCCCTTTGCCCTCAAGCAGCTTGCCCATGTGTTCACCGGCGAGCTGGCCGCCCTTGTAGTTGTCGGTCGAGACGAAGCTCACATATTTGTCGGTCTTGAGGCCTGAATCAATAATCACCACGGGCACGCCTGCTTCGGCTGCGCTTTCGACCGGGCGAACCATCGCCTGCGAGTCGAGGGGCGCCAGCACGATGCCGCTGACCTTGCGAGTGGTGAAATTTTCGACCACCTGGATCTGCTGGTCACGATCGTCTTCACGGAGCGGACCTTTCCAAATCACATCCACCTTCACCCCTTTCGCCGCCAATTCATCCCGCGCTTTAAAGGCGCCCGCATTGATCGACTTCCAAAATTCGTGAGTGGTTCCCTTGGGGATGACTGCGATGGTGTATGACTTCCCAGTCGCCTCGCCTCCGCCGCTTTCCGATTTTTTGCCGCAGCCAGCAAATGCAGCCATGGCAATGCACAGCGCGGCGCTCAGAAGTGATTTCATGCCTGCCACCCTAGCTGAGGCTCCTTTGCTTTTTCAATGTTTTTGATGCTTCAAATGAACCTAAGCCTGAAAAGCGCCGGACAAGGAAATTTTCAGAACTGCAGATTGCGCAACCCTCGAGAAAGATTCAGCGAGAGTCCACCAGGCTTTCTTTCCAGGTATTGAAGCAATTCCCAGGAGCAATCCACTCCGTAACGGAGAGGGCTGGTGTCGTGAAAGACAGCGAGAGCTTTCGGCGCGAGTTTACCTTTGCGTTGAAGCAAGTCAGATTCCCAATGTCGGAAGGACATCCCTGAGTCATGGAAGACAAAAAAATGAAAGGCTCACCCTGCAATGAGCACAGAACTGGGT
>JAQGOV010000072.1 GCA_028293425.1 Verrucomicrobiales bacterium
GATGATGTGTATGTTGTGCTCCCCTACCCCTCGATTCAGGAGGCGTTCGTTCATGCATCGGACGAGGGAGATGACTTTTTGTTGTCGTCGTAATGCAAAAGACGAGACAGTGCGGCAGATTTTGGCAATCAAACCATTCTTTGAGAGAACGCCGAGTTCTTCGGCCAGCTCCGGGTACAAGTCCTGGGCCCAGTGGATCAACCGCCCGCCACGAAGGAGCTTTATAAACCAACCCACGAGCAGCAGCAACGGAGGATCAGTCATTGTGATAATGACATCCTGTTTGGGCAGCCGCAACGCACGCCAGAGCAACGCTGGGTAAAGACTAAGGTAGCTTAGCGCCCGCTGCACGACGCTGGACCTGGAAAAAGGGAGGGATTTAACGCGCTCAATTCGGACGGTGGAGCGCGAAGCGCTGGGGAAATCCACCACGGCCTCTGCGGTGGTGGCGGAGGTGACAACAGTGATTTCCAAACCCCGGAGAGCAAGCCGTTCAGCCAATTCCTTAAGCAGATGGCCAGTGGCACCATCGGCAGGCGGATAAACTCGGTTCAAAAACAAAACTTTCATGTCCAGGGAGGGATTTGGTAGCGAAAGACGTACCAAACGATTTTTAAGTATTCTTTAAAGACTCGCGACCACTCGGAGCGAAGTGGCTCATGTTTCATGGTCGGCAAAGAACTGAACCGGATTGAAGGAGCGAAGTGCTCAAAGCACGCTAGAGAACGGCGCGAGTGAAACCAAGAAGTCACAATAATGGCACTTTTCACGTCATTGCTCTTGAGAATGGCGCAGGTAAACTCTGCATTCTCTTTTGTGTTTTGGCTGTTCGGTTCCAAACTGATTGCGGAGGCCGGCACCCCATTGAGCAGCAAATAAGTTTCGATGTCCCCTTTGTGCCCGTCGCCACTCACGATGATAGCTTTTGAAGCGCCTGCGTTAAACAATTCCAAAGCCTTTTCAGCGCGCAGGACGGATTCGCCGCCGAGCACAATAATGACTTCGCCCCTGGCAGCGCCGCGTTGCAGGCAAAGAAGGGGTTTGGCAAAGATCAGCAAGCCCAGCAACAAGACGGCTGCACTCCCGGTTGCCCAAATCAACTGATGTCTACAGGCGCTTTTGAAAGGGTTAAAGATCATCGTATGGCTTTATCGCCCCTTACCTTGAGGGAACCAAGCGATAATCATCAGGTAAATCTTGTGCACGACCGTTACACGTCAAAAGCGATGCCATATCCACTGGGGATGGCAAATAGACGCTGAAGTTCGCCCGAACCAAGCGGGCGCGCGAAAATGGGCACCGATCGGGCACTAAGTTTCGAAACCTTTTCTTATTTAATTGAAGTAAATTTCCGCTCCCTTCATCGCTGGTATCTAAAGTGCTTAGAAATCGGGATGTCTGTGCAAACCATTGCTCAATCGTTGGTCCCCTGATTTCTTACTGGCTTTACACTGCTCCGCGGAGCGTAAGCAATGGCCTGTTAATGGTCAACTTCATCAACGATTTTAACAAAGAGCACTGATAGAACTTCGCTCGCCTCATTTATTACATGAACGATAAAGCAAGTTTTTTATCAAGCCCGTCGCCCATTAGTGCAGAGCAGGGCTTGAAGCGGGAAGGATTTTCTCCCTTGCCGCGGTCACCTCGTTACCACCTTTTGGATGCATGGCGTGGACTGGCATGCCTCATGGTTGCGATAAGCCATTCCACTTATTATGTAAATCAAGCGTCGGATCGCTTTGAGGGAAACTGGCTCGCATCGCTGGTCACGCTAAGTCGGCAACTGTGGATTGGGGTGCCAATATTCTTTGTAATCAGCGGTTATTGTATTTCAGCTACAGCAGATGCATGCCGCCTGCAGGAAAAACCCATACTCGATTATTTCATCCGGCGGTTTAGGCGCATCTTCCCCGCTTATTGGGCTTGGCTCAGCATAGTGGCCTTGCTCGTGTGGATAGTAGAATCACGGCTAGCGATAGGCTTCCTTGATGATGGCCAAGTCGGAATTCCGAATCCATCCACTTTGAACGTGTGGCAATGGTTCGGCAACTTCACTCTTACGGAAGTCTGGCGGGCGGGCTACATAGGAGGCTCTAAAAACGAAATCCTGGGACATTGCTGGTCCTTAAGCTACGAGGAGCAATTCTATGTAGTGACAGGTTTGGTGCTGCTTTTTGCAAGGAAAAGGTTTTTTATGAGCTTTGCGATCATCTCGTTAGCGGTGATATTTACCTCCCTAATCCTTCCCCGGTTTCATTTGCATGTTCCAGGTGTGTTTCTTAATGCCAAATGGCTCATGTTCGCCGCCGGTATCCTTGTGTATTACGTAGTCAATTACGCTGGGAACAATTATCGGAAATGGGCCTTTCTGGCCTTGTTCTTTGCAGGTGCATACGCGGCAAGGGAACCACATAAACTATTTCAGGCACTAATTAATGATATTGATCAGAGTCTGCTCGTAGCTTCGATTTTTGCAGTGCTCGCTATTGCGTTGCACCCACTGGATGCGCGGCTTCGCAATGCGACTTTTCTGAAGCCTCTCCGCTTCTGCGGGACCATTTGTTATAGCCTTTATCTCGTCCACTGGCCAATTGTGAAGATTACCAGCAAATTGCTGTCAGGAGTTGGACTAAACAGCTACGCGACAACCTTAATGATCGTAATCCCAGTTTGCCTTGCAATTTCAGTCTGTGTGGCACGAGCATTCCATTTGGCGATTGAGCGACATTTCCTGAACGCGCCGGCTTGGGAGGAGAAAACCGGGAAAAATTTACCTGATGCCAACCGCTCGCTTCCGCTAAGCGCTGCCGAGAACGCTGCTTGAATCCGAAGGAACAGCTTTCTCGTAGTTACTCGTGAGTTTCTGTATTGCGACAGGACTGAACGCTGAAAGCAGAACCCCTAGATCTTCCTGGAAGGGCGTAAGATGGACTTGGATGGCCGACCGTTATCTAAGTCAGCAGGAAACAACGCATGCGGGCTTTGGGCCAACCCCTAAGATCCACTCGTAAACACTGCGCATTTCCACCCCAATCTTTTCCCAGGAAAACCTTTCCTCGACCAATCGCCGCCCTTCTTGCCCCATCTCTCGTAGCTTGCAAGCGTCCACTCGCGTTGCTTCCTCGAGGGCACCAGCGAGTCCATCCACGCTGACATCAACCCACCAGCCACAATTTCGGGCCGGCAATTCCTTCCACGGAGTGCCCTTGGTTGTCAGAACCGGCAGTCCATGCGCCAAAGCTTCAGCCACTGCCATGCTAAAGTTTTCGCTGTAAGAGGGTAAGATGAACAAGTCGGCTTCCCGGAAAAGCCGAGTCTTTGCTTGGCCATCAACCAAACCTGAAAAGTGAAACTGCGCTGACAATCCAGCACGTTGCAGGGCGGCTTGAACGTCCGCCTGATGATTCTCCTCATCCGGGCCAGCAATGATCATACGCCACCCTTTGGGTCTGACTCTCGACCAGGCCTCCACCAAGGGGAGCAAACCTTTTACAGGGTGCACTCGCCCCAGGAAGAGTGCGGTTTTCCCCTGACCAACCTCTTCTGTCCAAGTTTCAGGTAGCACCACACCGTTGGGGATTATTGCGATCGGTTGGCGAAGCCCAAGTTGCCTAATGCCTTCTGCTTCCTCGGGAGAGGTGGCATGGAACAAAGATGCTGTTAGAAGATTTCGATGTTGAAACAGATGCCAGCCCAGCCATTTTTTCAATGCTTTGTACTTGATAGCCCAAGGGGTGAGCATGCCACGAGTGCTCAGCACGAGGGGCACTCCCCGCTCCCTCGCGACCGTTGCAGTAGCGTGGTTTGTGAATGACCACAAACCGTTATCGTGAATAACCTTTTGGTCAGTGTTATTCAGCAGCGACCTCAAAACCTGTTTGAATTCCGGAGCCCATTGCACCCTCAGCTTCTTGGAGGCATGGCAAGGCACAAGATGGGTTTGGACCTTTTGCGAAGAAGGAAAAATTGGGGCCTTAAATTTTGTGCCGAAATCCAACGATAACAGCTTGACCTGCACTCCTGCCCCGGCCAATGCCGAACAGAGTGCTGTGTTTGATCGAGAAGGTCCCCCGAACTCGGGAACAAGGCCAGGAATGGATGAAACTACGCTTATTGTTGGTCCTTTAGAATACATATTAAGGTCAAGAATGGACGGCAATCCCGGAGCGGTCTTCAGCTAGGATTGCTCTTGCACCGGCTATAACATCTTTCGGGAAGACCCGATTCAGGCACTCATTCTTGCGTTCAACACAGGCGGTAAGCCGACAGCCTTCGCACTCGAGGGATGTCCTAAGAACTTTGTGACCAAATCCGTAAGGATCCCACTTTCCAGGCCAATCCCGTGCGGAGAAGATGGCAACGCACCTGGTTCCTGCAGCCGCAGCTAAATGCATTGTGCCCGTGTCATTTCCCAGGTAGAGCGCGCATTGTTTCAACGCATATCCAGCAGCCCGCAAGCCTAATTTACCAGCGGCGTTGTATCCGCGTCCCCAAGCTTCTAATAATTGATTTCCAACCTCAATATCCTCTGTTCCACCGAATATAACGGGCCAAATATCGTATTGACGAATAAGCTCATGGCCTACCTCTTCGTACCTTGTGATTGACCACTTTTTGGCCGGCATTTTAGAACCAGGACCGAACCCGACCCACACGCGCTGGTTAGAAGTGGGAAGAGATTTCACCCAAGAACCAAATTCCGCTTCCTCGTCTTCCGTGAAATTCAGATCCATACAGCCTTGCCCTGGGGGAGGGACGGAAACCCCGGACAAAGCCAATCGAGACATTAGCTGGTCAGCTTCATGCATAACACGAGGGAGAGGAATTACATTTTCCGGATTTGGGTTCGCCACGAATCCCGTCATCCCAACGAATTCCTTGATGCCTGCTGCTTGAAAGAACAGCTTGTCACGTCGGACTTGTTCAGGAGAACGATCAGAGGGAGCCAAGTAGACCAGAATGTCATACGTTCTGGAACGCAGGCGAACCAGAAGCGAAAGCGCATGGAAAGGTTTTAAGAGCCCTTGGCATCTTCCACTTAAGATTGGGTAAGTTTCAAAGTGATCGACCAAACCAGATGGCCGAAGAAGATCGGCACTTAGCACATAAGACTTTTCAGGATGCGAGTCACACAAAAGGCCTATTTTTGCGCGAGGATAATGTTGTCGGACCGCCCGGATCGCTGGCAAAGCCACCAATGTGTCGCCGAGTTGACCTATGCGATAAATCAGGACATTCATGCACTGAATTGTTTCGAAGGCAAACCAGGATTTGGTTTGCCCCACAACCCATCAAAAACTCTCACGGACCTAAACAAAGGAATAGTGATCTTCAGAAAGATGCTTAGCAGGATAAGGTTCCGTATGTTTTCCCAGGCAAACAGCGGTGTTTCCTCCACAGTAATGGCGATGTTCACTGCCACTCCAAGGGTACAGAAGCCGAGGAGCGGATACAGCTTTGCCTGGCTCCAAGCGAAACCCTCAAGCAGCGAGATGAGAACTCCAAGAAGGAAACCTACAAAAAGCGGTCCACACCAGCCAAAGTCCGCGGTCGCGTACGCTGGCCAGTTGCTACTCGTATCCACCAACGGGAGACCATAATGATGCTGAATATTCTCCTCACTTTGGAGGAGCACGCTTGCCTTGGCAGGGTAAAACACAGAGGGGATAATCCAGATAAATGTATTTGCGAAAGCGTGACCCCACATCAACTCACAGTTGTTTTGCGCTTCAAGGATTCGGAAATTGAAGCCAACGATTAATGGGCGCTCAGCCATGTTTTCCCTATACATATCACTTGTCTCGGCCATCTCGGCAGTCGCAATGTCCTTTCCAACCTCAAAGATACTGCTCAAAGCCTCCCGATTTGAAGAAGACGAGAGATATTGCGTACGGAAGGCGAGAAAGGCAGGGAAAGCCCAAAGCACCAAAAAACCTACCAGGGCCCCCGAACAAATGAGGTGGGAAAGTTTTGGTCTGCGCCCCGTAGAAAGGAACGCCAATGTGACGACGACCAAAAGCCCGAGAACCCAACGGCGTCCCTGACCGTAAGCCCAAATGAGTTCCAGGAGCACGATAAACAAGGCCTGCCACTTTTTCTTTGGAGCATGGAAGAGAAAACCAGCGGCACAAAAAGCGCAAGCGAAGGCCACAGAGTCGAAGATGCTATAGATTATGAACACAGCGTAAGGCATGTTGGAGAGCGCCTCCTCCGTTACCGTTCCAGATAGGCCAATGCCAAATTGAAATGCCAGCAAAACCCGCACAGCCCAAACCAACCCACAGAAAACAAGCAAAGCGGTAAAGGAGACCGAGGGCGTATTTTGAAGAAGATGAAACAAACCTGTTTGCCGCTGTCCTTCATTATCCAATTTTTTTGGGCTGAAAATCTTCGCACAGTACAATCCGACGAGAAACAAACCGATGCTTAGGTATGTGAAGGTCAGGATATCGAAGTCCTCTTGCGGCAGCCTTCCCTTTCCATAAACGAATGCGACCCACGGTCCTAAACCGAAATAGGCACTCGTAACCCAGCAAGCAAGATCCACAACCGCAATCGGCTGCTTTTTGTGATACACACAGAATGCATGGCTCAGCGCAACCACCGCAATAAGCGAACACAAAACGAGATGCCAATTAGTCGAGCCGTCCATTTGGGAATTCCTTTCGTAAAACCTCTAATGTTTCCTCGAGCCTATGCTCATAGGAATATCCACTCTCAATGCATTTTCGGCGTCCGTTTTCCGCAATCTCACAACGCTTCTCCGAATTCTGCAGATAGAACCTTGCCTTCTTTAACAGTTCCTCAGGGGAGTCAAAAAATTCCGCCTCTTTTCCCTCCTTGAAGAGCGCCATATGGTCGGCAGTACGTTCGGCCAAAAAGAATCCTCCACAAGCTGGAATTTCCAAACTGCGCGTGGTGGACAAGTCACGATTAACTTTTCGCAAAAAGCCAAGGTTGATCTCGAATGAGCAGATCGCTTTTACGTAATCGTCCGCCCAGACACCATTGTATTGGATCTCAAGGTTTGGATGTCGGAAAGGACATTTCTGCCAATTTGGGCCCCAGACCTTCACTTTCAAACCGTTCTGAGCCAAGAAATACATGCATAAGGCTCTCTCACTTTCATAGTCACCTATAAAGCCGATCGCCCCCCCCAAACGCGTGCGGTCCTCAGGAGAAACAACTCGAGGCCGGTGCATCTGTGCGTG
>JAQGOV010000090.1 GCA_028293425.1 Verrucomicrobiales bacterium
ACCAGCCGATCATTCTATGCCCGCACCGATCACGTTTTACGTTTCACGCTTCACCCCCGACAGCCACCGGCCACCCGTACCTTCCGGACGGCTCACTTTATCACGGAGGCTCCAAATTCCTTCGGAAAACTGGGTCATTCTGTTTGCCAACCCTCATTCCAACCAATTATTTCAATGGATGTACGGGTCCAGTGTTAAAAATTAGCAATAAAATCAAAGCTCCGGACGGGTGTACGGCTCGGGCGGGGGAGAGGCAAGTATCCCTTAAACCCCGCTGTGGTAGGTCCCGCCGTCCTTTCCCATTCGCGTTGCTTGGCGTCCATTCGCGGTTGAAAAATTCCTTCCTGTTCCTTGTAGCCAAAGGTAGCCTTCGGAAGGCTTATGTAGGTTCATGTAGGCTAAAAAAATTCCTCGTTCCTGTAGCCTAATTCCAGCCGCTTCTCCTCAGGCGAATTTTGCGCTTCGTCGCGGCTCTCCATTCCCTTTTGAGATCTCAAATGTGAGATCTGAGATTCTGCCCGGGGGGTCCTCCGAGCTCTCCGCTGCGCCCCACGCTCGGGGACAACTCCCTGTTTGGGATCAATCAAAATTCTAAAATCAAAAACCGATTGGGAGAGAGGTGGCCTGTGCTCATTCGGCGCTGCTCCCGCCGGGGCCACCCCTTTCTCCTTCATCCTTTCCCGTGTCACCAGTACTGGTGACTGGCGGGGGACAGCCATTCAGCTATTCTGGAGTCGTGTTTAGGGTGTGTTGAGTTCTCAAATACACCCGTGTGTGAAAAGGCCGGATGAGTGTCCGGCCCTTCTCTTTTTTAGGGTTGACCTTTCAGATCATTTGAGGAAAAAGCGCCTCAGGGGTGGTGGCAACAAGCATATTATAACCAGGGATGGGCAGGGATAAAAACGAATGGATTTAGCCGCGACGGCGGCACTGGTTCGGATTGGGATTTCTTGCCTGAGCACCAGAACTGATGCCAGCACCGCTGCTGGGATCCTTGAGATGGCGTCTAGGGTCTTGGTTCCTCGGACGGACTTTGGACCAACTGCGCTGACTGCTTATGCAGCAAATCGTATGGGAGCAGCAACGTATCCACGCTCACAGCCACCGCCAGGTCCGCCGCGCGGCAACCCACCGCGATCAGGGCGAGGTCTCCTTTTCCGATGGGGCCGGTTCCCGTGTTCCAGTGTTCCCGCACCGCTGGAAAGACCTTCGCCTCATGAGCCTGCTTGCGAGAATTGATGGTTGAACAACCGGTGATGGATAGCGCCAGAACGACCAGCGGCAGTAAGCAGGCTGCTTTCATAGTGTGGATAAATTACCTGCTTAAGGAGTGTGTGAAAAGGGGTTTCGGTCAACGTCTAATGACCAGAGGCGAAGGACAACAACTCAGCAAGGGCAAGTGTCATGTTCACGAGTTTATCCCTATTCGCCCCGCGATGGTGTAATCTCTCCGGTTCTGGTGTTCGACGCAGGGATACGGCTCGCGCTCGATAATGATTTCGATCTCGAAGCCCGTCGAGATTGGGCAGGCGACACTTCGGAATGTAAAAAAACATCGTGTTTCCACGCATCAAGCTGCAAATCATTGATTTCGTGTCGCGCGAAAAAACATAGACGAGTTGGTGGTCATTGAACCCGTCATAACGAGGCTAATCGTTCCCAGGACATTGGTGACGGTCAGAGATGGGGTCCATTGCAAGAGGTTGCTGGATTCCTGAATGGTATAACGTCCGCCGGTCTCCGATGTCAGCTGCAATTGAAAATTACCGGACAAGTTCGCACCGAGCGGCTGAAGTCTTGGCGGGGGATAGACAAGGCCTGCCAGATCCACGGTGTAATCGGGCAAGGGCAACGTCAGGCCGCCGTTGGTTGTCGTGGACTGACTGGTGCCGACAGGCGCACCGGTTGCTGGATCATACCATTCGGCAAAATGGCTGCCTGGCGGCCAGTTAGTCAGGACCAAAGTTCGACCGTGTTGTATTGGCAGAATGGCATTGGTGGCTCCCGCCGGGTAAATGGCGCCAGCGGCTACCAGGTAAAGCAAGGATTCGCAGGCGCCTTGCTGGCCAATGGCGGTAAGCGATTGTCCACTCGGGAAAGCGATATTGGTCCATGAACCTCGGCCCCAGCCGGTTCGGTTCAAAATTGTTCCGAGAGATGAATAGAGCCAGTAGTCGTTTGCGGAGTCGATGTTCTGCCACCACCACAACATGGCGGTTCCAATTGAACCGCCGAGCGCCCCGCCCCAAATTCCCTGGCGCGTCCCGCGCAGGTAAGGATCGCCGGCGATCGTATCAGCCCAGCTACGATAATCGGTTCCATACTCGCCAATCTGCACTGGGCGGCCGTAGGTCTGATGATAGAATCGCGCGTCGCTTGCATTGACCAGCGCTGGATTGGACTGCCCGTTGAAGTAGGTGTGCCAGGAAAGAAAATCCAATTGAGGCACCGCCCATAATCCAGGATACACACTTGCGTAAGAAAGGCTGGTGGTGACGAGATGCCGGAAGGGATCGTTGGTGTGAATCCAGCCGCCCATTTCCCCATGCCAGGCGGCCACATCGGTCTTGGTGAGATACTTGAATTCGTGATCAATTTCATTGAAAAATTCCCAGGCAAGCAGGCTTGGGCTGTAGGCATACCGCGCGATCAAATAACGAAGTCGCTTCTTGTAAAGCGACTTCGCAATGGGGTTCGTGAAGAAGGCGTTTTGATTGATACACGGTCCGCCGTTGGTGACGTTGTAAGGATGCTGCGGCCAATAATTATTACCGCCCCAGCCATCCGGCGTGACTTCAAACATGCCGTGATAGTCCAGGCACAATTGAACGTAGATTCCTTTTTGTTCGGCCAACTGAAGCACGTAGTCTAATTGCCACGTCGTAGGCAGCGAGTAGTTCGTGCGCGAACTGGCCATGTGCTCGACGCCAAAGCCATTCGGAGACATCCAAAGGCGGGCAAAATTTCCGCCCGCGTTTTGCAGCGCAGTAAACCATCTCTCGTAGTCGTACGTGCCTGGAGCGGACGACCATGCTACGTTCAGGCCGTTGAGCCTCAGCGCTTCGCCATCTCCCGTCTGAAAATACTGATTGCCGGGAGCGACGCCGGCATAACCGTAATGAGTTGGCAGATTTCCCGTGACGTTGAAGTTGGTGGCAACCGAGGCGTAAAGTGCTCCATTGGTTTTGATAGCGACCGTCATTGAATAGCCGCCGGCCTCCTTCGGAGTGAAACGGACCCGCCACTCGGGCGAGGCGGCGGCAATAATTTGCTCTGCACCGTTGTTGAGCGACCGTTGATAATCCCGATACCAAAATCCTGGCACCGCCATCGTGTCGCCAGAAGCGAGCGCAAAACTGGCATCCAGTGAAATACTGTCCGAATCGAAGGGATTGAAATTGGTCGGGACGTTGGAGATCCGGAACTCAAGTCGTTGCCAGGGCTGGGCAGGATTAAGTTGAACAATCTGAGGCGGCCCGGACAAGGGCGGGACGGTGAATCCGCTGAGAATGATGTTGTCGATCCAGAACCGAGTCGTTCCCGAAAGGTTCGCGCCCGTCCTGCTTTGCTGTATTTTGAAACCAATTCCACTGACCGAACCTAACTTGGCTACAGCGCCCACATTGACCGGCATGGCCACATGGATCCAATTGGTGTCCCCGCTTACAAAAGTCGTGCTGGCTTGGCCGGGATTGGGCGTTGACGGCCAGCCATCCGCCGTTGGAATCCAGTCGACCTCCACCGCCCCGTATTTGCCCGCCCCATCTGTCGCGGAGGAGGACGCAAAATGGATATCATAACTGATGGCTGAGTATTGGTTCAGATTCAACGTCGTCCCAAAGGCGTGCGTGACCATGACTTGATCTCCGGTGATCGTCCACGGAATCACCCACGCGGAGGAGCCTGAACCGGGGACATTGGTGGCCAGGGCCGTCATTGCGTTTTGGCTTCCATCCCAAGTGATGGCCGGAACGGCGGTCCCCCAGTGTTGATCGCTAAAATAATTGGGGGCGTTTGCGTTGAACTGGCCAAGGACGTAGGTAATGGTCTGCGCTTGAATTGCCGCGGCAAAAATCAAACTGGCAGCAGTGCACAAAGTCCCAAGGGCTAATCGATGTTTCATAAACAAATACCGGTCACGGCAGGTTGTTGCTTCTCCTCTTCTCGCTTCAGGTGTTGTTTGGGTTTAACCCCTGTCCCACCGGTCCCTTCGGGTTAGCTACGGTAAGCGTCCCGGTAAGGCTGGCCGAACCGTGCGATGAGTCGATCCACCACGTCCAGGTTTGCGGGTGTGCCGTTAAGCCTCGGCCCGGCCGCGATTCGTTCGCGCGCTGCCTTAAGCGCGTCAAGGTCGCCTTTGAGGAACGCTTCGGTTGCCTCCACGTAATCATTCCAGCGCAACGGAACGTCCGGCGGTTCCGGGCTGTACCGCGCTTGCTTCAGATGCCCGAGCGCGTCGAGCACGGACTTCGCATCACCTGCGAAGGCAAGACATTGGGCGGCATGGAAATGCAAATTGACTCGCTGGTCGGTTCCGAGGCCGTCGTGCGACAGGTAGGCCTCAATCAGCGCGGCGGCCTCGTGAAAAAGACCTCCGTCCTGAGCGAGGGCGCGCCAGCCGGAATGCGGAGTCTGGTCGAACTGTTGATAAGGAAGGCTCAAAAGGGCAGCGTTCGCATTGGCGGTATTGGTCGCGAGTTCTCTGGGCTTCGACCACGGCGGCAGTTCGCTGAAGAAAAATGTATCATGGCTCGTGCCGCGCTCCGTGCGGTCTGGCTCGATGGTGATCCGGTAAAACTCTTCGGGTGCGCCCTCGAAGGAGACCGAGCAGAAATGCTTCACGCCAAAGCCGAGGGCGAGGCCCGCTTCCTCCGTGAGGCGCTTGAGTGGATACCGGTTCCATTCCTGCACGAACCGCTGCAGCGCCTCTCGCTTGCCCGGCCAGTCTCCGCGCAATGCCTTCTCCCAAGCCGGGTCGGGAATGCCACCCATCATGTAGTTCTGGTATTCCGCGGTTTTTTCCCCACCTCTTAACTCCGCAAGCACACGGAGCGAAAGCAAGCTCGACAGCGTCTCCGCTGATGCCTCCACCGCGCAGGCATGGAACACGGAGCGGGCCGTACGCAGGACCGTGTCGGTCAAATAGGTGGGACCGTTAAGGCTGCGAAGTGGGTCCGGCCAGTCAGTCACCGTGATGAAAGTTTGCGCGCGCGTCAGGACATCCGGCGGCGCGATGATGGTAATCGACTGATTGTCGTCCGAGTAATTCGCGGAATATCCCGAGCGCTCCGCTACGACCACGCGCCGGAGTTCCTCCACGAGGTCGCTGCCCAGCTTGTGCCGCAATGGGAAGGTGCGCTGAACAGGCATGGAGGAAACCTTTCTCGCCATGGGGGGATTGGTCAATAATTGCCCTTTAGCCTCCCTTTCGAGCAACAGCAGACTCTCGCGCGTCAGTTTCACCGGCACTGGATTCGCCGCGGGCTGTCCGGCTGGCACGACCAGCAACGTGACCACACTGCCAGGCTCGCCGCGCAACCGCTTTACCACGTCGGAGAGCGCCATGCCGTCGAGGCTCACCATCGTACGTCCCTGTTCCTCCACTCCGATGACCTCATCCCCGGGCTTCAGCCGTCCGTCCCGCGCCGCCGGATTGTTTGGGATGATAGCGCTGATCACGATCCGCCCGTTCTGCTTGTTGAGGGCAATGCCCAACCCAGCCGAGGGAGGTCTGGCCACCTGAGCGGGTACAACTCCTTCCCCCCCCCGCATCTGCAATCGTTTGTTGACGCTCCCTCGATTCAGCCGCGACAGCTTGCTGCTGGATCGCACTTATCTTGCCTAACCGCACAACCACCGCCCCTACGATGAGCAACAACACCATCAACACCGCGCCGAGGAGCACGGCCAGAATTTTTGTCCCGCCCGACCGCTTGCGGAACAACACCACCAGGACAACCGCCCCTGTTCCGAGGATGAATAGCACAAACAGGCCGAGCGCGATGGTGAGCCACGGGATGCCTAGGCCAAGAGGATTGGCCCGTTGCGTCGGTGTTAGCTTCTCGGATACGGCTGGCACCGCGCTGCCCTTGCCTGGCGGAGTCGACGGAGCTGATGCGGTCTTGTCCAGCTTCACCAGGATTGGCAGCGGCTTGCCGTTATCCGGCTTGAATTCGCCGATGACATACGAGCCATCCGGTTCCATAGCCGCCGTACCGGCATGAAAGGCGATTTGCCCGAGCATCGGTCCCGGCGGGCCGTCGAGCCGGTAGTTCGAATGAATCCCATGCCGGGGTTTCATCACCCAGGTCGCTCCGCCGTCAAGCCTGTGTGGTTCGAGCGCGACGTCGAACATAGCATCCAGAAACACACCGGATGGCGTCCAACGATTGCTGGCTGAGCCGAACATGATGATCATTCCTTCCAGATCGTACCGTGACTGGCTGATCAGCGCTCGATCGGCGGCGACCTCGATTTTTTCAATCCCAGCGACCTGCGCGCGCTCGGCAACACGCGCCGGCCGAACTAAAAATGCCGCCAACGGCCAGATGACCATTCCGAGAGCGGCGATGACGAGCGCGCATTTCCCAACACCCAATCGACGCACTGGCAGCGCCATGAAGATCGCCAGGCCGGCAAACAGACATGAAAGCGCCATCGCAGGCCACGCAGCTGCGTTGCGGAAGGCACTCAGTGCACCCAGGGACGCAGCGATCAACGCAAAAATGATCGCGATCGAGGCAGCCTTGATTTCATTGCTCGGCGCGCGGGTCTCTGGCGTCGCTGAGGAAACTTCTCCGCGCACCGCACGCAGCACGGTGCGGAAGACGAGCACATCCACGACGGTTGCTGTAACTACTCCGACAATCACCGCGACTTCATTGTTCTGGGAGAGCCAGTTCGCCAACCCCGTCACCAGACCGATGTGTGGATTACCGATGGCGGACGGATTCGCGTAGAAATCCACAAACATCTTCGCCACTGCCACGTTGCCAAGAGCAATGATACCGCTGAGAACCATTAACGGAAAAACCAGGCCGTCGAACAGCGCCAGCTGCAGGCCATGGATCCGCCCCGCTGACCGCCGTATTTGCGAGACGGCGACCCAGCCGAGAATCGTGGTGCCGAAGGGGCCGGCAACACCGAGGATGAGCGCGGGGATCAGGATGGTGACTTGCCACCATTCAGGATCCTTAGTCGAGTCTCCGCGGATCTGGAACGTGGCCATGGCTGTCGCCACGAAGGAGAAAAGAGTCATCGGCACCCAGCACGCACCAATGATGGCGGCTCGAGAGAAGCGCGGGGGGCTGGTGCGCTCATCCGCCTCTGAAAGAGGCCACGTGCCAAACCTGAGGCGAGTGCCCAGAGTCAGCAAGGCAGCAAGCCCGGCGAACGCCACGATGATTAAAAGCGGGGGCGCTCCCTTTGCAACCAGCGAGGAAGCTGCTCCAACTACGAGAGCGATGGCAAGGACGGCGATGGCCACGACCAATACGCTACGCCAAGCGATCATGCGGCGACCGCCGCGCTCGTCGAAAAGCCTGAACCGTGTCCCAGGCAGAGAGGTGGAAACATCGGCTTGCGCGACAGCTTCTTTGCTCTTCACATTTTCCACTCGTGCTCGAAAGTCCGCAGCGGTCTGGAAACGCAGTTCGGGCTTCACTTCCAACGCGCGGAGCACAATCTCATCGATCCGCACGTCCACCTGCACGCGTTTCGAGGGCGGCTGCAGTTTGTCCGCCGGCAGCTCGCCGGTGAGCATTTCGTAAAGCACCACGCCAAGCGAATAGATGTCCGCACGATGATCCGTGCGGTGATGTTCCTTCTGCTCCGGGGCCATATATTGCGGCGTGCCGGCAGGCTGGCTTTCGGCTAGGCCAACATCCGAGCCATTCGTGTGGAGCATTTTCGCAATACCGAAGTCGGCAATCTTTACGCGTCCCTCCTTGTCCAGGAGCAGGTTCTCTGGCTTGATGTCACGATGCACGACGCCTTGCTCATGCGCGTATTGCAGCGCCTCGCAGACCGGCGGCACGATGGCCAGGGCCTGCTCCGGCGTAAAACGCCCCGCTTTCAGGGCCTGGCGGAGATTCACCCCGTCCACGAACTCCATGAGCAGGTAAAAGAATCCTCCCGCTTGTCCGAAGTCGTGCACTGCGACGATGCTGGGGTGATTCAATCGCGCCAAAGCCTGGGCCTCATGCGCAAAGCGTTCGGCAAACTTCGCATCCTCCACTCGCTCCGGCGCTAGAAGTTTCAGTGCGACCAAGCGGTGCAAAGTTTTCTGTCGCGCCTTGTAGACCACGCCCATGCCGCCTCGGCCTAGACATTCGAGAATTTCGAGTTGCGGAAAATGCGGCGCCAGTTCCTCGGGAGTCAGCGGCGGTTGCGCCGCCACGGCGTCCGCACCCGTTAAAACCGTTTCGGTCGCAAGATTCATGGCGGAGAGGCAACGCGGGCAAAGACCCTTTGGCGCGTCGGCCGACAGCGCTGTGCCGCAGCGAGGGCAGTAATTGGAGGTTGCGGACATAACTTTAGCCGTTCACGAGCACCAGTCCGTGGTCGTCCCATTCCGGGGCGCGCGCTCCTGTGAGACTCGCTGCCTCCAGGCTGGCACGCTGTGTTGCTGGCAAAACCATTCTGTTCATCAACAAGTAAATAAAGATTCGCCGCTGGTTGTTACACCGGGCCGGCAATCAGGCCCGGCTCAACACCCCCACAAGGTGACGCATCTCCGCATCCACATCCCCGGCGCCATCCACGGTTTCGGCGATGGTTTGACGGAACAATTGGCGGAATTGCTTCCTCATTCGATGCACTGCCACCCGCGCCGCGCCTTCGCTGGTGCCGATCGCCGCCGCGATTTGACCATAGGGGATCCCGCCGCGCTCCGCCGTGAGCCATTCCTTGAGCGAATCGAATTCCTGCCCTCGCCCGGTGCGTGCGAACTCGCGTTGGAGCCGATCCAGCGATTCGTCCAATAGCGTCATGGCCCAACGACGCTCGTAAAGTTCATCCGGTGCCAGTGGCGGTTCAGCGGCAAACCGATGCTCCGCCTCGTCGGCGTCCAACGAGAGCGGTAGTTTTCCTGCGCCACGCTTCTGGGCCATGTCGCGGCGCCATTCGTTGGCGAGAAACCGCTTCATCGCCACGAGCAGGAAGGTGCGAAACCGCCCTTTTTCCGGCATCACGACTCGAAGCCAATCCTGCGCGAGCAACCGCGCGAAAAATTCTTGGGTCAAGTCTTGCGCATCATGCGGCGAGCGTCCGCTTCCCCGCACGTAGGCGTAGAGTGGATACCAGTAAGCGCGGCAAAGCGTCTCCAGCGCCGCCGCCGAATTCGGCGACGACTTGTCCTGCGCCGCCAAGACGACCGACCATCGCGTGGTTACGAAGATCGGCGCTGGCGGCACGCCTGGAGTGGTTTTTGATTCCGGCACGTCGTATCACAGGGGAGAATAAGGAAAACTGCGCGTTTGTTACAGGAACAATATCTCCTCTCACAGATCCGCGCTAACACCAAGCCGTAAAATTCTATGCCGGCACTAAAGCCACTGTCTCTGTAACAACGGCGTCCAAACCGGTAAGTAAAAGGCATGAAAGGAAAACCAGTGCCAAAAACGTGGAGACAGTTGGCGATATTTGAAACGAGACCCCCGAACAATTTGCTGCGGAAAGGCTTCCAATGCGTCGCAAAGTGTTTAGCAGGCCTTCTGATCCTTTCCTGGGTCTTCACGGGTGTCCGGGTGGTGTCCGGTGCCAACTTATCGAACTCGGTCGAAATGGCTGTCAGCTCTGGACAGTACACATTGCCAGCGCGCCTTTACCGCCCATCCGATTTCGAAATCTCACCGAATCCTTTTCCACTCGTTCTCTTTTTGCATGGTGCTGGCGAAAGTGGGAC
>JAQGOV010000716.1 GCA_028293425.1 Verrucomicrobiales bacterium
CGCGAAACCGTGGTTGTCGCCATACCCCGGGAACGAGGCATTGAATCCCGCCTTCACCGTGTTGGCGGTGACTGCGGCCTGGGCGGTGCCGTCCAGGGTCACCCCGACCTGGATGGGGCCGGTTGTCCCTGGGTCATATGCCCAGCCGAGAACAGAGATGGTTCCGGGGCCGGTTGTCGCGGAGTCGATGACCCCGATTGGTGGTGTATTCGCGGAGAAGACGAAAGTGCCGGTTGCGGGAGTGGGGCTGGGCGACCAACCAAGTCCGGCGGCAAGTGAATACGTGTGCGTCCCGACGGACATCCCGCTCAGCGGAATACTCCAGGAGCCGGATGACGCCGATGCGCGTGCGAACGGAGTCGTGGAGCCGTCGAGATACAGCAGAACGGTGCTGTTGGAGGTGGCTCCCGAAAGTGTGCCTGACATGACGGAATAGGTATCGATCGTCGTGCCCGACGAAGGCGTGACCGTGATGTTGGCAGGGGTACCCGTTACGGGAACTGCGAGTTCCCAGTGGCCGCTCTGCTGGCCCAGAACGCTGTTTGTGCCCGCCGCTGACAGCATGGGGAAGAACACCGACTCATATGTCGTACCACCGGGGTTGGTGCAGTCGTCAGTCGGAAAATCGCTGCCGGAGTCGATTCCCACGGCGTTCGCGCCGACGACCGCGCCACCGCCACTGTCACCGGGAAGCAGGCAGGTTGACGCGACGATGCTGTTCACCGTTTGGCCGCTGACCTGTATGGATGTATCCACATCGAGGATCTGCCCACATGTCCATCCGGATGTGCTTCCCGATTTACACAGATTCGACCCCGTAATCGCGACGGTTGCACCGGTGATTGACTGCGGGGTTGACGACAAAGGCGCTCCTGTGCCGAAGTTCCAGGTGTAGATGCTCGGCTGCGGCGTAAGGCCCGCGGCGCCCTCACCGATAATCCCGTAGTCTCTTCCCCCGCCAAACTGTGCCTCGCCCGCAACCGTCGTACCAAGCACCTGAACGGGCGAAGCGGTGCCGCCATTGTTGGTAGGAAGGTTCTGCGACAGCAGCGACGCGTTGCCGCTGATTGTCGTCGCACAGTGACCCGCCGTGACGAACTGAGGAGTTCCGGTCGATTCGCTGTAACCGTTGAATCCGATGGAACAGCGGAAGCCGTTGCCGCCGGTCTGACCCGCTTCTTGGTAAAAGTAGCCCTGGCCGCCATAGGTGTTATTTTACGCCACCGAATGGAACTCGGTCTTGCTGTAGTCGTGAACCACTGGCGCGCCGACGACCGGCGTTGCACCAACGGCTTCGACGGCCGCGGACTCCGCCGACGAGGCCACGTTCACGGTGAGCTGGGTTCCCGTGATCTTCGAGCCGAGAACCTTGACGCCGGCCGACTTGAGTGCGGCGACGACCTTGACGGCTTGAGCTGAGGCATCCGCATCGGCGAGATACTCGGCGGACGAAATCCCGAGGTCACGCTTAAGTGCAGCCCCGAGGGTGGCAGGAAGTTGGCTCGCCGCGTCGGCATACTTGCTCGCGGGATACGAGCCCATTGTGACCGGTTTGGCGGGTGATGGAGAGGGACCTGCTGCCACTGACACCGACTTCGAACTCGCGTTGACAGCGAGCGGGACCGCGATCGCAGTGGCGATCACGAGCGCGGCCACGACCAGTACCGGAGCTAAGTGGCGACGCACTCGGGTAAGCGCGCCTGAAAGCTTGGTAAGCATAGAGATTCTCCCCGGGCGGTGGACCGGTGCTGCAGCGTCCGGTCATAGGCCCGAAATCCACCCTAAATGGCAATAGCGCGGATCGATGTACCCCAAGTGAGGCGCACGCTGGCGTGTCTATCCGGCGACGGACTCCGGATGGGCCACGCGCTGCCCAACGACGGCGCTGATTCCGTCGGCCCGCATCGAGACACCGTAGAGCGCGTCCGCGATCTCCATGGTGCGCTTCTGGTGGGTAATCACGATGAGCTGGGACGTCTGGCGGAGGTCCTCGAAAATGGTGAGGAGACGACCGAGGTTGGCGTCATCAAGGGCAGCCTCGACCTCGTCCATGATGTAGAACGGGCTGGGTCGGGCCTTGAAGATGGCGATGAGCAGCGCGACGGCGGCGAGGGATCGCTCACCACCGGACAGCAGCGAGAGCCGCTCGATCTTCTTTCCGGCGGGCTTCACCGTGACCTCGATGCCGGTCGTGAGCATGTTCTCCGGATCGGTCAGGTGAATGCTGCCTGTGCCGCCGGGGAACAGGATCGGGAACACCTGGTTGAACGCCGCCTTGGTGTCCTCGAATGCTGCGGAGAAAATGTCCTGCATCTTTTCGTCGATCTCGTCGATGATCGTGAGCAGGTCGCGGCGGGTGTTCGTCAGGTCGGTGAGTTGCTCGGTGATGAACTTGTGCCTCTGCTCGAGGGCCGCGAACTCCTCGCGGGCGAGCGGGTTGACGCGACCAAGCTGGCCGAGCTTGCGGTCGGCGATCTCCAGCCGATGTTCCTGCTCCTTGCGGACGTAGGGCTTGCCTTTGGTTTCGGCCTCGGTCTCGGTGTTGTTCTCGACGGGCTCGACCCGAGGGTCCTCC
>JAQGOV010000104.1 GCA_028293425.1 Verrucomicrobiales bacterium
GTTACCAAAAGGGTCATCGGTATTGTAATTTATGAATAGGGCATTCGATGCTGACCGGGCTGCGTTTAAGGTTGCAGGCCTGACAAAAAGACCTTTCTCGACCCAGACGATATCGGGTTTACAGGAAATAACAGACTCAAGGAGCCGTTGGTTAAGGGGCCCTACTCCTGGTCCCCAGCAAAGGCGATGCCTCAATGACCTAATAATCCTCGTTCCATGCTTTTCGAATGGAGTTATATCGAAAGGCACAATCGTATGGCCCAGGTTTCGGAGAACTTCGCTTCTCCATAGACTGGTACTTCCATTCCAAAAAGGTCCTACATGGAGAATGCGATAAAGTCTTTTATCATTCGCGAAATCAAATGGTTGCGAAACAGTATTTTCAATAGCTGCTCGGGCACAGTAAGCTTCGGAATTTTCGAAAGACACACGCATCACCGAAGAGCCAAGCTAGTTTTGGACCACTTGGGAACGGGAACGGTTAAAAAGCAGCCGATCAAATGAGGCCGGCCACCGAAAAAGCCTCTTCCCATCTGGTCTGATAGGTATGACTTCGAAGCGCACGGATGCGACCCGCGTCTCGGATCATTTTCGCCCGGTGAGGGTCTGCCAAAAGGCTGTTTATCTTTTCAGCGCAATCCACAGCTGATGTATACGTGACAATCTCTTTCCCAACGGCGGAAATTAAATCCAACTCGGGATTGTACTGAGTAAGGTATAAGCCCCCGCTCATAGGCACTTCAAAATCGCGCCCTTTCAGACACCGCAAATTCCACGAATATCCAATGCCCCCGAATCCCAGGTTAATTCTGCTTCGCGAGTAAAGTTTCACCATTTCCTCATCGCTCAAAGGACCGTTAGGCCACCCTTTGCCGAAGCATTCTACGCGAATGCCGTGGGATTTTAGTTTATGGATAAACTGTGGTCTCCAACCGTAGCAGGAGCCCACGAAGCTAACGTCGAACTCAAAAGGTATATCGTGCGGCTTGTGCACGTCGGAACATGCCGCTTCAGGCCAAAACAAAGCCAACCCACCATGTGCCGCATATTTTATGACGGACTCAGGAGCATTGGTGAGGTTCAAATCCACCGCATGAGCAATTGCGGCGGGGCTCGTGAAGCGACCTCCTGCCATGCGGCCGGGCCAATGAAGCTTGTCATCGAAACAAAAATTGAATGTGGCAGCTCCGGCCCCGGACATTCCCAGAAGGATTTCGGGAGCGACCGTGTTTCCTGATAAATAGCCAACAACAGCATCCACAGGCTGCTCTCGATTCGCATGGTAGAATGACTCCAGCATGAGAGCATTCATCCGGTCACGTTCACGGAGCCAACCTTGTTCTCGCTCACAGAAGCCGTGCTCCGCCCAATTGAAGGCCGTAACTTTTCCAAACGGAGCGAGGCTTTTTGGCAGAACGCTTTCCCAATTGGAGACGTAATAGGCTAAAAAGATATGCAGATCGCCCTTGCGCTTAGGCCAGCCCCGGTTCCAAGATCTGGAAACCAGCCTCTCCTTGAGTGCTTGCTGCAACGCAGCCCCGTGAGGAGCCTGTATCCCTCGTTTCTTTGCCAGTTCACGACAATAATGAAGGTTACGATAAGCCCGGTGTTCCTGCAGCCTGCTTTTACAAGCTGAGTTAACACGGGAGACGCCCGGAATCCTTTTCAGGATCTGCAGCATGGACTTTGATCTCCAAGTAGTCACTGCCATTTTTCGTAGCTAAATATACTTGAACCAGCTTTTACAAAAAGCATGTCTGATTGCGCAAGCTCGCTATCATGGGCCCTCTGAGTGTAACTGCAGATGTCATAAATTCTAAAGCCCCTGGACCCGACATATGCAATGACTTCGTGCGCCAACGGGCCACCATGGTAAAGTTGCCGGTAAGACACCTCTAGAAGCAGAACTTCGACTGTTTCCAAACATTTCGACGCCCCCTGAAGAACTGCAATTTCGAAACCTTGTACATCGGCTTTGAGCAACTGAGGAGGTTGCAGCAATGAGGTTCCCAAAAAGAAATCAAGAGGCTGGACTTTCACCTTCACTTGGCTCTCCAACGTCTCTCCTCTGTATTCACTGGCCAAGAAGCTGGATTGGTCGCCGTGGACAAACATAGGAAGCTCTCCCGGGCTTTCCCCCAAGGCGCCGTGCCAAGCCGTAATCTGATCATTCTTAGACGAGAGCTTTTTAAGATGCGCTACGTTTTCCGTTAATGGGTCCACAAGGAAGTACCGTGATTCGGGGAAAACCTTTAGACAATCCTGAGTCCAGGAACCGTCGGAAGCTCCGACATCCACAATCTGCTTTGGCGCCATACCCTGGCCACGGAGTCGAAGAAAAGCGTCCAAGAACCCGCGCGGTCCCCAATGAGCGTTGACCATTCGGGCATTCAATGGCCCAAGCATGCGGTTCACCGATTTTCTAGCGAGCAGCCTCATCATCATGGTTGTGCCTTCAAAGCAAGAGTCCGGCCAGCTTTAGCATAAACAATGGCAAGAATGAGATGGCAGAGAAAATAAGCTGGGCAAGCCAGAGCCGCTCCAAAAAGCCCAAGATAAAAAGCACCGAGACCTCCGGTGAGTAACGAAACCGCCGCCACACACGTGTGCATCCTCAGAAGCAAAGCGGTGCGCTTATAAGCATAAATCACCTGCTCATGGACAATTGCGAGAACGTAAAAGCAGTATCCTAAGGCAATCCAAGGCATCAAACCAGCGGCACTTTGATATGGCGCAGCCAACAATAGTGATGCCACGGACACTTTTAAGAGGGCAAAACAGATTACCCCAAAAATACTGCCAACAATGCTTAGGCGAAGCCATAGCGAAAATACTCGCTTTTCTGCGCCTGAATCGTGACGAGTTATGGCTTCGAAAAACATCGGCCTTAAGGTCAGACAAATAATATTTCCGAGAATGAGGAAGGGACGGCTCACCAGTCCATAAGCAGCAGCGTAAATTCCCACCTGCTCGAGCCCAAGAACTCCGCCAATCAGAAAACGATCGCTCAAGGAGCTGATCCAGCCGACAACAGCCAACGGAACTAAAGGCAAGGCGTAAACCCATATTTCGGAGACAAGCGAACTTCCTTCGGGACCTGCGAAATCGGCTCCCTCTGGCCGGGAGAGCATTCGGAAGCCCAAATAACCAAGGAGGGAAGCGAAGCAATAACCCCACAGAACAACATCGGGTGAAACCTTCCAAAAGCTGATTGCGGCAATTGCTGCAATCGGGCGAGCGCAGGCTTCCCAGGCACTCCAAAGTGCGTACGCTTTCTGGCGTCGCGCGGCCGCTAGCAGATTCATTTCCAATCCACGCGCAACGTCGACGAGCATCACGGCAGCTAATGCGATATACTCCCACCAGGAGGAGCCGGTGAAAAAGCTGTGCAGTCCCCCTCCCCCCACAACTACCACGAGCAACAGGAACGTGGCTCTTGAAAGCAGGCGTGTAATGGCCCGGCGGAGAATTGGTGCCTGTCCAGCGTTGCACATATCAGGGTAAAAACGCAAAGCTGCCTGCAGCAGCGGTGCGCAAGCGAGGTTGGAACCCAACATCGCGAGGCCCAGGAGCAGACTCACCCCCCCGAACACCTCGGGAGTAATAAATTCCGTCAACAAGCGAACTCCGACCAGGCTAGCGAGAGCTGAGCACGATTGCCCCAACAGAACCCAAACCCCTTCTCTCGCAGTGCTCTTTCTTTCAGTAACATGTTTAAGAATAGAAACGGGGAAAATCCGGAAAAGTCGGACGGTTTGGCTTGGATTAAGCATAGGCCTTGTTCACGCAGCAGCCAAAGGCGAGACTTGTTTGAGTTTGCAAGGCTTACCTGGAAACTCGGGCCGATTCTGGCGAGTAGGCTGACAAAACTGTTGATATACCACACGCGCCCAGCCTCTTAAGCCACGGTCGGATGTACGCGAGGGATGATTTTCTAGCATCCATTCCCGAACCGGAGTGGAGAAACCTGTTTTAGGGCGTTTGCTAATAGCTGAAGGAAGCGGGTAGCGAAGAGACCCCAGCATGTCCGTCTTAGAAAGCGGCAATTCATCTGATATGAGCGGAGCGAGTCGTCGACCAAGCTCCACGTCGACAAGAGGAACCCTTATTTCCAAGGAATGCGCCATGCTTGCCCAATCAGAGTCTCGCAGCAGTTGATTGCGCATATACCAAGAGCTCTCTAGCGCGCACACCTTGGCATGAGCCGAGCGAAGCCCTTCCATACCCTCGCGCAGATTCTCAAGAGTCCGGAGTCGCTTCAATCCCTCCATCGCAAAATCCGGGTCTAGTATCTGAGGCAGCTCCCAAGGCATAAATAAGGCCCGCCGCAGCAGGTAAGCTCCTTCCCAACTGGTGCCATGTTCGAGAATGCTTGAGTACTTCGGAGATGTCATCTGCCTCAGCAGTGGATAGGCTAACTTTCTCACGGACGAACCCAGGAACTCAAAGCGATGCAATGCCTTCATGGTCCTGACTATCCTCGGTATTCCTGAAAAACTGGGATAGCCCGCAAAGAGCTCATCTCCTCCAAGCCCCGAAATAGCCACCTTTAAGGAACATTGAGCCGCAGCGTAACTGACGAAAAAGGTATTAACACCATCGACGGAAGGCTGATCCATTGAGTGCAGAATCTTGCCATAGTGATCGTCGAACTGCTGGCGACTGATCCAAACGGTTTCATGTTTTGCACCGAATAGGCGAGCGGCTTCCGCAGCCAGAACTGTTTCGTCATTCGGCGTGCCTCGAAACTCCTCAAATCCAAGGGTGACCGTTTGAATCCGAACACCTTCCTCCGCTGCAAGGGCCAATAGAGAAATTGAATCCAAACCAGAGGATAAAAACAGGCCGATCGGCACATCGGAAACTAGATGATGCCGCACAGAATCCCGGAGAGCAGAAGAAATCATCTCCTTGCGTTCGCTTTCCGAATCCCGATTCGAGGCACGCTCAGCATTCACCAGGGTCTCTCGTACTGAGGAAAATGCTTTTAATTCTTTCCGTCCGTCTTGATCTACCCAAAGATACGAGCCAGCCGGCAGCGCGCGGATGGATTTATAAAGTGTATACGGCTCAGGAATATTCCCCCATAAGAAAAACCCTGCATGACCTGCCGGCTCAGGCTCAGTGTTAACGGCACCCGTTGCCAAAAGTGCCTTTACTTGGGAAGCAACCCGCAAGCAGGAGCCGTCATCCGCATAATAGAGCGGCTTGATTCCGTAAGGATCTCGCGCAAGAAAAAGCCCTCTCTTCCTAGCGTCCCAAATAGCTAAAGCATACATGCCGCGAAGGCTGTCGACCATGGCTCTGCCCTTTTCAGCGTACAAATAGAGAAGAACCTCGGTATCGCTAGTTGAACGAAAGCAGTAGCCTTTCTGCTCAAGTTCCCGTCTTAGAGCTTTGAAATTGTAGATTTCTCCATTGAAGACAATAACGTTATCTCCCTCGGGATTAGCCATAGGCTGGGCACCATTGGAAGAGAGATCCAGAATGGATAATCGACAATGCCCCAGCCCTACACGAGACCCAGGTGAAGCCCAGATACCGGAACCATCCGGACCACGGTTCGCCATACTGTGAAGGGAGGCTACGAGTTCATTCCGGTCGATGGCTGGACTTTCCGGAGCATAGGCAAACGATGCGGCTATTCCACACATAACATAGTACTCAACAAAGAGGGTGAGGAAGCTTAAATGCGCGCATTTCTTTGACAGTGAAGGCACCGGAGCTTGAGGAGTTTTTTTCCCGCAAGGTCTGATAAATACCATGGAGCTGTTGTTGGCCAAATCATGTTTTCCGGACGCAGTTCTGGTCGGTTTACTCTTTAGCGTTTTTCAGGCCAAAGTCTCGGGAAAGCTCAAAAGTGGCCCGGCAGCCTTGGTTTCATGTATCTTAAGTCACCATAAGCGTGGAATAACGGGCGTTTTTGACCCCTGCCAATCACAAGAGGAGGAGTTTCTTATTCCATGAAACAAACAAAAAAGGCAGTTTTTGCCACAAGGGCAAAAACTACCTCGAAGGGGACAAATTGGTTATGCCGCAACCGGTTGCGCTTCGCTATAATTACCCCTGTAGGTGTATTCGTAATACGAGTTGTAGTAATAACCGTGCAGGCGGCCACGCGGAAGTAGGTTTAGAACGATCCCGGAGAGAGGAGCTCCTGCCTCCTGGAGGATCTGAGCTGCCCTGCGCACAGCACCGCGGGGAGTCTTGCGAGCTCGCACCACCAGGCAGGCGGTCTGGACTTTGTTTAGGATTAAAAGGGTATCACTGACAGCATGAATAGGAGCTGAGTCGATGACCACGCGGTCATATTCCTGCAAGGCACGTTCAATCATCCCATCAATACCTGTCGCCGCAAGCAATTCTGCCGGGTTAGGGGAATGGGTTCCAGCAGGCAGATAGAAGAGATTCTCGTAGTTGGTTGAATGAACAACATCCTTAAAGTCTTTCTGCCCGGTAAGATAATCTGTCACACCAAGGTTTCGTTGAGCTTTCCCGCGGAGCGTTTTCTCAACCATAGGCCGGCGGAGGTCGCAGTCGATCACAAGTGTGCGAAGCCCCTGCTGAGCCAGGCACAGACTGTAATTCAGTGAGCAGAAGGTCTTTCCCTCGGATGGGACGGCGCTAGTGAAAAGGAAGACACGGCGATCTTCTTTACGCCCCAACATGGAAAGGGCTGTTCGAAGTGTGCGGAACGATTCGGCCTCGGATGACGTGGCGTCATCCTCCACAATCAACCTGCGCTGTTCCCCGGAAGGTCCTGCAAATTTTGGAACCGCACTTAAAACAGGCAATCCAATGAAGTCTTCGGCCTGGTCCACGGTTTTCAACGTGGTATCCAAGGCGTTCAAGAGAAGGATGAAGAACACACTGCTGGCAAAGGCAGCCAGCAATCCTGCAAGAATAACTTTAATCTTCTGCGGTTTGACTGAACGCTCAGGAACTTCCGCCTGCTGAATAACCCGGATCTTACCAGGCTTCATATCCTTTGTCAGGGAGGTCTCTTTTATGCGGTTCAAAACGGATTGATAAAGAGCACGGTCCGATTCCACATCCCGGGCGAGGGCATTATAGCGAATCGTTTGCTTATTCAAGTCAATTGCGGCAGCTTCCTGCTCCTTGAGAGCCTGTTCCAAGGCAGCCTCGGCGGCCTTCGCACCTTCAAAAGATGAACGAATGGTTTGCGGTACGTTGAGAACAGCCTTCTGCAGCGCATTCTTCCATTCAGCCAACTCGCTCTCGGCCTGCATCATTTTCGGGTGCATGGCCTTGTACCGTTGCTTGAGGTTGGCGACATCGGATTCCTTCTTTGCAATATTGGCACGGATGTCGGTGATCGCGGGATGATTAGCGACAGCAGGCAACATCATCAAGCCATTCAAGTCAGTCCCCAAGGCTTCGACCTGCTTGTAAGCCGTTTCTTGGACGATGCGCTGGGATTTAGCTTCGGTGACTTTGGCGCTCAATTCCTTCAGCTTCTCTGATAAGACATTCTGCTTATCATCCAAGGAAACAGATTTCGTTTGTTCCTTGTAAGCCTGAAGAGCGTTTTCGGAGGCTTCCACCTTCCTCTTCAGTTCGGCAGCCTCCTTGGTCAGGAATTCATTCGCAATCTGCGAGGAATCGGAGTTGTGTTCGTAATTCTCACGGAGGAATTCGTGAACGAGCGAGTTTGCCACCAGGGCAGTGAGCGCTGGGTCGGTGTGCTCCACGGTTACATCAATCAGGCGGGTTCCTTTGCGCAGCCGAACTTCCACCATTTTGGAAAGTTTGGTAGCCAAGTCTTCCCTGCTGAGGGCTTTGCCGTCCGCAGAGCCGGCCAATTTATAATTTTTTTCCAACTGATTGGATTCGATGACGCGCTGCAGCATAGTTCGGCTTTGCAGCGTCTGCTCAATGGTCTTCAGGACCTCCTGGCTTTGCAGATTCTCCTGTTGAACTTTTTCAATGTTAAGAATTTTTGCTTCCTCCTGTTCAACTTGGAGGACGCTTTTGGCTGCAAAGATCCTGGGTGTTCGGATCAGATACGTGGCAGTTCCGATAGCGCCGAGGAGCAGGCAGAGGATGATGATCCAGGCGCGATCCCGCAGGAGAAAATAAAACGTGCGGAAATCCAGTGGTGAGGTCAGGTCCCTCGTTTGTAAAGAAGCAGGGGAGTGCATGGTTAGAAAACTCTTTCGGAAATGGTGATGGTGTCGTCGGGCAGAATCTCAAATGGCTTTTGCTCAACCGCGGATGTAGCGGCATTCACATCCAGCGAGAAGGTGGACTTGCGCCCGGCTGTTATTCGAGTGACGGTCACATTTGCCTTGCTGGCCAGGCGGGTGTAACCGCCGGCCATGGCAATAGCCTGCAGGAACGAGACAGATTCCTCATTTGGAATTTCAAACGTGCCCGGCTTTTGCACCTGCCCCAGAACAGTGAATCGACGCTTAGCGTAATCCATCACGGTCAAAGTAACCTGCGGATTCACAAGGTAATCCTTGGCGAGCTTCTCTTTGATCAGGCTTGAAGCCTGTTCAACTGTTTTACCTCCAAGCTGAACCACCCCTATCAACGGAAAACTGGAAGTTCCGTCCTTGGCAATGCGCATCCTGGTTTCGAGGTCATCTTCCTGATAAACTTTCACCTGCACCACATCATTTGGGGAGAGAATATATGTTTGTGCTTGGACGGGCGCAGGTGCGGGAACAGGCGCCAGAGCAGCAAAGTCTCCTGCGATAGCGATAGCCATGCTTGCCCCACAGGATATGGTTAAAATTATAGAAAATGTTTTATTCCGTGGCATAATAACGTCGTTCCGGATCGAGATTAAAAGCTGTAGGTGGAGCTTAAGCCCACTTGATTGTTACTGAAATTGAACGTACTCCCTTTGGAATCGTTCTTACGGTACTGGTAAAAGGCACCGGCGCTCAAGTGCCCGTTAAAAGTCCACTCGACGTTCGGGCGAACGAAAAAGTAATCATCCACGCGCTTAGGACCTGTCACGGTATTAGCGGTCGCGAAATAGCTTAGGTGATCGTATCCACCGCTAACCCCAACAATAAAGCGATCGCTCATAGACTGCCGCAGCCCTAAAGCAAAACCGGTGGTGGTATAGTCCTGATCCTGCAAAACCACGGAACTTTGATTCCTTCGATAAAGGTCAAGGCGAACTTGAGTTTTCTCAACTGGTTTGTAGGTGGCTCCCAAAGCAAAAACGCCATTGACGTGGGCGTCTCGGCCACTATCAAAATGACGCCACTCCACGCCCGCTGAAGCGCGGAAGTCGACCTTTTCGGTCGCAATGTAGGCTGCGCGTAGGAGGGCCTGTTCGTAGTGCTGGTTAGCACTGTTATGCACGTCTACCCAGCCACCATTCAGACCCGCCCCTAATTTAATCTTGGGAGTAATCCAATAGTCGGCCCAGCCACCGACGGTCCATTCGTTCCAACTGTTGAACTTCGATTCATAGTCGTTGATCAATTGCGTAGCGTCCACGCCCACAATTGTTTTCGGACTAATCTCATACTGAACACCGATAGCTGTGTTGTACAGCCTGCGGTTGGCACGGTTCCCAACATCGATCTCGGGCCCCGAATAATCCCGCAGCCCCTGCTCCAATGCGAGCGCCCAAGGGCCTGGTTTGTATTCTAGCCGTAGTTTACCTTCCTGGTCGATGGCGTTGTTCCGGCTGTTGAGGGTGTAGAGCAGGAAGTTGGGAGAGTATTCGAGCGAGCCGAACGAGCCAACTTTTTCGCGGTAGTCCCCCAGCCCGATAACCACACCCGGCGCGACCGACAAGATAAAATCGTCGGTCTTGTTGGCGGACTGGATGTAAATGTTATCGTCGTAGGTGGCGCCAGCACGAACAGACGGGAACAGGTCAAAGGGCCCATAATGCAGCGGCGCATTCGCCGACTTATTGCTAAGCTCGGGGAGCGGCTCGTCGGCATACGCGGCAGGCACGAGCGCGGCGATTAAGGCCGTGACACAGCGCCTGGCCGGAAGCCTACCGATGGATAAATAGGTGATATTTGAGAGCATGACAGGTTCCCGGTTGTTGATCAGTTATAGGGCGAGACAACGGGTGGCTGGGAAGGCGGATTGAGATTATTAACACCGCTGTTGCCAGGCACCGGCTTTTTATCCGCCTTGGCGTTGGTGTCAGTCGTTCCAGCGGCTTCGACTGGGGAGTCGCTATTCTCGACGGTCAGGGAAACCACCTGGATTTCACCACTGGAAGCCTGTTGAATCACCAGTGTTATTTCCTGCCCTGGCGCGAGGTCCTTAAATTGAACGACTTTGCCTTTGCGGAGCAGGCGAGTTTGGGCGGTAGCCTTGAAAAGATAAAGCTGCCCCTGGATTTCCACGGTGAAGCTGCTTCCATTCTTGTCTACCACAACGATTTTGCCGGGATAAGCCGTCGGCGCTGTGATCGCTTTGCTAACACCAGGCGTGGCTTCTTCGGCATGAACGGCGGTTGCGGCTGCGAGCGCTGCACAGAGCACCCCAAGCCATCCATATTTTTTCATTAACTTTGTTATCATATTTTTTTGGCTGCCGTTCGCTTTCGCTTTGGCCGCCTTTTATTTGTTTATCGATTCCTCAGGCTTGCAATATCCGGCACGTGCATACCATTTCCGCTTTGCACGCTTGCTGGGTGCCGCTCGCCATGGCCCTCCCAAGCAAGTGCCAAGCCAAAGTGAAAGCAGGGAAAAAGGGCCTAATTGCTTGAAGTTGTTTCATTAAGAATCTTTCAGAAATGAACCATCGTTCCTGAAAATTTGGGCCTCTCCCGGGGAATCCCCTAGGCTTTAAGCGGAATATTTCGCCTTTTCTCCCCGTAGCAGCACCCATTGTTGGCCAGACCCCGCACAGGATAGCCTTGGAGCAACAACAGAAAGTCATGCGCGAAAGCCAACAATCGAATCAGTGCAGGGAGTTATTACCGGTAGGGGGAAAACCTTGCCGCTTGCCCATCGCCAACAATTTTGGTTGGAAACTCTTTCTATTTCTTCTGGGGGGTTTGTTGACGGTGGCTGTGCAGAAAAGCCTGGGAACTGAATTGTCAGCTAATCGCGGCGATTTTGCGGCAGATCTAAGCATCCTTAAGAACTTCTGCTCCGGTCCGCAGAATGAAAAGGAAAGCAACTATTTCCTGGATATGTGGGCTGGCCGACAGTTGGCGCAGATTGCCCGCCTAAACGGCCTGACGAACAATCACACGCTATTTATCAATTCACATGGAAGGGGGGGCTTGGGATTTTTCGGCAATCGTTACGGATTTTATCCCCATCAGAGCCTTCGCCAGTCCAAAGCGGCCGAACCTGTGTTTTCTGCCCAAGACATTGCCCGCATGCTCGGGCCAGAAAAGGTCGCTTCCATCCATAATGTGGTAATATCTTCTTGCGACCTGGAGAGTTGCTTTTCAGCGCCGGAGATCAAGAAATGGTTTCCAAATGCCGTAACCATCATTCATACCCCGCGGGGCCAAGCCGGATACCAACCGATGTTTTATAGTGCCCTGGTAAATCCCTCCAGTGAGGTCCAGCCGCTTTATGAAACTAAAATTCAAAGAAATTCAAACACCCCGGGTTACCACATCAGCTCTGTTCCTGCGGCCGGAGCGAAGAAATTGAATCCTTACATGGCCGAGCTTTATCTCCCAGGCGCGCAAAAGCCTTATCGCACCCAGATAGCGGGGCGGGAGCTGCTGGAGCAGGCCAAGCCGTCCATCCTGCTGAGCCAGATTCAGAGGATGGCCACTGTGTCTCCGTGATTTTCCCGGCGGGTGTAGGACAAGCGCGGACAGGACAACGGCATTTTGACCCACACGGGAATCAGACGGGCACGGATAGGCGAGGAGTTCATATCTACTTATGCTTAGTGAAGACATGAGTCCCGCCATACATGGGGAGCGCCAGTTGAGGCGCGATGCCCGAGCTTTGAGGAAAGGCGACTTTCCCAAGAAGCCGGAGGAAGCACTTCGCAAAAGTGAAGCAAAAGCGTGGGCAGTGCTGGCGAATGTGGCTGATGGGATTCTGACGATTGACACTGCGGGCAGAATTGAGTGGGCCAATCCAACGGGCGCGAATATTTTCGCTTTCAAAGCACAGGATCTAATTGGGAAGAACATCCGGACGTTAGTTCCGGGCACGAATTTCAGAGAGCGCAACCAGTTTCCCCACCAACCCGCTCATGCGGAAAAAGGTTCCATCATCAGCCTGGGCCGAGAGGTTACAGGGAGGCGAAAGGATGGCCACGAATTCCCGCTTGATCTCTCGGTGAGCATGGTGCGCCTGGGCAAGCAGCGGGTTTTTATTGCCACCGTGCGGAATATAACCAAGCGCAAGTCCGCGGAACATGCCTTATCTGAATCGCGGGAACAGTTAAGATTACTTGCTGCCCATCTGCAATCGGTGCGCGAAGATGAGCGCAAGCGGATTGCTGAAGAAGTTCACGAAGTGCTCGGCCAGGCACTGGCGGGAATCAAAATCGACCTCGCCTGGATCATGGCACGCCTCGCCCCGGACCAAAAGCCCGTCCTGGCGCTGGCAAAATCCACGTTGGAATCCGTGAATGAAACGATCCTAATGGTCCGGCGGATAGCCACGGAACTCAGGCCGGGAGTTCTGGACAACTTCGGTCTTACGGCCGCCATTGAGTGGCAAGCAGGCGAATTCCAGAAAAGGACCGGAATTCGCTGCCAGTGCCTGATCGTGGGAGCAGATCCAGAACTGGAGCAGGAGAAGCGCACGGCGATTTTCCGGATTTTCCAGGAAGCGCTGGCGCACGCGGCCAAACACGCCCGAGCGACGGAAGTTCAAATTTCCCTATATACTGAAGGCCGTTCGCTTTTGCTGGAAGTCCAGGATAATGGAGAGACCGGGAAGCCTGGCCGAAAAAGCAAAGCCAAGACACTGCGCATCCTCAGCATGCAGGAGAGAGCGCTTTTCCTGCGAGGTGAGCTCTACATCACCGAATCTCCCGAGTTTGGCACCACGATTTCCCTGCGAGTTCCATGGCATGCCCAGGGTCAAAAGCGTTAAGTTTACCAAAAAGCAAAGCCGAATCCATTCGGGCCTGGCTTGCACGGGAGAGAGTGTTTCCAACTCTGTTCTTTTGAGGACCTGCCTTCCAGCCCAGAGTTCGTTTAACTAACCGTGCGGCTTCGGGTTAAACGCGTGAAACCCGCGGAACTGCCCCGGCGCAGCAGACCAAAGTCGAGCAATCCGCGAAGAAATCCATAACCATAGCTTACGTGGTATGATGCAAAAATCAGGGGCATCATCGGAAGATACTTTAGATGTGCCGAGCGGCGGCAAGTCACAAGCGACGCAAGAAGGTTGGCACCAATGTATGACCCGGCAACCAGCAGAAAGGCGAACCGAAACGGGTGGGCAAAGAGGGAAAGCACCGAAGTCAGCGCCAGGGCGGCCACAAATGCACCTGGAACCAGGTGCCGCCACGAAGCGGGCAATTTATGTTTTTGAATCACACGCACCTTCCAATATCCATATTGTGCGTACTGATTAAATAGAGCTGTCATGGATGCCCGAGGATAATACCACGACTGGATTCTTGGAGTTTGCCAAATTTTTCCGCCAGAACGGGTGATGCGCAAATTCAATTCGTCATCCTGGTTGCGTACTAGTTCCTCATCGAAACAACCCAACCGCTCCAGAGTGCTTTTCTTCCAACAGCCATAAGTGACGGTATCCACATACCCCTCGTAGTCCGGGTTGTGAAAAGCGGCCCCGCCACAGGAAAAAGCCGAATGGTAGGCGGTGCAGATGGCTGCCTGGAGATAGCTTTTGGAGCGTGTCCGTGCGGGGCCGCCCACATTGTCCGCGCCAGTGCGCTTTAAGGTTGAGATGCATTCCAGGATATAATCCGGAGCATACTCCGTGTGCAGGTCCATCCGGACAATGATCTCCCCCCGCGCCGCGCGGATTGCAAGATTGAGCCCAGGGGAAACAAATTTGCCCGGGTTATCAATCACCTTGAGGCTTGGATGATTGGCCGCGAAACGTTCGAGAACGACTCGGGTCTGATCCGTGCTCATCCCGTCGGCCACGAGCACTTCGAACCCGCCGGGCGGCGCCTGCTGACGCAAAATAGTTTGGAGGGCATGCTCAATATGGCCGCCCTCATTGCGGCAGGGCACTATGACCGAGACTGCTGGTGATTGTAATGATGTTTCAGCATTCATTGATGAAACCTCTTCCAAAAATTTCTTCTCTTTGCGCCATTCCGTAGACGGCGTCTTCAGTCCGGCCGAACCGCTACTCGCTCAACCCAGCACCGTTTGATAAAGACCAGAAAGCATTTCCGGGAGGTGATGCACTGCGTGGTGCTCCTCTACATAACACCTGGCCGCTCTCCCCAAGGTCTCACGTAAAGGCCCATTTTCAACAAGCTGCCCAACCATTTCGGCAAGCGTTTTCTCGTCCTCGGGAGCAGCGAGGAGTCCCGTTTTTCCCTGCTGAATGATCTCCGTGGTGCCTCCGACCGATGTGGCCACAACTGCAAGCCCTGAGGCCATCCCCTCAAGCACCACATTGGGAGTGCCCTCATGATCTGAGCTCAGGAGAAAAATGTCCGCTTCCCGAAAAAGGCTCGAGGGCTCTGGAAGCGCATCAAGAAATTCCACCTGCGACAAGCCAAGC
>JAQGOV010000203.1 GCA_028293425.1 Verrucomicrobiales bacterium
CAACGAAGGAGTGATAAAATTTACCGACACCTTCGACTGCGAAGGCGGCCGTTTCCTTTATATGGGAAAAATTTTGAAGGACCATGAAAGTTACGGTGTAATGCCCATTGAGGACATCATCATGAAATCCTCGAACATTGGAGCGGCAAAAATTGGCCTGAAGCTGGGCGAAGAGCGGCTTTATCAATATATCCAGGATTTTGGCTTTGGGGCTAAAACCGAGGTAGGCTTAGGTGGGGAAGGCGTCGGGATTCTCCACAATGTTAAGAACTGGGACAAGTTGGCGATAACCCGTATCCCGATGGGGCAGGGGATCTCGGTGACTCAGATTCAGATGATGATGGCTATGTGCGCTATTGCTAATGGGGGACGGTTAATGCGCCCGATATTGCTGGATCGTATACAGGACCAGAACGGGCAAATTTTTGTGCGTAATCATCCTCAGATGGTCCGGCAAGTTATCAGCGAAGCTTCCGCTCGCGAAACAGTCCAAGCGCTCAAAAAGGTGCCGACGAAAACCGGCACGGCGGAAAAGGCCCGAATGGAACATTACACCGTGGCGGGAAAAACGGGCACTGCTCAGAAAGCGGGCGGTAAAGGCTACCTGGAAGGCAAGTATTTCTCTTCATTTATCGGTTTCTTCCCTGCCGATGCTCCTGAGATTTGTATCTCAGTGGTTTTGGATGAGCCGAAAAATGGTCATTATGGCGGCCAAACCGCCGCACCGTTCTTTAAGGAAATTGCCGACCAAGTGGCAAACTACCTGAAAATTAAGCCGGATCACGAAGAAGCTCCGGCCGAGGATGTGATTGCATCCACGGCCGCAGTCCCGCGGGTGAACACCGCCTCCGCTGCTCCGTTAACCCTTAACCCTGCAGGACATCCATGATTCTAAAGGAACTTGTCCGCTCGATGCCGGCCTCGCGAGTCGAAGGCTCGCTCGACCGCGCGGTCACGGGTATCACTTACGATTCGCGCCGGGTCACTCCTGGAATGGTCTTTGTAGCTATTCCTGGCCAGAACACCGACGGGCACGAGTTTATTGACACGGCCATTGAGCGCGGAGCTTCCGCGATTATTTGCGAACGAAGCGGTTCCATGTCCAACCGCGCCACCAGGATTAAAGTAACCGATGTTCGCGAGGCAATGGCCCGTGCCGCGACATCTTATTACGCCAATCCCAGTGCCCGCCTCAAGGTGATCGGCGTGACCGGCACCAACGGCAAAACAACCGTGACCTTCCTCATCAAGGCGATCCTCGAGGCCGCCGGGATTAAGACTGGCTTGATGGGAACAGTGCGCTACGAAATCGGCGAACGCATTATTCCCGCCCATCGCACAACCCCCGAGTCCCTGGAAGTGCAGCAAATGATGGCCCAGATGCTTCGGGCCGAATGCAAGGCCTGCGTCATGGAGGTAAGTTCTCACGCACTCGAACAGAAACGAGTGCTCGGAGTGGACTTCGATGTGGTTATTTTCACCAATCTTACCCGTGACCATCTGGATTACCACGGGACGATGGAGAACTATTTCACCTCCAAGAAAAAGCTTTTTACCGACTGGGCGGAGAGCGCGAAAAAGGGTGTCAAAGTCATCAATATTGATGACGACTATGGGGCGCGGCTGGCGGGTGATACGGGCAACGCGGAAGTCGACCTGACTTACGGGTTGGAAAAGGCTGCTAAACTGCGCGCGACTCAAATTCAATTGGGCAAAGATGGATCTCGGTTTGTCGTGGAAACGGCCACGCAAAAATTTCCGGTGCATCTTCCCCTGATCGGCCGGCACAATATTTATAATGCGCTCGCGGCTGTCGGAGCCTGCCTGGCATTAAATGTGGATGTTCTGAAAATCCAGGGAGCCTTGAACGTAGTTCCCCCTGTTCCCGGCAGGTTGGAAATGGTGACCTTGGGGCAGCCCTTCGGCGTGTATGTGGACTACGCTCATACCGATGATGCTCTCGCGAATGTTTTGAAGACCGTGCGCGAGATTTGCAAAGGGCGCGTCCTCCTCACTTTCGGGTGCGGCGGCAACCGGGACGCTGGCAAACGCTCACGCATGGGACAGGTCGCGGCTGAGCTGGCCGATTTTACAATTATCACCAGTGATAATCCACGCAAAGAATTGCCCGATAAAATTGCGGCCCAGGTCGAGGAGGGTTATAAATCGGTTCGCGTGAGCGGCTACTCAGTGGAATTGGAACGCAGCCGGGCAATCGGTTTAATCCTAGCCAAAGCGGCGCCGGGCGACGTGGTGCTGATCGCCGGCAAGGGCCACGAGACTTACCAGGAATTTGAAGACACGGTGGTGCCTTTTGACGACCGGGTTTATGCACAGGAAGCCCTGGAAGCCCTAGGCTATCGCGACCAAGCTGTATAGATGGAGCCGCGATCCTTGGCATTTATGAGCGTGGCTTGCGGCGGCCAGGTAGTTCACGGCACGCCGGAAGCGATGGTCAATGGTTTTACCACTGATTCCAGGCAAGTGCAGCCGGGCACATTGTTCCTCGCTTTGGCTGGCGAGCGTTTTGATGGCCACAATTTTCTTGAGCAGGTCGTTCAGCAGGGCGCGGGTGCGGTGGTCGTCAACAGGAACAAGGCTCGAAAGCTCTCATGCGCTGTGATTGCCGTTGATGACACTCGCAAAGCTCTCGGCGCCTTGGCCGCTCGTTACCGGGCGGATTTCCCGGTCCAAGGGATCGCGGTGGGGGGATCCAATGGCAAGACCACGACCAAAGAAATCCTGGCCACCCTGCTGAAACAAAAGCTTTCAACCCTTTGGAGCGAGGCAAGCTTCAACAATGACATTGGCGTTCCCCTGACACTCTTGAAACTGACCAGCCAGCATAAAGCCGCCGTCCTCGAAGTGGGAACGAATCATCATGGGGAATTGCAGCCCCTGCTGGCGATGGTTCAGCCCCGGATGTGCGTCCTAACCAGCATCGGTCGTGAACATCTTGAATTTTTTCAGGACCTGGCCGGGGTGGCGCAGGAAGAAGGGTTCCTGGCCGAAATGACGCCCGTGAATGGCAGATTTTTTACGAACGGTGACAGCGAATGGACATCGCCAATCGCCCGTCGCTGCCGTGGTGCCGTGGTGCGCGCGGGTTTTTCGGAGGGGAATGATTGGCGCGCTTCCCATATTCAAATGGACGTAAGCGGGAACACTTTCGATGTGAAGGCGCCAACGGCCGCATATTCTGGTGAATATCGGATCAGTTTGATTGGACGCCACCAGGTAACCAATGCGCTCCTCGCCATGGCGGTGGCCGCTGAGATGGGGCTTAGCCCAGCCGAAATTCGATCGGGCCTGGCTGAATGCAAGCCCGCGAAAATGAGGCTCCAAATCAGGGAATTTAACGGCATCCACCTGTTGGATGACGCGTACAATGCGAACGCCGATTCGATGCGGGCCGCCTTGCAAACTTTGCGGGACTTTCCTTGCCAAGGCAAACGGGTGGCGGTGCTGGGAGAGATGGCGGAACTGGGCTCAGAGACGGCTCCAGCTCATCGTGAAATCGGGCGATTTGCCGCCGAACTCGGGATCGATAGCCTCGTGGCCGTGGGCCCGGCAGCGGCGGAAACGGCAGCTTCCGCCCGTGAAGGCGGACTTTCCAACGTTTGGATCTGCGAAGATGCGGTTGCGGCTGCGAAGCACCTGAGGGCGGTGGTCAAACCGGGGGATGCCCTCCTGTTGAAAGCTTCCCGTGCCGCAGGTTTGGAGCGTGTGAGTGCAGCATTGATGTCCATTGAAAAATCATGAAGCAAAAACCCAAAGGTCCGGGATTGAAAAAGGCTGTTCGCAGCAAGCAAGAAGAAGTTCGAAAGGTTCTCGGCGAAGCAGTGAACCAATCGCCCGAGTTCCTGATCCGTTTAGTGGGAAAGAAAAGAGCCGATTCCCTCTCGGATAACAGATTTATGCCGCGATATCGGCACGACTGAAAATGTTTTTTTACCTAAGCAAATATTTGCTAGAGGTTTCAGCCGGCACAAGCTGGGGGGAGTCCCTCTCTTTCTTGCGGCTATTCCGCTACATCACCTTCCGCAGCGCGGGAGCAGCATTGACCGCGATGGTTCTGAGCTTGTGGCTTGGGCCCAAAATCATCGCGTGGCTCAAACGCTTGAAATTTGGACAGCACTACGTGGACAAAGCCGAAGAAGCTGGCGGCATGATGGGCCGGACCGTTAATAAACGGGGAACTCCCACCATGGGTGGATTCCTGGTCATCACGATCATGGATGCCACGGCGCTTCTCTGGGCACAGTGGAACACCCTGGTTCAACTGACGCTGCTGTCCGTCCTGGTGCTGGCGGGACTCGGCTTTTATGACGATTACGCCAAGATCATGCAGCAAAGCAATAAGGGTGCAGCCTCCCATGTGAAACTTTGGGTGCAAGGCATTCTCGCAATTTTCATCGCTGTTTATCTGTGGCGCGTTCCAGCAACCAGGAATCTTATTTCCGACGTGATGGTGCCTTTCATGAAATACCCGGTTCTAACCGGCACGATCGGGACTGTTGTGGGCCTGGTGCTTGCGGCCCTGACAATCGTTGGCAGCTCCAACGCAGTTAATTTGACCGACGGCCTCGACGGGTTGGCAATTGGCTGCACCCTGATTGTCTCGTTTGTGTTCCTCGTGCTGACCTACGTCGCCGGGAATGTGCAGGTGGCCAGGTACCTGCAGGTTCCATATGTGCCCGGGGCCGGTGAGTTGACGGTCGTTTGTGCCGCGATGATCGGCGCAGGCCTGGGCTTCCTTTGGTTCAATTGTCACCCGGCGCAGATTTTCATGGGTGACACGGGTTCGCTTGCTCTGGGCGGTGCTTTGGGAATTATCGCTGTTCTGATTCACCAGCCGCTTCTGCTCGTCATTGCAGGCGGGGTGTTCGTGGCCGAAGCGCTCTCGGTTATGATCCAAACCACCTATTTCAAGTGGACTCGTAAACGGACAGGGCAGGGGAAGCGCGTTTTTCTCATGGCCCCGCTCCATCATCATTTCGAGAAGTTGGGTTGGCATGAGTCCAAAGTTGTGACGCGCTTTTACATTTTGTGCATCGTTTTTGGTGTTGTGGCGCTTGGCACGTTGAAGATTCGGTAGGTTTCATTATACTAGGCGCTCTTTAAGATGGTTGCGTTAGAAAACAAAAAAGTGCTGGTGCTCGGTTTAGGGCTCAGCGGAGTGGCTGCCAGCGAGCTTTTGCGCTCGAAGGGCGCCAATGTGCTTGCGCTGGACACCGCGGACAATCCTCAGTTGCGTCAGGATGCAGAAGTGTTGCGCCGACAGGGAGTGGTGGTGGAACTGGGTGCCCAAACTGTTCCAGCAGGACATTTCGATTTGGCTGTTATCAGTCCGGGAGTGCCCTCTCAAAATCCTATCTTTGCGACGCTTCGCGAGGCCAAGGTGCCTTGCATTGGGGAATTTGAGCTTGGTTATCAGCACTCGCTCTGTCTGAACGTTTCCATCACGGGAACCAATGGCAAAACAACCACCACGGAGCTGGTGGAACGGCTGCTTCGTCAGCACCAGGTTAAGACCCTGGCTGCCGGCAACATCGGTACCCCGGTCTGCCGGATCGTTGAGAAAACGCGGGAACTCGATTTCCTGACCCTTGAAGTCAGCTCGTTTCAACTGGAAACCATTGAATATTTCCGACCGGCCATCGCCGTCCTGACAAATATTACGCCGGACCACCTGGATCGATACCCGAACATGGCTGATTACGCTCGCGCTAAAGCTCGGATCTTTCAGAACCAGCAGGCTTTTGACTGGGCGATTGTGCAATCGGAGGCTTTGGCTTACCTCCGGTCCCTGAAGGTTGAAATCCCGTCAAAGGTCATTACTTACAGCTCGAATAACCGCCGAGCGGACCTTTTTTTGGAGCGGGGCATGATCATGGGGCGGATGGACGGATGGTCGGGACCCCTCTTAAATATGGACCAATGCCGCATTTTCGGCCCACATAATGCTGAGAATCTGATGGCGGCATTGGCTGTAGGAAAAATTCTCCGCATCCCGCTGGAGTCGATGGTGGAGACGCTCACAACCTACGCTCCAGCCCCACACCGCTGCGAGTTAGTAGCGGAAGTGAACGGTGTGAAGTACGTAAACGATTCCAAAGCGACGAATGTTGACGCCTTGCAAAAGGCGTTGCTCTCGATGCCCTTCGTCAGGGCGGGCGATCCCAATGTGTGGCTCATCGCCGGAGGGAAGGACAAGGGCTTTGAATACCACGATGTGGGGCCTCTACTCTCCCAAAGAGTTAAAGGAGCACTCCTGATTGGTGAAACCCGTGACAAAATCCGCGCAGCCTGGAGCCTTTTTACTCCTTGCACCCAAATGGATTCGTTGTTAGAAGCAGTTTCGGAAGCCGCAAAACACGCGGCTGCTGGTGACGTTATTTTGCTTTCACCCGCCTGTTCGAGTTTTGACCAGTTTCAGAATTATCAGCATCGGGGCGAGGTGTTTAGGCAGGCTGTCATGAATTTGAAGGGCGCTGGCAAAGGCGTCAATCCCGCGGAGCGGGAAGAGCAACCGAACCGTCTAACTGAAGTAACAAAACTGAAATAGAATCATTATCGTCCCAGGTTTTTTGAGGAAAAACCCGGGACGTGAAACGAACAAGAACTCAAGAAAGGACGCTGAGCAGCGCCGTTGAACAACAAATGAACACACCCAACCCATTGATCCCACAGGGCAGTTTGCCGGATAGTCGCGGCAAGTCCCACGTCCGCATTGCCGTTTTTACCATCTTAGCCATCCATGTTGTGCTGCTAGGCGCTTTGCTGATGGCCGGCTGCAAGAAAACTTCGAACACAGACGCCGCAAGTAATCCAGGCAACCCTCCTGTGGACAACGCGTCCATTCCGCCTTTGCAGGATTCGAACTCGACTCCGGTGGCACCCAATGGTAACTCCGTCACCCCTCCAGCGAATAATTACGCCCAAGGCCAGGTAACACCTCCGCCATCCAATGTTGCGCCGCCGGCTTTGCCAACCAATCCGAGCCCCGCGCCTGCGCCCGTTCCTGCCCCGGTGGATACGGGAGTTAGCACTGCTACCTCCGGTGAGCATACCATCGTGAAGGGTGACACCTTTGGCAGCCTAGCCAAGAAGTACAATACCAGCATTAAAGCCATTACCGACGCCAATCCTGGCGTGCAATCTTCCAAGCTGAAGATTGGCCAACGGATTAAAGTGCCTGCTTCCACCGGGAGCTCTGCTGTTCCAGCAGGAACTGCAGCCGGCGGGGCGACAACCATGGCCGCGGGCAGCGAAACCGTTCACGTTGTGAAAAACAACGATACCCTTTGGGGCTTGGCCAAGCGATATGGTGTTAGCCAGAACGCCATCAAGGCAGCTAACGGGTTGAAAACTGGTTCTCTCAGAGTGGGCCAAAAGCTTAAAATCCCGGCCAAGAGCAACGGCGCTGCAACTTCAGCGCCCGCTCCAGCCCCGGAAGCAACCCCAGCTCCGACACCAATCCCGACGCCTGCTCCGACCGGGACGCCGGCCCAATAAATTGGTTGTAGCCGGGCCTCCTCAGCCCGGAGCGCCGAGCGAATTGGATATTCCTTTATTATCGGGTGGCGAAAGCAAGATTCGCCACCCACTCCCTTTTTGCCTCGTTTGTTAAGCCAAGGTTAGCCATGAAGATCGCCAGCATCATTTTATTCTTTTGCGTCACTGCCCTGCTTGCTTTGGGCATGGTGATGCTGATTAGCGCCAGCACCGGCCAGGCAGTCACTCCCAAGTATCTGCTGCTTCAACCCATTTGGTGCATTGTCGGATTTCTCGTCTGCTGGCTTGCAACCATGGGAGACTACCGCTTGCTCAAGAAACATCCTTGGGTGCCCTGGACCATGTTGGGTGGGGTGGCCTTGCTGCTGCTGTTGGTTTTAGTTCCGGGAATTGGCACCAGGGTGAAAGGAGCCAGTCGATGGCTTAAAGCAGGACCGATCACGATCCAGCCTTCCGAATTGGCCAAAATCTGTCTGATCATCGTTATTGCCTGGTATGGTGAACGTTTTCAAAGGCAGATGGGCACCTTTTGGAGAGGAATGGTGCTGCCGGGCGCGTTTATCGGGGCGATAATTGGACTCTTGTTCTTGGAACCAGATGTCGGAACCTCGATGCTCATGGCCTGTGTCAGCAGTGTCATGTTGCTGGTAGCTGGCATTCGATGGAGATTTTTTCTGCCTCCGCTCATTTTAGGCATGATCGCTATCAGTGTTTTTCTATACAATAATCCAATGCGCTCGGAACGGATCTATAGTTGGCTCCACGTTGAGGAGACTAAGCAGGACAAGGGCATGCAGGCCTTTCAGGCCATGGTTGCGCTGGGTTCCGGCGGCATTTATGGCGTGGGTCTTGGCGATGGCCGCCAAAAACTCGGTTTTGTGCCCGAGCATCAAACCGATTTTATTTATTCTGT
>JAQGOV010000208.1 GCA_028293425.1 Verrucomicrobiales bacterium
GCCTGGGATCAATGAGCAGTGGGGCGATCTTACCCCGTTTGTATTGCCTTCCAATGACTTGTTCAGGCCATCACCTCCGCCCCAGGTCGGGAGCACGCAGTACTTGAAGGCTTTGGAAGAAGTTCGGAACATCGGGAGCGCCACCAGTTCCACTCGCAGCCCCGAGCAGGTGCACATTGCGCAATTCTATAAGCAGGACGCGGAATTGTTGGTCAATGAAGCGGCACGACTTCTTTCTGCCAAGTCTCGCTTGCCATTGGAAGCCAATGCGCTGCTCTTCCTCCTCACCGACGTCGCCATAGCCGACGCTCGCATCGCCGTTTGGGAAGCCAAGTACACCTACAAATTCTGGCGGCCAATCACCGCGTTGAATGCGGACACGGACGGCGTAGTCCGGAATAATTATGCGAGCTGGTCGCCCTTTCTCGTGACTCCGTCCCATTCCTCCTATCCCAGCGGCCATAGTGGCACCGTGAACGCCGGGGTGGATGTCCTGAAGGCCTTCTTTGGGAACAGCGTCTCCCTCACCCTGCACACCACCACCCCGGGTGAACCTGCCAGAACAGTTCGCCATCTCAGCCAGATCGAAGACGAAAACGGCCTGAGCCGTATCTACGGTGGCATCCACTATTCCTTCGACAATTTCGAAGGCCAAAAGCTCGGCCACAAAGTCGCTCAATATGTGTTGAACGCCTTTTTGAGCGGTGCTGAAGCAGATGACGATGCAGCCACCGAAGACGATTCGGCTCAACCCTAATCGGTGCAATCGTCCTTGCCCTTGCACTCATTCGTGAACTGAAGGAGAGCTGACCGGACTCCCGGAAGCCTCCTCCGCCCGCTTCCCGCTTGCCCCCTCACCCCGCCAGCATCCGGTAGACAAGCCCCACCAGGCCCGCCCCTAGCACCACTGGGATGATGTCCCATTTCCACTTGATAATGCCGGCAAACGCCACGGTGCTCACCGCCACGGCAAACCAATCCAGGCCCTTTCCTTCCGGAACAAGGACATGCCATCCGAACCAGACCGCCAGGTTCAGCACCACACCCACCACCGCCGCGGTCACTGCCGATAAAGCCGTCGTGAGGCTTTCGTTGCCCCGCAATTGTTCGATGTGCGGCGCTCCCAGAAAGATCCACAGAAAACACGGGACAAACGTGACCCACGTCGTCACCAATGCCCCGAGGGTTGCAGCCAGGAGTGGCGAGAAGCCGCCTGGTTGATTCCATCCGCCGAGAAAACCGACAAACTGCAGAACCATGATCAATGGCCCCGGCGTGGTTTCGGCCAGCCCGAGCCCGTCCAGCATTTGCCCTGCGTTGAGCCAATGGTGAGTTTCCACCGCTTGCTGTGAAACATACGGCAAAACGGCATACGCGCCCCCGAAGGTGACCATCGCCGCTTGGCTGAAAAACAAACCTTCGCGGATAAGCGCATGTCCCCGCCCCAGCCAGGTGCCGAGCAAAAAGATTGGCACCCACCACAAGAGCCCGCAAACCAGGCAAACCTTCACGGCTCGGATCAGCGAAGGCTTGGTGTGAGCTGGCGATTCGGCCTCGTCGCTGATCACGGTGGAATGTTGGGCCCCTGGCTTGGCCCCATGACCGCCAATCACCAGAAACTTTTCTTTCCACACCTTCCCTCCGAGGTAACCAATCAGAGCGGCAGCCAAAATAATGATCGGAAAAGGAATCTTGAAAAAGAAAATGGCGACGAATGCTAAACCCGCCAGCGCCCACATCACTTCATTCTTGATGGCCTTCTTCCCGATCCGAATAACCGCCCCTGCCACAATCGCCAGCACCGCCGGTTTCAAACCGTAAAAAATTGCTGCCACCCAGGGCACTGTTCCGAAGGTGACATAAACGTAGCTCAACGCCCAAAGAATGAACATGGATGGAATCACAAAGAAGGCCCCTGCCACAATTCCGCCCCAGGTGCGGTGCAAGAGCCAGCCAACGTAAATCGCCAGTTGCTGCGCCTCCGGCCCCGGCAGCAGCATGCAGTAATTGAGGGCATGAAGAAACCGGTTATCACTGATCCATTTCTTCTTCTCCACCAGCTCCGTGTGCATAATGGCGATCTGCCCCGTCGGACCACCGAAGCTGATAAAGCCAAGCTTCACCCAAAATTTGAAAGCCTCCAAAAAAGTTGGATGGGACAGCGTCAGGCTTCCTTCGGACTTTTGATTTTTCATCGAATCGGCCATTGCTTGGAACAAATACATGATTCGGAAGGAGCACACAACCATTCGCTCGGATGGAGCTCAGGCCCCGGAGCGTCGCTCCATTATTAAAATCGATGGGGGTTTTGAAATAATCGATTACTCATTTTTCGAAGCCCGGAGGTAATATCAGTTACGAAATAGATGAAAAAATTTATCATTACTCTTCTGGCACTGCCCGTTCTTTCGTTTTGCATGTTCGGATTCCTCGCCACCTTCGAGCATCTCCCTCCGGCAACTCAGTGGATTTGGCGGTCTATCTACCTGGGCGCGGCCCTCATCACTGTCTCCACACTAGTTTGGTCTTGGATTTGTTCGGGCAAACGCGCTGGCTAGCGAACAGGTGACAGGTAATTCAACTTGAATCAAACCTGCCCAACCTTACATTGCCAGACATGGCTCAAACAGATTTGTTGAAATCATTCTCCCTGTGTCACATGAAAACGACCGTTATTCTCGCTCTGCTCTGTTCTCCCTTTCTTTGGGCCGGTGCTGCTGAACGGGAACTTGATACGAACGCTATCCAAACGATTACCGGTCTCTCGGGCAAGATGAACGCCGAGGAAGGTGTCTTCAAAGTCAGCAGCCCGCGCAATGACGTGAAGGTGAGCGTCGATAAATGGCAGATGCCTCCCTTTATGGGCCTGACCTCCTGGGCCGCCTTCAAGGCGGGCATGAAAGCACAAAGCATGGTCATGGGCGACCTGGTTTTGTTTCAGGATGAAGTGAATCCCGTCATGAGCGCAGCACTGGAGAACGGCCTGCAGGTCACGGCGTTGCACAACCATTTCTTCTACGACAATCCCAAAGTTTACTTCATGCACATCGGCGGCGAAGGGAAAACGGAGACTCTGGCCCAGGGTGTGAAGGCCGCTTTGGCCAAGGTGAAAGAAGTCCGGTCGCAGAATCCACCACCGTCAGACTCATTCGCCGGTCAGATTCCGTCTCCCAGCAGCATCACCGCCGAAGCTCTCCAGAAAATCTTTGGAACCAAAGGCGATGTGAAAGACGGCATGGCAAAGTTCGTCTTTGGCCGCGCCGCCAAAATGCCATGTGGCTGTG
>JAQGOV010000209.1 GCA_028293425.1 Verrucomicrobiales bacterium
CGGTCTGGCTGTGGATACTTCGCGGTAATTCATATCGACCGCGCCATCTCCCTGCTGATTTTGCTTTTGAATGGGGTAGTTCTTGAGGTCCGTGGCTTTCCAGACCAAGGCTTCGTGCTTTTCTCCATTGTCTCCTGTCACCAACACCTTTTGCTTTTCACATGGATGGCCGTCGACTGTTTCGTTGCCGAGTTTAGTCGATGTGATTTTGTAATCTTTGCCTGAGGCCGCCGCGTCTTCCTTGGACATGGGCACCTCCGCGTAGCCTTGCATGGAGGGATAAACAACCATGGTCGTTTTGCGGTCCGGGCGGATAATAGTGGTCATTTTATCCATGCCCATTTGCTTAAACATAGCCATTGCTTCCGGTTGGATGTCCTTGCTCTTGATTTGAGTGAGGTCGATTTCTGCTCGAATTTTTCCATCGAGCAGTGCAAAAGCGAGCGGCATGAGCATGGTCTCTTTTTGGCTTTTGTCCAAAAGCCGGACAGTGGCTTTGGAGGAGAAGGCAGTCACGTCGCCAAAGAGCTTCGTCATGGCTGCGTTCAAACCCGGCGTCTGACCCGCGTTTGGCATTTGGCCGAAAACGGGGGATGACAAAATCAGCGTCGTGGCCAGGGCAAAGAGTGAACAGAGTTTTTGCATATAAAATGTTCGCAAAACATACTTATTTTCGAGCCGTGCACCAGTGTTTTTGCGCGGCTCAAATCCTGACAAGTCTTACATTCCCATGATCTGGTAGCCGCAATCAACATAGAGAGTTTGCCCGGTGATTGCTGCCGCGCCGTCACTGGCCAGAAACGTGCCGGTGGCGCCCAGTTCGTCCGGAAGAACATTCCGTTTGAGTGGCGCATGGGCTTCGTAATGCTTGAGCATTTCGCTAAACCCGGAGATGCCACGCGCGGCAAGGGTATTCACCGGGCCGGCACTGATGCAATTGACACGGATTTTCTTGGGTCCTAAATCATAAGCCAGGTAGCGAGCGCTCGCTTCGAGGGACGCTTTTGCTACGCCCATAACATTGTAGTGCGGCACTACCTTTTCGGCCCCATAATAACTCATGGCGACGATGCTGCCACCTTCCGTCATCAAAGGCGCCGCACCGCGGGCCAGGGCAACAAGGGAGTAGGCGCTGATGTCGTGAGAGATGCGAAAGGCTTCGCGGCTGGTGTTAACGAATTCTCCTTCCAGGGCATCCTTGGGAGCAAACGCCACGGAATGCAGCAACAGGTTCAGCTTGCCGAACTTTCCACCCACTTCGGTGAAGACCCGCGCAATGTCTTCATCTTTGGTGACGTCGCAAGGCAGAATGAGTGTGTCCGACCCGAAGGTGCCGGCGAGTTCCTCCACGTTTTCTTTTAAGCGTTCGCCCTGATAGGTGAAGGCCAGCGTGGCCCCTGCTTTATGCCATGCCTGAGCGATGGCCCAGGCAATCGAGCGCTTGTTCGCCACTCCAAAAACCACACCCAATTTACCCGCGAGAAGATTTGTACTCATTGGCTAAAGCATGGGCGGAAAACAGGGCTCAGGCAAGCCCAAGGGGGACAAAATAGGGCAGTAAAGGCGGGAATCCTGCAGCGCGGAAACATTGGAGAATTCAGCTCCAAAAACGGTTCCTCGGCGCATTTTATCGACAAAGTAACCGCAAAAACCACTCGTGCTCCGTTTCAATGAACGTCGTAAGCCGGCGTTGCTCCGTCGCTGGAAGCAACAAATTCGGCGAGCCGACAAGCTTTCGCCAGCGAATGCCGCACCGGCGTTTCCGCAAAGAGTAAACTATGCAGGAGCGACGCAAGGAATGAGTCCCCTGCCCCGACGGAATCCTTTACCTGGATCTTTCGCGCCTTTTCCCAATACCACTTTCCATCCCAAAGCAAGCCCGCCCCATGAGGCCCAGCGGTCACACAGATGCGCTCGCAAGCCGCTTCGGCACCGAGCTTCCGTGCGGCGCCTTCGAGTTGGGTCGGGGACAGTTTACGGTTTGAAAAACGACCCAGTTCCTCGTCGTTGAGTTTGATCAAATTGGAGCGGCGCATCAGGGCTCGAACCAGTTTCAAATCGTCGAAGGGCGGGCGCAAATTGATGTCGAAAACTTTCCAGGGTTCCCGGGCCGCTTCGAGGATTCTGGCGAGCTGCTTGCGATTGTGCGGCGTGCGTTGTGCCAGGGAGCCGAAAACAATCGCTTTGCTGGAACGAGCTTGCGCAAGCAACCGTGGCGAGACCGGGATGTGGTCCCACGCCACGCGCTCCACAATCTCGTAATGTGGCTTTCCCGATTTGTCTAACTCAACCTGGACGGTCCCGGTCGGTTTGGCAGGAAGCGTTGTGACGTACCTCGTGTCAACGCCCCAGCCTTTCAAACGACGCAGGAGCTCCGCGCCAAGGATATCCTTGCCGATCGCCGTAACAGGCAACGCGTTCACTCCGTGGCGACGCAAGTGGTAAGCGACATTCATGGGCGCTCCGCCGGGAAAGAGCCCGCGCGGCAAACAATCCCACAGGATTTCACCGAAGCAGAGAATAAGACCATTACTTTTCATGACGTAAAACCGTACGGGAATAAATTGCAATGAGCGTTATCAACCCTGTCGCAAGCAGAGCGCTCACGCTCCAAATACCGGTACGAGTAGCATCCGGCATCATCCAAAGTGAACCGGCGCCCAAGGCAGGACCTGCGAACAGCCCGATGCCGATCAGAGCTTCATGGAAGCCGCCATGCTCGCCTTTAGTTTCACCTACATCCATAGCGTAGAACAGTGACGAATAGTAAATGAGTCCAACGCAGAGGCCAAAAACAATCTGAGCGAGCACCACTGCGGCCACCGTCGGTGAAAGCAGAAGGAATGTGAAGCTGGCCACCATGAGCACGAAAGCGCCGACAAGCCAATTGAACCGATAATGCCAGCCCTCCCAGCGCCAAAGGACGAAGAAGGCGCCCAACCGCGCGAACATCCAAATGGAGCCCAGGAAGCCAGCCGCCTCAGTGGAGAGTCGAAGCTTGGCGGCCACATCCGGCAGCAGCGGGATAACCGTGTTCATGGCAATGTAGGCGAAGGGGTTTGCCACCCAGGCCATAATCAAAAAA
>JAQGOV010000206.1 GCA_028293425.1 Verrucomicrobiales bacterium
GGCCTTTGTGGTGATGCAGGACAACAATGCCACGGTGGTCAACGGTCCGCGCAATTGGGGGGCCGGCTTCATGCCCGCAATATATCAGGGCACACGATTTACCGGTGGTGCTGAACCGATTTCCAACCTGAATCCGCCGGACGAAATCAGCGTGGGGCAGCAACGCACGAAGCTGGATTTTCTCGGTCAACTGAATCGTCAGCACGCCTTGAGCCGTTCGCAGCAAACGGAACTCGATGCGCGCATTGCGGCTTATGAACTCGCCTTCCGCATGCAGTCGCACGCCCCGGAAGCCGTGGACGTCTCCAAAGAAACGGAAGCGACCCGGCTGCTTTACGGTCTCGATAAAAAAGAAACCGTGAACATGGGCCGCAATTGTTTATTGGCCCGCCGCCTGGTGGAACGCGGCGTGCGCTTTGTCCAGATTTACCACGGCGCGGGGAACAAGTGGGATGCCCACGAAAAGATCGAAAAGAATCACCCGGAGATGTGCCGTTCCATGGACAAGCCAGTTGCCGGCCTGCTCAAAGATCTTAAGTCCCGCGGCCTCCTCGATTCCACGCTGGTCATCTGGGGCGGCGAGTTCGGCCGCACGCCGATGTCCGAAAAAGGCGACGGACGCGATCACAATCCTACTGGCTTCACGATGTGGATGGCCGGCGGTGGCGTTAAAGGCGGCCAAACCATTGGATCCACGGATGAAGTCGGGCTGCACGCGGTCGAAGATCGTCTCCACGTCCACGACCTGCACGCCACGGTGCTTTATCTATTGGGCCTGGATCACATGAAGCTGATCTACAAATACAAAGGGCGCCCCGAGCGCCCCACGCTCAACGAAGGTGATATTTACCGGAAGATTACTGGTGTGGCGTAAGCCGCCAGCAGCCCATTACTGCGTTCGTAGCCGGAAGAACTGTTGTGGCCCAGGAACGGTATTGGTAAACGATTGCAGCGCTCCACTGCCAACATTAGTCTTCACCGCCGTCCAAGCCTGATTGCTGCCAAGCACCGGTGTGGATTCAACAACGTAAGTCTGGTTTGTGACAGTGTTATAGGAGAAAGCTAACTGCCCCGCGCTCCGGCGCGGGTTCACAATGGTCGGAGGCACTAAGTTTTGGCAACACGTATAGCCATCCTCAACCTTCACTGTGTCCACATACCACCCAACGCCCGCAACAGACCCATCCGACCCCAGGCTCCACCGCAGCTTGATGGGTGCCCCCAGGGGGGCAGGCGGGAGCTGAACAACGGTTGTAACGAAACCGCCGGAGTTCCCAGTCCAAACAGCACGTCCTGCGAGGGGATTGGAAGAAGTTGAGTCGAGGGTGTCAATGTAGCCGTTGGCCAGAAATACGCCGCCAGCCAACTCGATATCATTGAACGGTCCATTATTGATCGAAATATCCAACGCTCCTCCGTCAAAGCCGTTTTCAAGGTTGAAATTGTGCCGGAATACAAGCCGGGCATTCGTTGTCGCGACCGTGAACGCGGGCGACGTGAGTTGGCTGTAAGCGTTGGAAGCCTGATCAGGGGAGAAGACCGAATTTGGCAAAGTGTCATGCTGGGCCACGGTCGTTAACCAAGCAATGCCTGCGTTCGAAACGGACGTCGTCCAATCAGACGGCAAGGCAGGCGTGGTGACCCCATCGAAATTTTGAGTGAACGCTAGATTCGTCTGTCCCAAGCCAATGCTGTAGCTGATTGTTCCGTAGTTGTTGGAACCGCTCTGCAACTGAAGGGTTGGAGTGATAATCTGCCCGCAGTTTCCATTCGCCGTAAACGTGAAGCCGCGAGATATGGTGGCACCACCGGCGATTGTTCCATAGTTCTGTGGCGCGCTGGGGAACATCACACCGCCGGTTGACAGCAGCGTTGCGAACACATTGGTCGCTGCAATCGTTCCAAGGTTTTGGATGGCCAGCTGGACCGTCACCGCTTCTCCAGGGTCTACTGCGTTATTGGAACAGCTTTCAGCCGTGAGGGTGTAACTAGTCGCAATTGGAATGAAGCGTTGAGCCGGGTCGACACCGGGAACCGAGTTGACGGCAGTATTAAGCGGATCCAGCCAATCCCGCAACCGGTTTGTTGCCGCGGCGCCGCTCCCCCAAGACACGGAGAACTTCCCGTAACAGTCCGGTCCCGTGGGATCGGTGCAATCCGAATTCCCCCCCGACAGGGTCCCGAGCAGGCGATGGTTGGCAGGATTCCAGATGCCTGAACCGGACGAGCCCACCTCGGTGACTCCACTGCTCCAGACCACTTGCCAATGCGTATTGACCGTGCCCGGCGCAATGCAACTTGTTACGGAGGTAATCGCGTTGCTCGAAAAGCTGATGGACTTGACCCCGCCGTCCGGGTGATGGATACCGACAACCCCATTTACCGGGGCGCCGCTGCGATCCCACCCCGAATAAAAGACCTTGAATGCGGGATCAGGGACGTCTTCCAACTCCAGCAGCAAAAAATCTACGTCAGCCTTCGCCGCTCGAAAAATGGTGCCGATCTGATTTTGCGATAGCGAACCACCCGAGTGCGCTCCGCAGGTCGGAGATTGGTAATTCCAATACACCACGACGCTCGCGGCGTTGTTGGAAGTCACATGGCAATGGTTTGCGGAAAGAAAAAAATTCCGGAGATCCCCTGCCGCATCCGAAATGAGAGTGCCGGAGCACAGCCCGACACCCGCGATGCTGTACCGAGCCACGCTGCGAATCTCATTAGTCCAGGGAGAAGCTGCCGGACAAACCACATCGTTTTCGCACAGGCCGGCATCGGCAATCAGCGCTGCATCCTTCCCGCGTCGGAACATATCCCGGTATCCTGTATTCACCTGCGTCAAGACCACCCTTGGCTGCGCCTTCACGTCCGCTGGAACAAACAATTCAATCCAGGCACTGCCGCCAGGAATTACGGGGGTCCAAAGTTGCCCGTTCGCCTTGTTGTCCTTGGAGGTATAGGGCCCTTGAAAATAATCCTCCTCCAGCGAGTTGATGTGGAGTGTGGCCCCATCCGGGAGCCAAAAAGTAGTGAAAGCGAAATTCAGGTCTGTTGCTCCCGCCGAATGGAGACGCAACCGCCATAGTCGTCCCCCGGGAACATTCTCCCACGTGCCGTGGGTATCGAGAGTGATTTGGACAGCTTGTGCAATGGCGAATCGGAGCGGAGTAGATGGCAGCCTTTTATCCTCCTGAAGACGCAATTGGGCATCGGTGGCCGGAAGCGCGTGCTGTCTGACTTGACCGAGGGGCTTTCCGAGGCCTCGACGGGAAAGCGGTGGCACGCCATTGCGAGCAAGCACCGGGGTTCCCACAATCAAAGAAAGCAGGAGAGCCAAACTTCCGAAAATCCAACACTTGAGCGAGCGATTCATGAGGTACAACGGTCTGAGATTTCTTTTAATCACCGAGGCTCAACAATTGTGTTCCGGTGATTAAAACGAGTCACGCGCGCAAAGGGTCAAAAGCTTAGTTTCAAGGCTACATAACAAAGCGGCTGACGTCAATTTTAGGGCTCATTTCCTGTCGAAACTATAGTCGCGTTCATTCTGGATTATCGGCAAATCATCGATTTCCCTGTAAATCCGCATCTCTCGTGAGGCTTTCACCTCATGGAATGACACGCCGGGGCTGCGTAATGTTCTAAACTGACTGAACGGAGGACCTAGAACGGCACGAAAGGGAGGAAGCACAATGGCAAAAACACAAACAAAGAGCCACACCCAGCTCAAAGGCGGCGATAAAGGGCGCCGAAAGGTTGTAAAGGCTTGCACGATTCTCAACAAAACGCCCGAGGAACTCTTTCAGTTCTGGCGCAACCTGGAAAACCTTCCTCGGTTCTCTCAGCACATCCTTTCCATCACGACAAAAACCAACAAAGTTTCTCACTGGGTCGTGAAAGGTCCGCGGGACAAAAATGTCGAATGGGACTCGGAAATCATCAACGAACACCCCAATGAGTTGATTGCCTGGCGAACCATCCATGACTCAGGAATCGAAAATGCCGGCACAATTCGCTTTGAGCCTCTGCAAAACTGGGTCGCGAAGGGCACGGTGGTGAAAGTGGCTTTGGATTACATCCCTCCGGCTGGAAAGGTGGGAGCGCTCGTGGCCAAGATGACGGGCGAGGAACCGGAAATGCAGGTGGAGGACGATTTGATGCGATTCAAAGCGTTGATGGAAACAGGAGAGATCGCCACGATTGAAGGTCAGCCCGTTGGGAAAGAGCAGCAAGGGAAAGGAAAACGGAAATGAAAGCAGTCATTTGGAATGGAAAAAAAGATGTGCGGGTGGAGACTGTGCCCGATCCGAGACTACTAAACCCTCGCGACGCCATTGTAAAAATCACCGCCACCGCCATCTGCGGCTCCGATCTGCACCTCTACAATGGATTTGTCCCCAGCATGAAGGCTGGGGACATCCTGGGACACGAGTTCATGGGTGAAGTGGTGGAGGTCGGCCCCGGCGTGAAAAACTTGAAACCGGGTGACAGGGTCGTTGTTCCTTTCTGCATTGCCTGCGGTGACTGCTTCTATTGCGAGAATGAGTTGTGGTCCCTTTGCGATAATACAAACCCTAATGCCACCGTGAATGCCAAGATGAACGGCTACCAAACAGCTGGGCTCTTTGGTTTCTCCCATTTGTATGGAGGGTACGCCGGGGGCCAGGCGCAGTACGCTCGCGTTCCCTTTGCCGATGTCGGTCCGCTCAAGATTGAGACCAACCTGAGTGATGAGCAGGTGCTTTTTCTATCTGACATTTTTCCCACCGGTTACATGGCTGCCGACAACTGCGGCATTAAACCGGGACAAATCGTGGCCGTTTGGGGCTGCGGCCCCGTCGGCCAGTTCGCTATTCGCAGTGCTTACCTCTTGGGAGCGGGCAAGGTCATTGCAATCGACAACGTGGCGGAAAGGTTGCGCATGGCTGAGGAAGGTGGAGCTGTCACGGTTTCTTCTGACGACGACGTTCACGAGATCCTAAAAGACATGACAGGCGGCCGGGGGCCTGATGCATGCATAGATGCTGTTGGCATGGAAGCACACGGGTCGACTTACGATAATGTGAAGCAGTCCCTTCGACTGGAAACCGACCGGCCTTACGTTTTGCGACAAGCCATCCGTGCTTGCCGTAAAGGCGGTGTCCTTTCAATTCCTGGACTATACAGTGGAGTTATCGACAAGGTACCCTTCGGCATCGCTTTTGCAAAAGGCCTGGCTCTGCGCATGGGCCAAACTCACATGCACAAATATATGCCCCGCTTGCTGCAGCGAATTGAGCAGAACGAAATCGATCCTTCATTTGTGATCACGCATCGGTTGCGGTTGGAAAGCGCACCCAGCGCCTACACCATGTTTCTCGAGAAGCGGAATGGGTGCATCAAGGTCGTTTTGGATCCGCATGCGAGGAAGTCGGATGTTCCCGCTGCCGCCTCCGGACGTCGCCCTGAAGCTCGCGAAGTTTTCAGCCAACCACGAAGCAAACGCCTGCGAAAGGCATAGCGGATAAACCGGACTTTGGGAATCGCGCGGTCCGAAGATGGCTGTGTTCCGGTTGATAGAACTCTCCTTAACGGCTGAGGGTAACACCCCATATTTGGCGTTTCGATCCTTCTTTAACGTTTGCAGGATGCAAACGACGCTATTTCCGTTCTCGCGGAGTTCTACGGAACTCGACATAACGAGCACGATCCAGGTTGTAATTGCCTTTGAGGATCTGGCTGCAGGGAAGCGGGCCAAGCAAGTTTACGACTACTTGACTCACCGATTGACTGATTTTGAGTTCGACCATGAGGTCTGGAAATTTAGCGCGTTGGAATGCCCCAGCCTGACAGAAACTGCTGCACGCCAAGCCGCTGCGGCAGATATTATCATGCTTTCATTGCATGGGAATAAGGAGATTCCGCAGTCAGTCAAAGACTGGATCGAGACTTGGATTGGCCAGAATGGCAATCCCATGGCCTTGGTGGTGCTGTTTGACCGCGACAACCAGGAATTCCAGGACATGAATAAAACCAGGCTTTACCTGGAAGACGTCGCCCGGCGCGGTAAACTAGACCTCTTCATGCAACCCCAAAAATCCGTCGAAGCGGAATTGGAGGCCACCAAGCCAGCGGACTTCTCAGAAGACTTTGCGGAAGTTGGGTACACCAGCATCCCGCGGTTCGGTATTAACGACTAGTTAAAGTAAGTAAGCAGACCCCGTCGCAGACCAACAAAAGTGCGCCTCACGGCGCACTTTTTGTTTATGGTTCGACGGGAGGGCGCGGCTTGATAGTCACGCGTTGGTCTTCGTCCTGCCAAATCAGCGTTTCCCTCCCCATATATAAAACCTCGCGCTGGGAGTTTTGCCGATCTTTAGCTTGGGGAAAAATACGGCTGAATTTATAAATATCTCCGAACTCCGAGCGTTCCATGAAGGACCACGTAATTTCGCTGACACCACCAATCCGACCGCAACGGAAGGTGGCCTGGGCACCGGAAGCCACGGTAGCGTCGGTTGTAAAACTTTTGAGCTCCCGGGGTTTCATGAAGGTCACTTGGATTTCAACATTGGGGTACTCCGGCTTCCCGTCCTTAACCTGGCCGAAAGCCTTGTGCACTAGCGTTCCAAGGAGCAGTCCAAGGCACGTCATCAATCGCAAGCTCATGGGTGAATATTGGAGGATCAGCGACAGTAAGAGTCAATGCGGATCATCCGAGCCGCTCAGGAATTCCCCAAAAGGAGCCAACGGTTTGAAATGTTCGCAGAAGATTTTAATAATCATAAGCAATGGCACAGCCAGGACCGCCCCTGCCACACCCCAAAGCCACATCCAGAACATGAGCGAGAGAAAGATAACGACTGGGTTGAGTGTTAAACGTCGTCCGAGCACAGTGGGGGTAATGAAATTGGCTTCAATGGTATGAAGGCCAAGGTAAACTGCCGGCGGAATCAACCCAAGTGTCACGGAATCGAAGTGAATCAAGCCGGCCATCGCCAGCATGGCCACACCCACCACGGGCCCGAAATAAGGCAGAAAATTCAGCAGCGCAACCGCCACTCCCCATAAAAGCGCGTTGGGCATCCGGAACCCGTAGAGCACAAGGCCAACCACCAGGCCGAGGCAAGTATTGATGCTCGTGATCGTGAGGAGGAATCTGGAAATGTTTCCCTGGACCTCATGCACGATTTCAACCGCGTGCTTTTTGTCATGAAACCTTGGAAGAACTTTGACCAGCTTGTGCATGAACATGTCCCCGGAGGCTAACAGGAAATAGAGCAGCACTAACGTTTCCAGGGTGCCGCCAATAAAACTGGTGGTATAGCTGAAGAGCAAGTCCGAGTAGGTGTTGGATTTGATTTCCACCTTGGTGGCTGGCTCGTTCTCATCCGCCCCCGGATGACTCACCTCGTTGGCCGCGCGCTTGATATGGATCATGGACGGCAGCCATTCCCGAATTTTATGCTCCACTCTTCGGATATTCTGAGGGAGCATCGTAATCACTTCATTGGCTGGTTTGGTGAGATAGGACACGCCATTGCCAATCAGGAAAAGGGACATCAGCAGCACCAGCGCTGCTCCTACAGGCCGAGGAATATGAAAACCTGCCATCAGTCGCACCACTGGCCCAAAAAGAAAGCTCAGGATCATGGCCAGGACTACCGGAAGCGCAAACGCCCGCGCAAAATAAAGGAAGGCCATGGTGAGCAAAACAAAAATGCCAACCAGGGCTATTGAAGCCACAGCCTTGGGCCCCTTCAAAAATGCAGTAAATTCAGCCAGTGTCGGCTGAGCTGGACGATGTGTCAAAAACTCCAGCGCATCTGAGGAGTGCTCTTTTTCTGTGACATCTTCAAGCTTCATACAACCAGCAACGGACAGTTTAAGGAAAGCAAGGCCAGTTTTTAAGCATATTCTACAAACCGGATTTTGCCAGACAGATTTGGCGAGGTCTATATGACTGATCCTGCATCGGAACGCTGCGCATCGCAAGCGAGGGAAGTGTGAAGTTGCCAATCAGGCACGCTGTTTCTGGTGGGAAACACCCCATGTAACATTCATTCCGCTGCACGTATAAAGGGGAATATCAAACCTCTGTGTTGTTTATGAAGTGTGTTGCGCCCAAGTGGTCTTTTTCGAGCTCATCCTCCCGGGTGATTTCCAATGATTATAAAACCCGCCTTGCCCGGATCCGATTTCCCTCGGGTTCAATTATGTCCGAACGCGTGCATGGTGAAATTGAAGTGAACTTCCCCGGTGAACAAAGAGGTTTCAAAGACCAGCCGGAAGGCGGTTCAGAGGCGAGTCAGACCGCATAAAAAAAGCGAACGTGGCAAAGCCCCGTTCGCTTATCAGCTGAGGTAAGACTTTTTAATCGCGGTTTCCAATCAGGAACCCGGCGAGAAAACCAATCCCAACAGCAATGGCGACAGTCGTCCAGGCGTTCTCATGAACGTACTGGTCGGTGACCTGGCTGTAGTTTTTGGCTTTTTCCCCTAGCTTCTGCTGTATGTCGCGAAAACGTTGTCCTGCCTCGGCTTGAGTGGCGTTCATTTCTTCGGTATTCATAATTTCCTCGACCTTAATATAGTCACAACTGAAAATAGCGCCAATGAAACCGCCGGTTTACAGGGCAGGTGTTGTATCCAGATCCCAGCAGTCCTTCTGCCCGTCCGAAACGCTGCCGATGGGAGCGGGGCACATCTCGGTGCTCTTCCTGAAAAAACCTGCCGCAAAGCGTTATATCCTGAGAATGAAAGATGACGGGGTTCTGCGGGTGACAATTCCCCGAGGGGGCTCAAGGAACTACGCGCAGGAATTCGCGCTGAAAAATGCTGATTGGATCCAAAAACAGGTTGAAAAAGTAAAGAGCCGACCGCGGTTCCCTGAAATATGGCAACACGGAACGGAAATCCTCTTCCGAGGGGAACGCGTAAAACTCCAAGTCCATGAGGACACGGTTTCTTTTGCTGACCAATCTTTGCCCTTAGCTGCTGTGGATGGCAACCTCACCCCTATGGTCCTCCGGCACCTCCAGCAACTCGCGGTCAAGGAACTCAGCCAAAAGACCATTGAGCTTGCCAAGCAACATCAGCTTACAATTCGGCGTGTCACGATTCGCAGCCAGCGCTCCCGCTGGGGCTCTTGTTCGACCAACGCCAACATCTCATTAAACTGGCGGCTGATTCAAACGCCGGCCTATGTGGCTGAATATATAATCCTTCACGAGCTGATGCATTTGAAGCAGATGAACCACTCAGCTCGCTTTTGGAAATGTGTGGCTGAGGTGTGCCCAGATTACGCTCGAGCGGAGGCTTGGCTAAAAGCCAAGCCAAATTCCCTTACAAACTTTTGAAGAAAATGTCCAGCGGATCAATGACGATGCGGGATTTGCGGCCTCGTGACGATTTAATTTGAGCGAGTTCAGATTCTATTCCGGCAAGCTCCTCGCGCAGAATCATCAATTCCCGTTCCATATCCATCCGCATTCGGCGGCTCAGCTCCTTCACTTCCGAACTTTGCTTTTCTGAAAAATTCCAAGCTGGATCTCTTTGTGACTTTTTCAGCTCAGCTTTCAGTGGCTTGATCGAGCGCTTGAATGCAGCGGTTAACCTTTGAAGGACGGACAGGCCTGTGTGGCGCAAAGACGGGTGATCCTCGATCTCGCACAGGGCCAAAATAACCTCGAGTTGATCAGCATCTTCCTGCTCGTAAGCCGCCTGGGCTTGGTGCCAGAGATCGAGCTTGTGCTGCGTCATCGCCTGCTGTTTGTCCGGATGAAGCTTACGGACCACCATTCGGTAAACCTCTTTCAGCCGGGATAATCTTTCCTGCTCCACTTTGCCCATTTTTTCAGCATCCACAGGCGGAAAATTATCATCCTCTCTCGGAAAAGAATTGAGGAAAGGATCTTCTTCCTCGTGGGACGAATTTCTTCCTTTTTCGCGTTTCGTTCGATCCTGTTTCCCGCCGTTCCGTCGCTCCTCCTCAGCTTCGCGATGTTGGCGCTGAG
>JAQGOV010000215.1 GCA_028293425.1 Verrucomicrobiales bacterium
AACACCAAACCATTTGACACCCTTTTCCGGCCAGGTCGAAGGATCGATCAACCCGCCGCCTTCATTGTGCATCATCATGCCAATGAACACATACTTGGAATTGAATGTGATCGCCTCACCGCCAAGCTGACCCCAGCCATGGGTGTGCCGCGCGTAACGAATCAGCTCGCCATCCTTGTATTCGCCCACTTGTCCGCCGCCCTCATCCCATTCCACGTTCGTAAACACGGTGCCATCCGGCGTGACCGTGATTGCCTTAATATCCTGCTGGACCCACTTTTCCCCGCCCGAATAGCTGTTGCCCAGCCAGGAAGTGGTGGATTCGAGGGGCCGGCTATTGAAGCCAGCTGCATTAGCGATACCGATGCTGAAAGGCAGGACGAGGCAACTCAGACCGAACATGGCGAATCTGGCGGTAAGTGAGCGTTTCATTTCTCACACAGAGATATAATGATCCGGCAAATTTAGAAACTCAAAAACTGTACGAAACTGCCTACCCTGGCCCGCGGCACACGCCATGGGAGTTGTTTTCGCTAATTCAGCCGGGGGAGCAGGATGTGATGTTGCGGGGTCAAGCCCGTCACGGTGCGCAAACCGCTATTGGTAATGGCTCGGTAGCTCTCAAGCACCAGCGCCTTGAACCCGGCTGCATTGACGCCTTGCACGCTTCCATCGGTGATCGCAAAATCCCCGACAAACTTATGCACGGTATTTGTGAGTGCCAGCTTGGTGTTGGATGGCTTTATCTCCTGGCATTTGGCCCCGCCGGGCGCCCAGACACTCGCGCAATTGTCCGGCACGGTCCCCGCGATGTTCCGGTCCCCGGCCATCAAACCGACCGGAACGAATTCGTAGGCATCAAACCCAATAAAATAACTCAACGCGTTGGTTTGGTTTGCCGGGTTGTCCAAACCGGTAGCGTCCGCGGACCAGTTGTCGACGGGCTTGGTCGCTTTATCGCTTGGGCAAAGCAGAATTTTTGGAGTATCCAGTTCGTTGGAAGCCGCTGCGAAATCCAGCCAGGCTTTGGCGGAATTTGGCCCAAACGTTCCACCCTCTTCCGGACGCGTATGCCACGGATAATAATTTTCGTGGTCCGTTGCGAACGTCTTAAAAGCGAGGCCCACCTGTTTCAGGTTGCTGATGCATTTTACCCGCCTGGCTTTCTCTTTTGCGTTTGAAAGAGCGGGAAGAAGGAGCCCGGCCAAAAGAGCGATAATCCCAATCACCACCAACAACTCAATAAGAGTGAACCCGGTACGGAATGGAAGGGATTTTTTCACCAGTGTGGCCCAATCCTCTCCCTCAGTTGTTGGGTTGTCAAGGACAACCTTGGACAGCGCCAGCTTGTGTAAATTCACGCCAGGCACGCCGGAGGAACTCACTACTCACTAGTTAGATAGGACCTCTTTTACCGCTCGTTTCTGACGCTGCAAAGGTTCCCAGGTTTCCATACTGCGCAACCCGTTGATGCCGTGGACTCTGATGATGCGAGCACCAGTTACTCCTCAGCCAATAATCTCTTTTATAGCCTCACCATGATCCATATCCAGCCGTTTGCGGCCCGGGACTTCCAGCCGATGCGAATCAAGACCAAGCTGCTGCAGCACGGTGGCATGAATGTCCGTTACATAATGCCGATTCTCCACCGCATGAAACCCCAGCTCATCCGTCACACCATGCTGGACCCCACCCTTCACGCCGCCACCCGCCAGCCAGGCGCAAAACCCTTGCGGATGATGATCGCGTCCACTTCCTTCAGCGCCCGGCGAACGCCCAAACTCAGTGCCGAATACCACCAGCGTATCCTTCAGCAGCCCGCGCTGTTTGAGATCTTTCAACAAACCCGCCACCGGCTGGTCCACCTGCTTGGCCAGCTTGGTATGGTTGGATTTGATCTCGGAATGCGCATCCCAGTCCCCTCCGCCGCCGCCCCCATGAAAGAGCTGCACGAAGCGGACGCCACGCTCCACCAACCGCCGCGCCACAAGGCATTGCTCGCCAAAGGATTTGCACTCCGGCTTGTCGATGCCGTACATCTTCTTGGTGGCTTCGCTCTCCTTGTCGAGCTGCAACGTTTCAGGAATCGAGGTCTGCATTTGAAAAGCCAATTCGTAAGCCTTGATCCGCCCGCGCAGATCCTTGTCCTCAGGATAATCAATGCCCGCGATGGTGTTCAGCTTCCCAAGCAGGCTCAAATTCGCCAATTGCTCCTCCCTCGATAATGAACCCTCGGGAGGGTTGATAAACGGGAGCGGCTTTTTGGGATCCACATTCAGGCGGACACCCGAATACTCCGGCCCTAGGTAAGCGGCCCCATGCGTGAAAGCTCCGCCGCAACAATCGCCCGTCGGCACTCCCAGCACGACATACTCCGGCAGATTCTGATTCATCGTGCCCAGGCCGTAGCAAACCCAGGAACCTATGGTGGGATGATCAATCTCGCGCGGATGCCGGCCCGTTTGCCAGGTCAATTGGGCGCCATGATCATTATGGATAGTCCAAAGCGACCGCACCACCGCGAGATCATCCGCGCAGGTCCCAATGTTTTCGAACCAGTCCCCTACCACCAGCCCGGATTGCCCGTGGGTTTTATAGCCGGTCTGCAGCGGCATAATCACCTTCCGATTCCCATGCGCTGGATTGGCCCCGATAATGTTCTTCCCTTCATTGGCCAGTACCTTTTTGAACGGCGTGTCTGCAATCGATTTTCCGGCATACTGATTCAGTGCCGTCTTTACATCGAAGCTCTCCACATGACTTACCCCGCCGCACAGGAAAATCCAAATGACCGATTTGGCTTTCGGTTGGAAGTGCGGCTTGCCATCCGGTGGGCGCCAGATCGTTTCGTTTGCCCGAGCCACTCCGTCCCGGAACAACATCGCCCCGAGCACCAGGCCCGTGAAGCCCATCCCGGTGTCGGACAAGAACGAACGACGGGAAACGCCGCCGCAATTTTCTTCAGGCGATTTCATAATGAGGGACTTTCTTGCGGCTTCATCGGATGGTCACAAAATCGTTATGGTTCAATAAAATCAAGATGAGGTTCTCTCGCCGCTTGGCGAGGCTATCTTTCGGATCAGCTCTGCCTATTTTGACATTGGATACCGGAATAACGACGCTCTTGGAACTCGCCCGGAGATCTCCTCCCGACAGAAAATCCTTGCAGAGTCGCACCTCGTCCTTCGAAGGAAGTCGGGCCAGGACACGCTGAAATGCCTGCCTAATGTAAATTTCAGGATCCTCCCCAGCTACCGTGCTTAATTTTTTGGAAAGGACCCGCGCCTGCGCCAGTGCCAAATCACTGTTGGCCAGGGCGAGCGCTTGCTGCGGCATAACAGTGCTCCGTCGCTGATAACATTCCGTCACGCTCGGCCCGTCAAAAATCTTCAAAAACTCGACCTCCTTCTCCGCGGCTTGCCGCAGGTAAATGCTGCGACGCTTTGAGGTGAGCCCGAGGTTATTGTCAATGTCCGGCCCGCCCATTTTCGGATCCAGGCTCCCAGTTACGTAAAGCAGATTGTCCCGAACCGCTTCTGCTTCCATGCGCCGTGAAGGCATGCGCCATAAATAGATGTCGTCTGGATCCGCCTTCAGGTTCGCAGGGTCGGAGGTGGAGGACATCCGGTAGGTGTTGCTCGTGAGAATCAAACGATGCATCGCTTTCATGCTCCACTTGCGAGCCATCAATTCGGAGGCCAGCCAATCGAGCAAAGCTGGATTCGAAGCCGGCAACCCATTCCTCCCGAAATCAGCAGGCGTCGGCACGATGCCCCGCGCAAAATGACGCAGCCAAATGTGATTCATGGCCACGCGTGCTGTTAAGGGATTGTCCCGGTTGGCAACCCACTTTGCGAAGGCGAGCCGCCGCCCTGTGCTCACCTCCGGGTAATCGTCGGTCGAACGGGGTTTATAAGCGGTTGACGGAGCCCCAGCCAGTTCCTTCTGCTTTTCGCCAACGACTTTTTCTGCGTCGGCGGTCTTCTTTTTAGCAGCGGCGAGGTCTTTAGCTGCTTTGTCCGATTTTTCCTTTTCCACTTTCTCCGCTTTGGCCAATGCCACCGCATTCGTGTCCTTTGATCTCGTCTTTTCTGCTGCGGTCGTAATTTCTTTTGTCTTTTTCTCTATCTCCGACTCCGCCGTTTGGGCCTGAAACATTTTCAACTTGGCTTCAGCTACTGCGAACGCTCGTTGCTTTGTCACCGCTTCGCGTGCTGCCTGTTTCCATTCCTCTGAATCCTTCGCAGCCGCTTCCGCCTTGATGACCGCCACCACTTCCGCGTGCTTGGCTTCGGCAATAGCCAGGCTCAGCTCCTGTTCCTTGAGCTTCACAGCATTGGTTGCCGCCTTTTGCGCTTGAGCGAAGGACTTGCGAGCCGCTTCCAATGTTTTCTCCGAGGCCGCAATCGTATCCTTACGGACGAAGTCGCGTTGATCCGGATGCGCGACTCTCTGCGAAAGCTTCACTGGCGTAATCTCCAGGTTGGGGTCCAGCTTGTCTGCGCACAACGCCTTGGGCACCGCCGGAATCATTACGCGATTGGTGTCCGGACTCCGTTCATCGCCCCGGTTATAGAACCAGGTCGGCGGATTGGTTGCCACATCGTACACCCGCACCAGCCCATTTTTGAGCAAGTCCAACTCGCCGGGCAGCCGGTCTGTGCGCACCTCGTGCGGCTCAAAGATGGCCCGCATTTGGTAATATTCCTTTTGGGTGATCGGCTCGGTCATGTGATTGTGGCACTTGGCACAGCCAACGGTTGTCCCCAAAAAGGCTTGTGACGTGTGCTTCACGGTGTCCTCCAGCCATTGCTCACGACTCAGCATCTTATAATTACGAGCAAGAAATCCAGTCGCCCTCACTGCATTTTCGTCGTCAGGATAAAGTTCATCCGCCGCCAGCATCTCCAGAATCATCCGATCGTAGCCTTTGTCGTCATTCAACGATTCCACAATCCAATCGCGCCATCTCCAAATGTGCGGCTTGCTGTCTCGAATCTGGTTCCCGCCGCTCCAACCCGCCCAATCGCTGTAACGCCATACATCCATCCAATGACGTCCCCATCGCTCACCGTAGCGCGGATCTTCCAGCAGCCGATCCACCAGCTTCTCGTAGGCATCGTTCGAATGATCCTTCTCAAAAGCCTCCTGTTCCTCAGGTGTGGGAGAAAGCCCGATCAAATCCAGGTAAACCCGCCGCAAGAGCACTGAACTGGGAGCTTCAGGCCGTGGCTTTAACCCGCGCTTCTCATGCTCGGCCGAAACGAAGGCATCGATGGGATTCCGCACCCATCGGACATTTTTCGTTTTCGGGATGGCCGGACTTTGAACCCGTTCCAAAGGT
>JAQGOV010000227.1 GCA_028293425.1 Verrucomicrobiales bacterium
GAGGCCAACAAAAGCAACGTGGGACTTGAATCTATTTCCACATTTTTCTTTTGCCGAAAGGTGTCATAATGGAGAAATTTGGAACTGCAAAGACGATGAACTGAGACATGCTATCCACGCTACGGATTAAGAACCTTGCATTGGTTGAAGATTTGACCCTCGAACTGCAGCCCGGACTGAATATTGTGACCGGGGAGACAGGGGCCGGAAAATCCATGATCATTGGGGCACTCAATTTAATCCTTGGCGAGCGTGCGGATCGCACCCTGGTGCGCGGCGGAAGCGACAGTTGCTCCGTGGAAGCCATTTTTGATACCTCGCGTCTCAAAGTAGATCTCGCTTCCGTTCTGGATAAAAACGGGCTGGAGCCGTGCGAAGACGGCCAATTGGTATTAAAGCGGACATTTACAACCTCGGGTACGAACCGGCAATTTATTAATGGTTCACCAACGACATTGCAAATCCTGGGTGAAGTGGGGGAACTGTTGGTGGACATGCATGGGCCGCACGAGCATCAGTCGCTCCTCCATGCTGCCAAACAATTGGCCATCCTGGACGCCTTTGGCAACCTGCACGCCGCACGAGAAGCGTTCGCGGAGCTGTTGAAGCGCCATGCGAGGCTGGGGTTGGACAAAGCTGCGTTAATCGTGGATGAGAAGACTTATGCCCAGCAGCTCGACCTTTTACGCTTCCAAGTCAACGAGATCACCTCCGCTAAACTCAAGGCGGACGAAGAGGACAGCCTGGAACAAGAATACAAGCGGGCCAGCAACGCGGCTCGGCTGCTTGAACTAAGCCAGAGCGCGCTCGGGTTAATCAATGACGAGGAGAATTCCCTGGTGACCCAGGCCGGGGCGCTGGGCCGGACTCTCCAGGACCTGTATCGAATAGACCCGAGCACGGCAGGCATGATCGAAATGCAGGAGCAGGCGGTGAACACATTGCATGAATTGCAAGCGGAGCTCTCGCATTACAGCGACAAGCTGGATATTGACCCGAGCCGTCTCCAGGAACTCGAAGAAAGGCTGAATACCATTCATTCGCTCAAGCGCAAATACGGAGCCTCGATAGGGGATGTAATTGCCTTTGGCGACGAGGCCAAAAGGAAACTGCAAAGCCTCGAACAGCGCGACGAGGAACTGGACCGGATCAACTCTCAGCTCAAGAAACTGGAAACAGACATGTTGAGCAAAGGGAAAGAGCTTTCCGCGCATCGAAAAAAGCTGGTGCCGCAGCTCAACAAAGCGGTGATCAAGCAATTGAATGCGCTCGGATTCAAACAAAGCCATTTTGATGCGGCCATCACCACGAAAACGGAAGTTAAGGACTTCAAAACCGAGGTCACGTCCTCCGGCCTTGATCAAGTTGAGTTTCAGTTTGCACCCAATCCAGGTGAACCAGCGCGACCTTTAAGGGCTATCGCGTCTTCTGGCGAACTTGCGCGCGTGATGTTGGCCCTGAAAACGGTCCTGGCAGCGGAGGACGAAATCCCGGTCCTGATTTTTGATGAGGTGGATGCCAACGTGGGCGGAGAAACGGCTCATGCCGTCGGCGAAAAGATGCTCCAGATCGCGAACCAGCGTCAGGTTCTCTGTATCACCCATTTACCGCAAGTGGCGGCAGCCGCCACCTCTCATTACGTGGTGAACAAGCAAGTGAAAGGCGGAAGGACAGTTTCGGAAATTACGCTGCTGGACCGAAAGGACCGAGTGACTGAGTTGGCGCGCATGTTGGGCGGCCAGACCGACGCTTCCAGAAAACATGCGGAAGCGTTGCTCAAGTGACCGTTACTGGTAATGAGGGGGCTTGGGATTGGTGGCCCGGATGCGTTCGAGTTCGGCGGAGTCCAGGCTCTTGCCCATGCGCTGGAGGTGCATTTGAACCTTCTGGATAGTTTTCTGCTGCTCGATGATTACCTTGTTCAGTTCGTCGAATTGATGTTCCAAATGAGCCTGATGCGATTCAAGCCTCTCAATGCGTTCCAGCAATTCTTTTTCGTTCATACGACGGAAGTTTCGATAGCAGGTTCGAAGCAGGCAGGTTTACGCCGCGCAATCAGCACGCGAGCCAGGACAAGTGTGGAGAGAGCGACGCAGCCCCAGCCGAACCAGTCGCCATATCGGGTATAAAAGGTAAGAGGGCGCTTTCCCCCGCTGAGGACCGGCACATAAGCTATCTTGTAACCCGCGCTATAGATATCCCGGTTACCCGGAAAGTAGACGTTATACGTCCGACCCAGCGAATCCACCCAGCACGTTAAGCCATTATTCGCTGCCCGCACAAGTGGCAGACCATTTTCCACGGCACGAAAGACTGCTCCAGCGGCATGCTGCCATTGGGCAGCGCTTTCACCAAACCAGCCATTATTCGTGAGGTTGAGGAGAAAATCCAAATCCTCGGAAACGCTCTTTCGAGCAAGGTGCGGAAAAACGTCCTCGAAGCAAATCAGGACCGAAGTTTTTATGCCCAGACTGGGCAAAACGAAAGTGACCGGTCCTTTGCCAGGACTGAAATTCCCTTCGCTTTGAACAAGTTTAGCGAGAAAAGGAATCCAGGATGTAAACGGAACGAACTCACCGAAAGGGACCAGGCGTTGCTTTTGGTAAACTCCCTCGATTTCACCCTGCGGTGAAACAAGGAAACTGCTGTTATACCAGTCAATATCTTCCCAGGTGCGGGCGTTCGGGCGAGGGATGATATCGTCGGCGCCAATCACCAGCCAGACCTTATGGGTTTGAACCAGGTTCGTGACTGCCACATAAATATTTGTGTCGTGATAAACGGGGTTAGGGCGAAATATGTTGGGGACGGCTGCTTCCGGCCAGACCATGAGGTCGGGCTTTTCCTCGAGAGCTTTTTTGGAAAGCTCGATGAGCTCTTTCAATCGCAAATCTGCTTTGTCTTTTTCCCAAATCATGGTTTGGGGGATGCTGGGCTGGACCAGGGCGATTTTTAATCTGCGAGAGGGCTGCTCGTAATGTCTGATGCGTTGAAAGCCAAACGTGGCGGCCGCGACCAATGCAATAACTGGAAGGATCATTTCCCCCATCCAGAGCCGGCGGGAACCTGGGTGGCGAATGAGCGACGCCAGAGCGGGCAGGAGGCTTACGGAAAACCAGGCCACGAGAAAAGAGACGCCATAAATTCCGAGGAAAGAACTGATCTGGATGATCGGGAGCATGCGATATTGGGAGGAGCCCAGGAGATTCCAGGGAAAGCCACCAATAATCCGGGCTTGGGCCATTTCGAGCGCTACCCAAATGGCAGCTGAAAGAGCGCTCCAGCGCAGGCGCTCGATCCAACGTGTGGAACTGATCCTTTCAAGGATTGGAAGGATTCCCTCAAGGGGAACATCCAACCGAACGGGAAACATTTCCCAACAAAGCCAGCTCCATAAGCCTTGGTAAAGAGCCAAATAGATGGCAACGAGGAGCCAGCCGATGATGGGCAAAAAACTGACTGGAATCAGGAGCAGCCAATAAAGAGAAGCGAGGTGAAAGCCAAATCCGGCCACGGCGCCGATGCGAAACGCAGCGCCACCCCTATGACCTGCCGCGGAGGCCAGCATGAGCATGGGTGCAAGCCAGGCAAATCCTGCGATCCCGATTTTAGGGAATGCGCACGCCAACAGGAGCCCCGCGGCGAAGGCCAGCGGGTAACGCTTCAGCTCTGAAACCTGTGGTCTAAAGAATTTCAACTTGCGGCAGATTGCCGCAAGTTTTGGGAAAGGCAAGGTGGGATGCATTGACTCCGCGGAAAGCAGCCTTCAAAATGGCGTTTTAGTCGATGAAAACCATTCAACTTGGAACAAGCGGAATTCAATCCAGCCGGCTGGCTTACGGCTGCTGGCGGATTGCGGGCACCTGGGATCCGGCAGCAGTGACGCGTGACTCGGAGACCAAGGGCCGCGCAGCGGTCCTGGCGGCGTATGAGGCTGGCTACACCCTTTTCGATCACGCCGACATTTATTGCGACGGCGTGGCCGAGACGATTTTCGGCAAGGTGCTCAAGGAGAACCCGAGGATGCGCGAGAGCATCGTGATCGCTACCAAGTGCGGCATCCGGAAGCCAGGCGAGCCGGATGCACTGGCCCCTGTTCGTTATGATTTTTCTTCCGAGCACATTCTGTGGTCCTGCGAGCAATCCTTAAAACGACTGGGAGTGAGCACGATTGATATCTATCAACTGCACCGGCCTGATTACCTGATGAATCCAGAAGAAGTCGCTGGAGCCTTCAGCAAATTGAAGGATGCCGGCAAAGTGCGGGAGTTTGGGGTCAGCAACTTTCGCCCATCCCAGGTAGCCGCTCTGCAAAAAGCTTGCCCGATTCGGCTAATAGTAAATCAGGTCGAGATCAGTCTCGCGAATCTGGTTACCTTTAACGATGGCACGCTCGATCAATGCCTTGCGGAACACATGACCCCTTTAGCGTGGAGTCCGCTGGCAGGAGGCAAGCTGGGGGGCGGCGCGAAAAAGTTACTCCCTTCACAGGAGGCGTATCGGACGGAACGAGTCCTGCAAGAAGTGGATGCGATCGCCAAAGCCCGTGGGAGCACCCGGACAGTCGTGGCGCTGGCCTGGCTGCTAAAACATCCCACTGGCATTGTGCCCATCGTAGGTTCAACAGACCCTGCGAACATTCGCGAGGCGGCCAAGGCGGACGCATTTGAATTAAGCCGAGAAGAGTGGTATCGCCTCCTGGAGGCAGCGTTGGGAGCACGGCTGCCATAACTGAGGATTTTTCCATGCAGACAAGCGAATTAAAAACTCCACGCGAACAAGGATACCGAATGCCGGCGGAATGGGAACCGCATACCGCCACATGGTTCACCTGGCCAAGGCCGGAAGGGATCAGTTTTCCAAACAAGTACGACACCGTGCCACCTGTGTACGCGGAGTTGATCAAGCACCTGGTCCAGACCGAGGATGTGCACATCAATGTATGGAACGCGGAAAAAGAGGAATGGGTGCGCGGGCTCTTGCGCAAGGAGAACACCCCGATGGCGCGCGTTCACTTTCACCATTTCCCGGCATATGAACCCTGGTGCCGCGATCATGGGCCCATTTTCCTCGTTCGTGAAATGAATGGCCATCAGGAGCGGGCGATTGTGGACTGGGGCTACAACGCCTGGGGTGGAAAATATCCGCCTTATGACCTGGACGACGCCGTTCCGCAGCACGTGGCAAAGTTCCGAAGTTTGCCCCTCTTTTCACCAGGGATCGTCATGGAAGGCGGTTCGATCGAAGTGAATGGCCGAGGCACGGTCCTTACCACCGAGGCGTGCCTGTTGAACAAAAATCGCAACCCTCATCTCACCAAGGCGCAGATCGAGAAATACTTGTGTGACTACCTGGGGGCGAGCCATGTGCTGTGGCTGGGTGATGGCATCATCGGAGATGATACCGATGGCCATATCGATGACCTGACGCGGTTCGTCAATCCGACCACGGTGGTGACCGTGGTGGAGGAAGATCCAAAGGATGAAAATTATGGAATTCTGCAGGAGAACCTGGAGCGGTTGCGTACTTTGAAGGATCAGGATGGACAAGCTTTGAGGGTGGTGGAATTGCCGATGCCAGGAAAAGTGGAGTTCGAAGGGCAGCGGTTGCCGGCAAGTTATGCCAACTTTTACATCGCCAATGGAATGGTCCTCTTGCCCACATACCGGCACAAGAAGAACGATGCCCGAGCTATTGAGATCCTGCAGCGTGAGTTTCCAGGGAGGAAAGTGGTCGGAGTGGATTCGATAGAACTCATTTGGGGATTGGGCTCATTTCATTGCATCAGTCAACAGGAACCCCAATAGGTTAAGCCATGGTTGAAGGCGCGGAAAAGCATCGGCTATTTGTGGCCATTCACTTGCCGTTATCCGTAAAGGAGGCCGTTGGCCAAATGCAGCAGGAACTCAGGGCCGTATCAGCCAACGATGTGCGCTGGAGTTCGCCCGAACAATTGCACCTCACCTTGCTCTTTCTGGGATATGTTGAGTCTTCCGAGGTCCCAAATTTGAAAAAGGCTTACGAGGCTGTTTGCCAAGATGGGAGCGTGATGCAATTCATGGTGAAAGGCCTGGGCGGTTTCCCAAATCCCCGCCGGCCGCGCGTAATCTGGACGGGCGTGGAAGGGGACGTGGAAAGGTTAAAAATGTTCCAGGAGAAATTACAGGCAGCACTCAAGGATTGGTGCCAGAAAGACGAGGCCCGCGAATACCGGCCGCACCTCACCATTGGCCGAGTTCGGGAGGGAGCGAGCGTGAAAAAGTTGAGTGAGGAACTGCAGGCAAAGGCTGCCGCGACGTTCGGCGACTTTGTTGCGGAGGGCTGCAGCCTGATGCGAAGTCAACTTTCCCCACACGGAGCGGTTTACAGCGAAGTGTCAGGGGCGATGTTTCCGCGTTAGGAAATGCCGCAGTTGCCGGGAGCGGGCAAGTTTGATAGTTTTCTTCCCATATGGCATTAGACGACATTTTACTGGAGGCGGAGGAGAAGATGATGAAAACCGAGGAAGTCGTGCAGCACGAGTTCGCGGGGGTGCGCACGGGGAAGGCGTCTCCGTCGCTGGTGGAAAACGTCCTCGTGGAAGTCTATGGCTCGAACATGCGCATTCGTGAGTTGGCGGGAATTACCACGCCAGAAGCTCGCATGCTGGTGATCACGCCCTGGGATGTCACCACTTTGCACCCGATTGAAAAGGCGATTCAGAAATCCAACCTGGGGTTAAATCCAACGGTGCAGGGCAAGCTGATTCGGCTGGTGTTGCCGGAATTAAGCCAGGAACGGCGTCAGGAATTCGTAAAGGTGGTCAAAAAAATGACAGAGGATGGCCGGGTGGCCATACGTCATGTGCGCCGTGACTCTATGGAGGCCCTGAAAAAAGAAGAGAAAAATGGCGGTGTTTCCGAAGAAGAGTTGGAGACGGCGGAAAAAGAGCTCCAAAAGCTGACTGACCAGTACATAGGTAAACTGGAAGGCCACCTGGCGCACAAAGAAAAAGAGATTATGACTGTCTGATGCTACGAGGCCAGAGTTTCGAACCCGGTCTGCCGCGCAAGCGCCGGCCGGGTTTCTATTTTCTGACGGGGGCCTCGAACCGGATCACCGTTTCATTGGAGCGGGCAAGGCCGAGCTTTTCGCGCGCTACGCGCTCCAGAGTCCGGGGGTCGTTCTGGAGCATTTCGATGGACGACTTATATTGCCGAGCCAGCCGTTCTTCTTCCGCTATCCTGGCCTCAAGGGCATAGACTTCCTTGCGATAGCGTTGGTTCTGCTGAATGAGCGGAAGATACCAGAAAAAGACCCCGAGAAGCCCTGTTACGAACAAAAGGAACACCACCACACGGCTCAATTTGTCCCAGAAAATGTTCATCGAAGTGCAGTAAACAGACAATCCGGTTTCAGGAAAAGAAGAATTTGCAGAGGAACGCCAATTTTTCCTGCACGCCAGCCTTCCGCGGGGGAAGCACCAATTAGGCGAGCTCTGCGCTCAAGGCTTGAACCCTATATTTAGCGAGCGTGCTTCCGAGCGCTTGCACGTGTTCGCGGGTCAGCGGCTTGAGGATCCGGGCTACGGCTCCAAGGTTCTTGGCCCGCTGTTCGAGTTTAGGATTCATATCGCCGGTCAGCACCACCAGCGGGATCTGATGTTGCTTGAGCAAGAGGTGCAGCCATTCAGCATCGACGGTGGCGTCATGGGGAGGAATATGGCCATCCAAAAAGACGAGGCACGGAAGCGGATAGGCTTCGCGATCGCTATATTGACCAATACCTTCAAGATACGCGCGCAGGTCGTTCAGAGTGGGAGCAACCACAATGCGGTTGTTAAGCCCGCAACGCCGCCACATTAATTCGAACAACAAAGCGTCATTCCCGTCGTCTTCGCCCAGTAAGATTAAACCGTTATCTAAGAACATGTTGATACAGTTTGCTAGGTCTTTAAGTCTTCAGGTGCAACAGCATATTGTTAGAACCTGACGCGCATGGGTATAGGGTTAAGACCCTAGAAGATTATTTTGAACGAAACACTGTCTCATTGAGCTCGAAGAGTTGACAGAAACCTCTCGAGAAGGAGCATTAGTTGAAGTGCAATTGCGGATTCATGGATCTTCGATCAAGCTGACTTGTAGCGCGTATATCGATTCAAGGTCTCCCTTCAACGTTATGCAGAAAAATGTCCGGTATTGGGACCAGCGGCATGGGTACCCCTCCCGTGTGGCCCTTTCTTTGATAGCTTTTGGGGCATCCTTGCTCCTGCGGGAGTCGCTTACGCCACTCATTGTGGACCAGGATCCTTTCATGTTTTTTGCGCCCGCGGTCCTGTTTTCAACATATATTGGAGGTCTCAGGGAGGGGGTGCTCGGCTGGCTGGCGGGCCTTCTATTGGGCGATTATTTCTTTACTGGCGAACGCTTCAGCTTTGGTCCTTTTGGGCCCGCTCAAATCACGCTGATGAGCACCTACTCGTTTACCGCGCTCACCGCCGTGTTTCTGATCCAAGCCCTCAAGCGTCTCAAAATCCAGGCCGAGTCTTACGGCCGGGCTCTCGAAGAGGAGGTCGCCAGGAGACAGGAAGCCGAAACAGACCTTCAACAGGCCCAGGAAGCTTTGCGGAAACATGCGGACACACTCGAGATTTCGGTCAAGCAACGAACCAAAGACTTGGAGGAAATTGTGGATCACCTGGAAGGAGTTCTTTACCACCTCGCACACGATTTACGGAGCCCTCTACGGGCGATGTCCGGATATTCCGCTCTGATGCGAGAGCATTATCAGCCGAAGCCGGGACTAAAGGAAGAAGACTGGCCAGAGCATATCATCCAGACTGCTGGCAGGATGGACAGTCTGATCCAGGACTTGCTGGCCTACGGCAAATTAGGTCATGCCCCGTTTCCATGTGCGCTCCAGGATCTGGAAAAGCCCATCGCGAAAGCCTTGGGAGAGCTCCACAGGCAGGTGAATGACCGGGGAGCGCAGGTTCAGGTCGAACGCCCATTGCGGCAGGTTTATGGGAACTGCGAGGGGCTCTATCAAGTGTTTTTACAGCTTCTGAGCAACGCCTTAAAATTTGTGCCACCTGGGATTCAGCCGCAAATCCGGATTTGGACGGAGGCAGCAGACGACAAAATCCGGATCTGGGTTGAAGATAACGGTATCGGTGTTGAACCACAGCATACTGAGAGAATTTTCCGGGTTTTTGAGCAACTCCAGGGAGGAGATTATGGGGGCCATGGCATTGGTTTAGCGATGGTACGCACAATTGTCGCCCGCATGGAAGGCAAGGTCGGAGTTATCTCCGAGCCAAACCAGGGCAGCCGTTTTTGGATCCTTCTCCACGCTGAGGCTCCGGGGGTGAAAGCCTTCCCTGTCAGGCCACAGAAAGCGTTTTCACCCTTGGAGAAACCGAACTGAGGTGGGTGGGGTATTTAACCCATGTAATCCCATAAAACTTCCAGGCAACCTTTCGACCGGGTGCCTAACACACGCCAAAAGGGGGTTATGCTCGTATAAGAAATAGGTCAGGTAAAGGGCGGGATTGCTCACCCCGCCCCTTCTTTTCTCAAGGCGGTCAGTCTCATTTCAGACCAGGCACTGTCCATTGTTATGACACAAGTTTTTCCGTCTTTACCCTCGTTTAAAAGCAAAGAGCCTGAAGATTTCTCTTCAGGCTCTTTGCTTCAATATCACAGGAGCTGCCAACCCGGGGCAAACTCCTGGGAATGAAAATCAGGTGAGGTTAAAGGGAGTGGCCACTGGCCGACAAGCTGCACGATGTTTTGGTTTGAACAGCTCCCAAAGTATAATCACCGCCACCGGGGCATTCGGGCTTGTCCTTAATGTAGACGGTAGCGCCGAACAGATCGGTGTCAACCGGGGTGTCAGTGCTGGTTTTCTTCTGTTCCAAAGCCCAAGTGGCCTTGGCGCCTTCCATTTGTTTCAGATTGGCAATGCAGGCGTTGACCTGGCTGGCAGAGCGCGCTTTCACGAAGTTGGGGATTGCGATGGCAGCGAGCAAGCCAATGATGGCTACCACAATCATGATTTCAACCAATGTAAACCCGGCGTTCCGGCCATTATTATTTAATAGTCTTTTCATATTTTGTTTTTCCCTTACCCAGGAGGCTTGGTTGAGAGATGTTGAGTCCGCGCGCCGATTTCTCGTTCACCATACCTTTACGGTAATCCGGGTTGAGAGGTAGCAATCCAAGTACCATCAAAAGCTGGACGAGCTAAAGGTCACGTTTTGAAGTAATTCTCATCCTGCAAGGGAAAAACATGACCTTGTCTAATTGACAGTGTTCCTCCGGATCCCCAAAGTCCACCCCTTCTGAGCCGTTCTTAAGATTAAAACATAACAAACAACCATCTTTCTTGTTGTATGACTTCTGACAATCCTTCTCACGGGTTAGCTCGCGGCATTTTTGCCGCTATAGCCGTAATCGGGTCCGTTACCACCACCTTTGGGCAAGCCCAACCGGAGGTGCCTCCAGCTTGGGAAAAAAGCGCGGCCTTGGGTTTGACTATGACTCGCGGAAATAGTGATACGCTACTATTCACCGGTAACGTTCTCGGAACCAAAAAGTCCAAGGTCGATGAATGGATGCTGGGTGCTGATGCATCCTATGGAAAGAACGAAGGGGTCAAGAACAACGAGACACTGCATGGGTTTGCCCAATACAACCGGCTTTTTACTGAGAACTGGTACGGATATGGCCGTTTGGACGGGATGCATGACGCCATAGCGGACCTTGAGTATCGTTTCACACTGAGTCCGGGCATTGGGTATTATTTCATTAAAAACGAAAGCAGCCGTTTAAGCCTGGAAGGCGGCCCTGCCTTTATTTACGAAAGGCAGGGAACCAAATCGCGTGGCTATATGGCATTTCGCGCTGGTGAAAAGTTTGAGCAAAAATTTAACGAAAAGACCAAGATTTGGCAAACGCTTGAATTCCTGCCGCAGGTGGATCGGCTGAGCAATTACATCCTGAACGGGGAGATCGGCGTGGATACCGCCTTGACCAAAAAATTGAGCCTGCGGACCTTTCTGCAGGATTCCTATGACAACGAACCAGCTCCGGGCCGGAAAAAGAATGACCTGAAGCTCGTCACCGCGCTCGCTTACAAATTCTGATCGTGGATTCGTTGTGGAACCTGCTGGCCGATGTAAGTTGTTGTCGGGCAACTGTTGTGCGAACGGAATCGGCAGGTTCCAACTTCCCCTGCGAACACTTCAGCTTGCCCGACTCGGGTTGTCCGTCCGATTTTGAAAAAAGCCGATCTCCGGCTGGCTCGGGGTGTGCTTCCCACTGTTCGACATGACAAATCAAATGACAACTTTGCGGATGCGAATCCTGATGCTGGGTTTGATGCTGGCGTTTTTCGGTTATGTGTCGTGGAGCGCCACCCAAATTCACCAGCTTGAATCCAAGCTCGCCCGCGTCGAAGCATCGCATTACGCGTTGGGCCGCTATACTTTCGATCTGGGGACTGCTGTGGTGCGAACCAACAGTTATGGTGGTTTGAGCGGAAAGCAGTTAGCGGATTCTCTCTTGTCCTCAATGGAAGAGGATGACGTGCTGCGGCCCGCGGTTCAGACCAGCCGGGGACCTATTGTTTTCATTCAGGAAAAACGTTCCGCAAGGAATTCGACCTGGGCGTTGTCGCGGTAAGACTTGCCGCAAATCGCCAGGTTCTCCAATTCCATACGCATCCAGCAAATCCCGATTCACGGGAAGGCGCAAACGTTTGTTTGGTGTTTTGGGCTTTTAGCGTCGGGGCTGAACCTATAGCCTGAAGGCTCCATGAAACCATTTGAAAAATGGCGCGCTCTCGCAGGCCTTCTCGCGTCAGTGCTCTTCACCCTCCCCTGCCCTTTTTGCGTCCACGCCGAGGACGAACCGTTTCGGCCTGGAGCGGTGATCCAACTCGCCGGCAAGCATTACACTGTGAAAACGATCGAGGCGCTGCCCTGCGTGGAGGACGTGTACACGAAGCGATTCCATTTTGATGCTTTCGAGAATCCCAAACTCAAGGAATTGCGCAGCCGCTATAAGCTCGATGATGTGATTGCACCTGGGAAGGATGAGTTCGAAAAGCAAGTAATGCTGATGGACTGGACACACCGGCAGTTCAAAAAATTTGGGAAACCGTCCGCCGATGCGAAAGGCGCCCTGGAAATCCTGCAATGCATCGAGGGCGGCCACACCTTCTTTTGCGCCCATTATGCGAAGGTGCTGGTGTCCTCCGCGGCCAGCCTGGGATGGGTGGATCGCGAACTGGCGCTGCGTCGGCACCAAGGCTCGGCGAAAGATGGCTCTTCCGAGCACTCCACCACGGAAATTTGGTCGAACCAGCACCGGAAGTGGGTGATGCTCGATCCTACCAGCAACATGTATTTGGAAAAGGAGGGCATTCCATTGAACGCCTGGGAAATCCGCCAGGAATGGTTTTACCACAATGGCACCAACCTCACCTTCGTTATTGGCCA
>JAQGOV010000239.1 GCA_028293425.1 Verrucomicrobiales bacterium
AAGTCGTGCAGGATGTTCCGCCATTCATGATGGCGGATGGAAACCCGGCGCAGACCCGGACGGTGAACAAAGTGGGCATGGAACGAAACGGAATTCCCGAGGAAGCGCAGAGCGCCCTCAAGTCGGCCTATAAAATTATTTTCCGCGAAGGTCTGACGGTTTCCAATGCGTTGCAAAAGATTGAATCAGCGCTGCCGCAGTTGGAGGAGATCAAGCACCTGCTCAAATTTGCCCGAAGCAGCGAGCGGGGCTTGAGCAAGTAAAGAGGTCATCGGATTTCCGGCAGCCGCGCTGTTTGCACCTTCCTCTGTGAGAAGGTTCGGTATTCCCGGTAACCGGCCGAGTGCGCGAGTTCCAGAGCGGCTTTGAAATCCTTCCCCACTTCCTCGGTGGCGTGAGCATCCGAGCCAAAAGTGATCGGGATGCCAGCGGCAAACATCATCTTTACAAATTGCGGGCTGGGATAGATTTCTTTGCAATCCTTGCGCAAACCAGCGGTGTTGAGTTCAAGCGCCACGTTGCTTTTGCGTGCTGAAATCAAAAACTTTTCGAACAAGGGCGTTAGGTCCTGCTTGGGATAAAAGCCAAATTTCTTGGGCAGATCGGCATGGCCGATGATTTCGAACAAGCCAGTTTCCGCAGCCATAGCCAATCGGTCAAAATAAACTGTCCAGACTTCCCAGGGATCACGCGCTTTCCATTCTGAGAGTTTGTAGGGATTGTCGATGGCCCAGGAATCGGACACGTAATGGACCGAGCCGATCAGGTAATCCCAGGGATGTCTGGCAGCCAGTTCGCGGATCCAATCTTCGTGGCCGGGCAGATAATCGACCTCCAAGGCGAGCTTGATAATGAGCGCCGGGTGTTCTCGCCGCGCCTTCTGGACTTTCTCGACGTATTCATCCAACTGATCGAGGCGCATGCGCCAGTCATCAAAGTCGTCCTGCCGCATCGGGGAATGATCCGAGAAGCCGATCTCGGTGAGGCCCAACTGGAGGGCACGCGCTGCATACTCGCTCGGCTCACCGATTGCATGGCGACAAAGCGGCGTGTGCATGTGGTAATCGGCTGGCCAGATCATTGGCATTTAAAGTAGCGTCGAAGCTTTGTTGTCCCAAGCGGAAAGTGAATATGACACGCGGAGGCGCTTGAAAGTTAAATTCGGCATTGTATTCTCCACGTTCTCAGCTTAAATCTGAGAACCTAAAAATACTGAACAACTGATAACGAGACACCTATGGCACTGCGATTAGGCGATACGGCCCCAAATTTCACGGCGGAGACAACAGAAGGTAAAATTGATTTTCATCAATGGCTCGGCAGCGGCTGGGGCATTCTGTTCTCCCACCCGAAAGACTATACTCCGGTCTGCACCACTGAATTGGGAGCAGTGGCCAAGATGAAGAACGAGTTCGACAAACGGAATACCAAGGTCATCGCCGTGAGCGTGGACGCGCTGGACTCGCACCACGGCTGGGTCTGCGACATTAACGAGACGCAGAACACCAAGATGAATTTCCCGATTATCGCGGACCCCGACCGGAATGTGGCGAATCTTTATGACATGATTCACCCGAAAGCGGATGACACGTTCACAGTGCGTTCCGTGTTCGTGATCGGGCCGGACAAGAAGATTAAGCTCACGCTCACCTACCCTGCGTCGACGGGCCGTAATTTTCCGGAGTTGCTCCGCGTCATCGACTCCTTGCAGTTGACCGCTAAATTCAAAGTGGCAACTCCAGCCAATTGGCAGGATGGGGAAGATTGCATCATCAGCACGGCCGTGAAGGACGATGATATTCCGGCAAGCTTTCCGAAGGGCCATCGCCGCATCAAGCCTTACCTGCGCTACACCCCTCAGCCCAACAAGTAATTTCAGTTTGCACACTCAAGCCGTGGCACTGGTTGCCACGGCTTTTTGGCGATCAAAGGCCCGGGCTTTTGCTGCGCAGGTAGGCGAATAAGTCTCGAATCTGCTGCTCGCTCAGGGCATCCAGCAAGCCTTCCGGCATCCGGGAAACGGCTGAAGCCTGGAGGGCTTTGATTCGTTCCTTCGGAACGGTGGTGCGGCCTTGCTGGGCATCCTCAATGGTAACAGATTGAGCCGCGCGTTCGGTGATGAAGCCGGTCAGGAGCAGCCCATCCTTGGTTTCCAGCTCGAAGTTGGTGTATTCCTCGCGGATGGCTGCGTTTGGATCCACAATGCCGAGCAGGAGAAAATCGAGGTTATCGCGCTCGTAACCTGTCAGGTCGGGACCAATCGTTTGGCCCTGGCCGTGCAATTTGTGGCAAATGGCACACGTAGCAGTGAAAAGTTTTTTCCCCTCGGCTGCCGCGCCCTTGCCGTTAGCGAGAATTTTACTGACGGCGGCCATTCGCTCCTGCTTTTCCTTTGGAGTTTGGCGTGTTGTGCCCCAGATTTTTTGGACGGCTCCGTTGATGGCTGGATCGTGATAGAGCTTCATGCGCTCCACTACTTCGAACGGGATGTCTGTTTTTGGGATCTTGTTGGCTTCCACCGCTTGAACCAAATCGATCGTCCAGGCAGGGCGACGCGATAGGACTTCGAGGGCTGTAGGACGCACGCCCTGGTCCCTGGGAAGCTCATCATACGCACTCACAATGGTGCGGCCAATCGCAGAATCGTCAAAGTTCTGCAAGCCCTGCAGAGCGGCTCTGCGCACGGAATGCCATTGTGACGAGCGCGCGACTTTTAGAAGCGGCTCAATCGATTCTTTTAAGCCGGAATCCCCAAGCGCCTGGAGAAGTTCGATCCGGCGAGGTTTCAGCTTTACATCTTCGGAGAGCGCCAGGTTGATGGCAGTCGCGATATCGTCCTCGGTCGGGGCTCCCAATCGGAGGCGAGCTGCGATCGCGCTGGGTTCATCCTTGCTGCCCGCCTGGGAAATGGCTTTCCGGAGGTTTTCGGGTATGTTCTCGATTTTTCTACCCTTAAAGGCCTCCATCACGGCGGCAAGGAGCCGTCCTCTTTCCGCGGCGTTTGGCGCGCTTTCAAGCAAGTGAGCGACTATATCCAGATCCTCTGTGCCGCCTTCCGCGGCGTAGCGCTGAGCCAGCCGGTGCATGATTTCTCTTGCGACAATTGGGTGTGTCCAGGAATCAGAGGTATCGAACATTTGGACTACCTGCTGGCGATCGGAAATTGTTTTGTTCTCAAGCGCCCACCATAACAGCAGTGGCAGATGCGGATCCTTGATGTCTTCATCATGCCGCACCAGATTGGCGATAATGGGCAGCGCCTCCGAACCTGGCAGGCGTTTGGCCGAGCATGCCAATTGACTGCGCACTTCCGGCTCCGTTTCGGTGCGAGCCATCTCGACGAGCTGACTCTCGATCGCGGAGGACACCTGCTTCTTATCACCCAGGAGCCGAACAACCCAGGCGCGGACAAACGGATCGGGATGCCGAAGGTTCCGCAGGGCGAAGGAATCGGTGAAGCCGTCCACCGCGTTCAGCGCCCATAGAGCCGCCAGGGCTCCATTCCCGATTTGCATCTCGATGAGGCGGGTCAGCTTAGGCGCGAGTTCCGTGTGATGCCGCTCGCGCAGCAGTTCCACTGCGAGGCCTCGAATAAACTTATTGTCGTGGGAGACCATGCCCATAAGCGCACCATCCTCCAGCTTGTCCATGTCCATGTAGCGGACCTTCCCAGTCCCTTTCTTGGTGATGCGGTAGATGCGGCCGTTGGAGCGATCCCAATTGTCACGAGGATCCACGTGCGTGAGCCGCACATCGTACCAATCAGCCAGGTAGATGGCGCCTTCCGGTCCGATTTTGATGTCGACCGGGCGAAACCATTTATCATCTGTGTCAACCAATCGGCCCAGGTCGCGGGTTTTGAAGCTGGAGCCATCCGGGATCATTTCGGTGATCTGGACCCGATTCTGCAACGGCACTACCGCGAGCATCTTGCCCATGTAGTGGGCGGGAAGATTGTTTCCCTCGTAGATAGTCAAAGCGTGGGAGAAGCGGGCTTTATCGCCTTCGTGCGGCATGTGGTCAAAATAACCGTAGGCATTAGGGTTCGTGAGTGATCCATGCTTGCCCCAGCTTTTGATATAATAAGCGCCCTGACGATATAGCAGGCCGCGTTTTTCGCCATGATTCGTGCCGGAGTAAGCCCTGCCCTTGCCGTCGAAGTCCACGCAGAATGTATTACCGCCGCCCTCGGCAAAGACCTCGAAGTCGCGTGTTTTCGGATGATAGCGCCAAATGGCCTGGCCCATGAAATGAATGCCTTTGACGGTAGCGGTGCAGGTGCTTCCCTGGGCGCCGTAGATCCAACCGTCCGGCCCCCAAGTGAGGCTATTGGCGACAGCATGCGTGTCCTCAATGCCAAAACCGCTCAGATGCACCTCGGGTGGGCCATCCGGAATGTCGTCGTGATTCTTGTCTGGATAGAACAGGAGGTAAGGCGGATTCATCACCCAAACGCCGTCGCGCGCAGGCAACACGCTGGTGGCAATGTTCAGGCCATCAACGAAATCCTTGTGAGTTTCGAAATATCCATCGCCATCTTTATCCTCAAAGATAGTGATTTTATCCGCGCCGCGAACTCCCTTGGGAGGAGGTTCGGGCGTTTTGTCGAAAACAGCCCGCAGATGTTCATCGTACTTCACCACTTTGAGCCCCGCCGGGAATGGGTATTGGATATACTGAACTACCCACATGCGGCCACGCTCGTCGAAGTTGATGTTTAAAGGCTGACGAACATCCGGCTCTGCAGCAGCGAGCTTAATTTCGAGATCATCCGGAACTTTGAAATGTTTCAAAGCTTCCTGGGGCGATAAGGGCTTGGCGCCTCCTCCTGCTTCAACCGTCTCGCCACGGCCTTTGAATTTCAAAATATGCTCCCGCACCGCTTCATTCCCGGCGATATCCTCCACCGTTTTTGCGCCGCCCGCAGCGCTCGCCATCAGATATTTGGGATCGTCCTTAAAATGAAACTCCGGCTTGCCGGTGAAAGCGGTGCTGGTGATGGTTGGGCACCAGTACTTTTCCACGTGTTCGATCATCAGATCCGTGCCTCGGAAATGGTTGGTCATCGGGCGCATCCGGGAGTTGTACATGGTGTCCGTGAGGTCGCGCATCAAGACCACGTTTTTGTTTTGGGCAATCATTTGCCGGATGGAGAACGGTCGGCCGAGAACGCACATATTCAGGTGCACTCCCATGACGATAACATTCTTGATGCCCAATTGTTGCATCAGGTAATAGGCTTCCGCCGTGTCGGTGACGGCGTCACCTTCCTTGATTTCGAGTGCGTCGATTTCCTTTTTCCACGCGATGAAGGTTTTGCACTGAGGCTGGTCATCGCAGCCGCCATCGGAATCATCGATCGGCAACGGAGCCTCGTGTGCCAGGTCAAGCTTGCACCAGCGCTGGAGGGCCACAATCGGCTCCACGGGCGTTGCGGATTGGGCCAACTTCCGTTGCGGAGTGCCCTCGTAATACTTCATGGTATCGCTCGGGCAATGAATGATGAAAACGCCCTGAGCGCGGGCCGCCTTGATCACTTCATTCATGCGAGGGGCCATTTCGGCAACGCGCTCCGAGGCGCCTTTGCACCAGTGCTTGTCCCACATGTCGCAGATTACCATGGCCGTCTCTTTTGGATTCCAGTCAAGGTTACGGGCGGCTATCTCAAAATTGTTGGTATCGGCGGTTGAGTGGACACGCTGGCGGGCTTCGAGCTTTAGCGGATTGCCGGCCCGATCCTGCGCGAAAGCCGACAACAGGCAGGCGGTGATCGTTAATGTAAGCGTGACTAGTCTCATGTGCATATTACTCGTAATCCTCATTCAGGGCACGCAGGAACGCGCTGAGCGGCTCGAGGTCATCCTCGGAAAGGAACATTTTACTGAGCTCAGGATCAGCGTTGCGCAGTTCCCCTGCCCTGGCCTGGCGGGAAGCTTTGATGTAGAACCGGATAACACCCTCCACTGTATCCTTCGTTCCGTTGTGCATGAAGGGAGCCGACATGGCCAACCCGCGAAGGCCAGGAGTTTTGAAAGTCGCTATGGTTCGCTCCAGAAGCTGAGCTTCGGATACCCGGCCATCCGGATCCAGGGTTTGGCGCAAGGTGGCCTGAACGCTGGGTTTGTCCGGGTTGGCAAAGACATTCCACAATCCTAAATCCGTGCGCTCGGGATGCTCCAGCGACGGGATACTCAGGAAGACTCCGAGCGCCTTTGGATGCTTGGGCGTCGCAGGAAGGAACGCATCGAAGTTCTTTTGGCGCTCGGCGAGTGTTGGGACGGGCAGTTTCCGGAAGGCACCTTTGCCGTGGATACTGTCGTATTCCTCCTGCGCGACACCGGTGTTGTGAAAGCTGAAATCGGTAAAATCCGGTGGCGTATGGCAGGCCACGCAATTTCCGATGCCGCTTCGGCTGGAGCCAGCATTACGAGCAAAAAAGATTTTCATGCCCTCCAGCTCAAGCTTGTTGAAACGAAAATCGAGCTTTAGAAGGCGATAACAATTATCGGCTGGGCTGACGAACCTGGTGTTCGTGAGATTGGTTACCATGCTATGCAGGATACGCGCGTAATAGGCAGGTTCCTGGCCGGGCGCGACACGTCGAGGCAGGTCATTCTTCCCCAGGAAAGTATCATATGGAGAGCCGTCGTATTCCTGCTTATCATTTCGGCTGAAGAAAAGCGAAGTGGTGTAAACTTCGGTCATTCGCGCCACCGCGTCGAGGACTTCACGGTCCGTGGCGCTGGCGACGTCGATGCGGTAGTCCTCCGTGAGTTCATAATTCTCAGCCACGGTTTTCTCGGCGCTCTTGAAAACTGTTTTGTACGAATAGCCGCCAAATTCTTTAGCAAGCTGGCCTTTGCCATCGTCCTCACGGATGACTTTCGCAAGGTGCCGCATGGCTTGATCGTGTTCAGTCGGTAACCAGCCGAAATTACGGCCCAGGAAGGTTTCCCGCACCAGTTCAGCCCCGGTGGCAAACTCGCCATCCAGATGAAAGAAGGTTTCACCGAACCTGGGGATGGAAGCATTCACCATGGCAGGCGCATTGCGGGGGGTGAATTTTTGGCCATCTTCGCGACCAGGGATCGGCGAGCGACGCGCAAAATCAGCATAAGCTCGGATGCCGCGGCCCAAAGGCATCTGCTCCTTGATCAAGTGGCAAGCCCGGCAGTTCATGGAAAGGCCGGCGAAAGGACCAGGCAAGGTCTGCGCAGTCGTAAGCGTGTTGTCCAGAACAGGATCTCCCACTGACAAGTTTGTATTCACGTCACCCCCGCAGCGAGCGAAGAAAAACTGTGAGAACCGGGTTTCCAGGAACAGCCGTTCACCGAGCATGACCTCAGCGGGGTCGAGACGTGGCTTTGCGCCGTTCCTCATGGTACGGCTCGTGCGAAAGTGCCGAGCGGGTTCGGCCGAGGAACCGGATTCAACCAAGATAGCTGTCAGGAGGAAGAGTAGAACGACCGGTGTATAACCGAAGCGCCGACTAGGGGAGCCGAGAAGGGCATGTTCTCGCGCGCTCCCAGGATTGGGAAAATCGACCGCTTTGGTGCTTTGATGTGTTCCAGGCATGAGACCAGGTTTCCGCACACGACGCAGCCCAAGCAAAATTCTTCGGACTGCACCCCTATTAAAACCGAAAAGGAACGCTTTGTGAATGCCGCAATTTGCGATACCTTTTTCCTTTATTGGCGGGTTGTATCAGGCAGAATTCGGAAAAATATAGGCTTTCGTATGGGTTTGATGAACTTTCTCAAGGGCCAGTTGATTGAAATTATCGAGTGGACCGATGATTCCCGCGACTCCATCTCCTGGCGATTCCCTGACGACAACAAGGAAATCAAACGCGGCGCGCAATTGATTGTCCGCGAATCGCAGGTGGCTCAATTTGTGTACCTGGGGGAATTCGGCGACACCTTCGGTCCGGGCAAGCACACGTTGACCACTGAAAACATCCCCATCCTGACCACTCTCAAGTCGTGGAAGTATGGATTTGAATCACCCTTCAAGGCGGATGTTTACTTCATCAACACTCGGCTTTTCACCGGCAACAAATGGGGAACTTCCAACCCGGTTATGCTTCGGGACCAGGACTTCGGGATTGTGCGCCTGCGCGCTTTTGGAACCTTCGATTTCCATGTCACGAACCCGAAGCTGTTTCTGAAAGAGGTCGCTGGGACTGATCAGCACTTCCGGCTGGATGAGTTCGCCGACACCATGCGGTCGCGCATTGTGAGCGTGTTTACGGACGCCCTTGGTTCCTCGAAAATACCAGCCCTGGACATGGCTGCCCGTTACACGGAAGTCGGCGAAGCCCTGCTCCCGCTCATTAACCCGGCGATGGAAAGCCGTTACGGGCTGGAGGTCACTTCGTTCATCCTGGAGAACGTCTCGGTGCCACCCGAGGTCGAGTCGGCGATCGACAAGCGTTCCAGCATGAGCGCAATTGGGAACCTGAACGAGTATGTGAAGTTCCAGATGGCGGAAGGTTTGGGCAGAGGCGACAGCGGTGCTTCTGGACCCGCGCAGTTGGCCATGGGCATTGCGATGGCCCAGCAACTCACCCAGCAGATGGCCCAAGGACAGCCTCAACCACCTGTGATGGGAAGAGCGCCAACCTCCGGCCCGACCGGATTTCCAGAACTACTTTCGCCGGCGGACGCCGCCCGGATCCTTGGTGTCACCGAAGCGGACGTGATGTCGACCATTGAAAGCGGCGAGCTTAAGGCCAAGAAGATTGGCTCGAGTCACCGGATCACTCGAGCTGCTCTGGACGAATTCCTGAAGCATTAATCCTGAGCAATGGCTGAGATTTCCGCATTGCAGAAACACGCTTGCCCGGAATGCGGTGGCGACATGGTTTGGAATCCGGCCAAGCAAACGCTTGCCTGCCCTTATTGCGGCACCGTTGTGCCTGGCGCGTTGAAGGAGGACGGCTCCGGCATCGTGGAGCATGATTTAGCCGAAGCGCTACGAAAAATCCCCGATGATAAGCGGGGCTGGCAGGAGGACAAAGTCAGCGTCAAATGCAGAAGCTGCAATGCGATTTCCGTCTTCGACCCCGGCCGCGCGGCTCAGCGGTGCGAGTTCTGCGGCTCCCCTGAGATTGTCCCTTACGAAGAAACGCGTGACCCCGTTCGACCGGAAAGCGTTTTGCCATTCAAGGTGGCTGAATCGCAAATTCGCGAGAGCATTCGCAGCTGGTATGGCAACCGTTGGTTTGCCCCAAATCGCCTAAAGGATGCGGCGCTGACTGACACCGTTAAAGGAATGTACCTGCCCTATTGGACCTTTGACGCCCGAGCGCACGCCGTATGGACCGCAGAGTCCGGCTACTATTACACGGTGACTGAAACTTACCGCGACACGAATGGCCAGCAGCAGACCCGGCAGGTCCAAAAAATTCGTTGGCAACCGAGTTCCGGGGAATTGGATCACTTCTTCGATGATACGCTTGTTCCAGCCTCCGTGGGAGCTCAC
>JAQGOV010000264.1 GCA_028293425.1 Verrucomicrobiales bacterium
AAGGCATTAACGCCTCTCAAATGTGGAGATTTGGCTCGCCCTACTATTTCCCACTTGCCTTCGTTGCACTGACAGTGGTAGGCGTGTTGATCTTGCCGAAACAGGCGGAAACAAAATCCTGAGTCATGTGCCGCCCAACCATGCGCTGGACTCCAGAACAACATACGGGACGTTTCACTTCGCGAAAGCGCGAATCCCAATGGGAGTCGGGACGGCGGGAGTGTCGCGGTTGCAGCCGGAACCACAGCTTAACTGCACTGCTCAGCGGGAGTGATACACGCCTACCGCTGGACGGGGCACTTAACTTAGTCTAGGTCACAGCAATGAATGACATGTTAATTGGCGGAATCGAAAAACGGGAGATTGTTGTGGTGGATTATGATCCACTCTGGCCCGAGAAATTTCAAAAACATGCACGGCTCATCGCGCAAGCCTTGGGACTCAAGGCACTGTGCGTCGATCATGTGGGATCCACCTCCGTGCCCGGGCTGGCAGCAAAGCCAATCATCGACGTCGTGGTTGTGGTGGAGAATTCAGGCGATGAAGCGGCCTATCTCCCAGCTTTGCTCGCTGCTGGGTATATCCTGCGAGTCCGGGAACCGGATTGGTACCAGCACCGGATGCTGAGGACTCCGCAGTTGGATGTTCATGTTCACATCATCCTGAAAAGTCATCTTCCGATGATGCTCCTCCTGTGGGGCCATGTACTTCTTTACCTGTTAAAATTGGGCCATACCGGAATGGAACAATTTCGTCCCTTTTGTTCGCGGAAGAACGTTTGACCTCCACACGCGATCCGTAGTTTGCTTAGGGGGGCTTGAACTTAGTGCGCGCATATCTTCGGATGCTCTGCTTGGGTTGCCTCCTCATGAGTGAGGTGCAGGCCGCCGATCTTGCTTCCACCATCCACATTTCCGAGTTTATGTCCGATAATCGCCAGGGCCTGCGCGATGAGAACGGCGAGGCCGGGCCTTGGATTGAATTGCACAATGCCAGCAGAGCCTCTATCAACCTGAACGGCTGGTCGCTCACCGATACCGCCACCAATTTAACCAAGTGGCGATTCCCGGGAGTGGTTTTGCTCCCCGATAAATATTTAGTGCTATTCGCCTCAGGGAAGAATCGCACAAACGACCTGGCGCATCTGCACACCAGCTTCCGGCTCGGCAAACAGGGGGATTATCTCGCGCTGGTCGATCCAAGGACGAACGTGGTTTCCGAGCTTCCACCCGTCCCGCTCGGGGCGGATGTTTCGTATGGCCGCGTCCCAGGCGAACCTCAGTTCCATGGCCGCATGCCTCAGCCCACCCCGGGCCGCCCCAATCCAGGCAGTGGAACCGGCTTTTCCCCCGAAGTTCGATTCTCTAGCCCTGGTGGCACATTCACCACTCCGTTCGCGCTCCGGCTCTCCGCAGGGCCAACCGGGGCCGTCATTCGCTATACACTGGACGGCACTCTGCCCTTCAGTCGTTCCCCGGTCTATGCCCAGCCCTTTCAAATCACCAATACCGCCTGGGTGCGAGCGCGGTGCTACTTACCCGGCCTCTTGCCTGGGCCGCCACACAGCGAAGGCTACATTAAACTCGCGTCCGATGTCCTTGGTTTCTCCTCATCGCTGCCGGTGCTGGTCATGGACACTTTCGGTATCAATAGCCCGGTTTCTACGCATGGTTCATTTGTTCATTTGTCACTTTTCGAGCCAGTCAACGGCAGGACATCTCTCACCAATCCTCCCTTGCTGCGAACGCGCGCCGCTTTCCACGTCCGGGGCAGCACAACCTCTACGCTCCCCCAGGCTCCCTTCGCGCTCAAGCTGCTGGATGAATTCAATGAGGAGGCGCGCCTGCCTTTGCTCGGGCTTCCAGCGGATCCAGATTGGATCCTCTACGCGCCAAACGTCTACGATCCCGTTATGATCCACAATCCATTCATCTTTGAGTTGAGCCGTGCGATGGGTCGCTATTCACCTCGCACAAAGTTCATCGAGGTCTATTTGGTCCAGACCAGCGGGGGATTGAAAAAAACGAATTACCATGGCATCTATATTCTGATTGAAAAGATCAAGGCGGCCAAACATCGCGTGAATATCGACCGCCTTGGCCCCGACGACTTGCAGCCGCCAAATGTCACCGGGGGCTATATCATGAAATTTGATCGGCTGGGCCCTGGCGAAAATGGCTTCGAGGCCAGAGACGATAGCGGGATCGTTTATGTTGAGCCGAAGGAACAGACGATCATGCTGCCGCAAAGGTCCCCGCAACGGGAATATCTAAGAAGCTTTTTCGATCAATTCAACCGCGCCCTCCACAGCTCGGAACGGAAAGACCCGATCAAGGGTTACCGCGCTTTCCTGGACGTGGATGCCGCCATCGATTTTCACGTTCTGGAGGTTCTCAGCGGCAATGTGGATGCCATGGTTCTCAGCACCTTTTTCTACAAACCGCGCAATGGCAAAATCATTTTCGGCCCGCACTGGGACTTCGACCGAGCGCTCGGCTCCACGGACCACCGTGATGAAAATCCCCGCCGATGGAACACCGGTCCTTTCTTTGGAGGAGAGTGGTGGCCGTGGTTGTTCAGGGACGCGGATTTTTGGCAGTTATGGGTGGACCGCTGGCAGGAATTGCGTGAAGCCCAGTTTTCGTTCAAGAACATGAATGCCTTGGTGGATCGGCTCTGCAACGAACTCCGTGAGGCTCAACCGCGCGAGTACGCCAGGTGGTATTTGCAACCGCGGGGCGGCAGTTTTCAAACCGAAATCAACCACATGAAACGATGGCTGTCCAACCGGGTCGATTTCATCGACAGCGAACTTGTGCAGCCCCCACGTCTCGAACTCGGCCCCAACGGGCGCTTCCAGGCCGGCAGCCTCGTGGGCTTGGCTGCCCCAAAGAATGTCACCGTGTATTACACCCTCGATGGCTCCGACCCCAGGCTGCCAGGGGGAAAGGTTTCCAAAAATGCTCTGCCACTCACCAACGCCATCCGCTTGGAAAATGGAACACGGATTACTGCGCGAGCCTACGATCCGGCGCATCGACAAACTGGCGGACCTCCTCTCTCTACCCCATGGTCCAGGCCGCTCAGGCAATCGCTTCCCCTCCATTAATGTAAGAAGGCCCGTCGAGCTCATCTGACGCTCACATCAACACTCCTCAAGGATCGAATTCAAAGAACTGAAAATTTCTTAGGGTCATTGCTCTCCGTTAGCCAAAAGGCGCATAGGGAACGGGGGCAGCAATGGTTCGGTCAGTTTCACAGAGCCCGCAGGGGTTGGCCGCTATGGAACTCATCGTTCCGCCCGAAGTTAAATTCGCGCAACACTCCCCCCGAAGCCGCCGAACTTCTGCCCCTACTTCGCTTACCCCTTCTCCTTGGCAGTCACAATAAAATGACGCGCTTGAAAGCGTTTTGGAATCTTCACCGCAGCCGCAAAGGTCATGATACAAAGGAGGACCAGCAGGTTGGCTCGTAGCACCGGCTGCACAAATCTGCCATCGCTCTCTTCGCGTGACCAAAAACGCCAAACCACCCATTCCTCCCAGAATGCCGACAGAACGATGCTCACCAGCAAAGCCACGTAGAGTGCGGCGAATTTCAGGACCCAGTATAACCAGAGGCTGGGAGATTCCACGGCCGCTCGTGCAAACTCAAAAAGAATACAATTCATGCAAAGCGCCAGGCACATGAACGTTGCCACCGAGGCAAGCTAACCCGCAATTCTCCAGCAGTTCGCCTTCCAACCCTGATGCGTCACTGAAGGGTCGGTATTCGTTCATTCGCCATTTATCCTCCCCACGCGCCCCACGCGTTATGCTCCACAAAGTTTTCCTGCTAGTTCTCGTCACGTGACGGCGCGGCAGGATGCGTCAGGGCGATAAAGTTTTGCCCGGCCTGCCGCCCCGGAAAGGACAGTATGCGGAACTGGCTGAAAGCAGTGAGACAAGCGTGGCAACCTAAAACCACCCGCAAATCGGCAGGCGATCCCGTGCGAAACTGGCTCAACTCGGACGACGATCTCCCAGGCGGCGTCACCCTGGTCAACGGCTACCAGCAAAGCGCGTGGGTCTACGCCTGCGTGCAGGCTATCGCCGAGCAGGTTGCCCTTACCCCATTCCGCTTTTCCCTGGGTGAAAAAAAAGGCGAGCAAATCCTCGAGCGCGGCCCCGTCGTCGATCTCTTCAACCGTCCGCACCCGCACCTGAGTCGATTCGAATTCTGGGAATTGCTTATCGCGCACCTGCTCCTGCGCGGACGCGCCTTCCTCGTCGCTTTGGATTCCGAGGACCATATCCTCCGCCTGGACGGCGCCGAAGCGCCCAGCCGCCTGCTCCTGCTCGATCCGGATCGCGTCCAGCGCATCTGCTCGGCGCACGAACTCCAGGGCTGGCGCTACCATGGCCACCCGAACGCCCCGCTCGCTTCCCAGGTGCTGCTGCCGGAGGAAGTTCTCTTTATCCGCCAGCCGAATCCTTTCGATTTTTGGGACGGCCTTTCCCCTTACTCGGTCGCGCTGCTTGCGGCTCAGTCGGACTACGCGGCCGCCCAGTTCATGAAGGGTCTCATGGTGAATAACGCCGATTCCGGCCTAATCATCACCACGGAAGCCCAGCTTCCCGACGACCAGCGCGAACAAGTCCTCTCTGCCCTTCGCGCCCGCAAGCGCCGCGTCGGCCTCGCCGACCAGCCGCTCGTCTTGTGGAACAATTTAAAAGTCCAGAAGCCCACCGTCTCCACCGCGGATCTGGAGTTCCTGGCGAATCGCAAGTTCAACCGCCTCGAAATCTGCGCTGTCTTTCGCGTCCCGCAGGAAATCCTTGGCTTCACCGAGGATGCCAACCGCAGCGTCAGCGACTCCGCGCGCCTGAATTTTATCGAGAACCGGATCGCCCCGCTCTGCCGCCGCATCGAGGTGGCGCTCGAGCCCATCCTCCGCCTGGCTGCCGGACGCGGCCAGGAAATCTATGGCTTCTTTGACGTCGACAGCCTGCCCGTTATGCAGCAGGCCCGGAGGGAACGATTCAACGCCGCTCGCGGAGCTTTCGAAATGGGAGTTCCCCTGGCCATCTGCAACCAGGTTTTCGATCTCGGCCTCCCCGGCAACCTCATTCACGCGGAGCGCAGCTATCTCCCCACCACCATGCAGGAAGTTACTGCCTCGGTTCCTAATCCTACTCGTAATCCTAATCTTAATCTCCTGACCACTGACCACTGATTACTGCCCCTAACTCTAACCCATCCAAAACCTATGACTCCCCTCGAAACCGAATTCGGCTCGCGCCTTGTCACTCTCTGCAACGGCTCGCCTGGCTTGCGCGGCCAGCTCGCCGTCAACATCACCCTGGACGACGCGGATCCAGACCTCCTCACCATGCGAGCAAGCGACGACACGATCGATCGCTACGGTGAGATTATCGATGCCTCCGGGTGGCGGCTGGACAACTACAACGCCAACCCCGTCATCCAAAATTCTCACCAGTACGGTGACATCCTTTTCACCATCGGCAAAGCCACGCGCACCTGGGTGGAAGGCCGCTCGCTCATGCAGGTTTGGAAGTTCGCCTCCGCCGTGAACCCCCTCGCGAAAATCGCCCGCGACCTTTACCGCGGCGGCTTTCTCAATGCCTCCAGCGTCGGTTTCCTCCCGCTGGAATGGGAAAACGGCAGCGAAAAGTCCAGCTACCGCCGCAAATTTCTCGCGCAGGAATTGCTCGAAGTCTCCGCCGTCGGCATTCCCGCCAACCCGAATGCCCTCGCCCTCGCCGCCAAAAGCGGCGCGGTGGCCAAGAGCGACCTGCGCGAGCTACGCCAATTTCTAAAATATTTTTGCAACGACGACGCCTCCCATGGCCAGCCGTCCCGCCCGAGCGCGGACCCGGACAGCCACCGCGGCCAATTGCTGCAACTCTTGCGCGCGACCGCGAGTGCGATCCGCCATCTCTAAAAACCAACCCACAACATCACATAAACAAAACCTATGACTGCTGAACAAATCGCTGAAATGAAACAATGCCTCGACGAAATCCGGGGCGGCTACACCCGCGTGAAGGACCTGCCCGGCGCGTGCGAGGAACTCAAAACCGAACTCTCCGGCTTGCGCAAGGAGTTCGACAAAGTCCGCAAGATGCGCCTCACCTCCGCTTCGGCCCAGCCCAGGCGCAAAGGCTGGGTCGTGTCGCCCGATTGCGCCCGGCATCTCGCGGCCGTCGCAATCATCGGCGCGGAACGCCATCGCAAACTCAGCCATCTCTCCGGCCAAAACCGCGACTGGGTGCTGGGGCGCAGCGGCGAAATCCTCGGCCTGGAAACCAAGGCGGCCTTGAGTGCCAGCGACATCCCTTTGCCCGTCGATTACCAGGGCGAAGTGGTGGAACTGGTCTTCATGTACGGCCTGGCCCGGGAATTGGCCACCCTGTTCCCGCTCGGCGCCGGCACCGTTAAGCTGCCCAAGCTTGGCACAGATCCCACCTTCGGCTTCGTCAACATGAGCGGCAGCATCTCGGAAAAGTCGCCCCAGGTTAGCTTCGTCCAGTTCGATGCTCAGAAAGCCGGGGGCCTTGTCCGGATCCCGAGCGAGCTGGATGAGGATTCCATCGTGCCCATCGGCCAGTTCATCGCCCGCTATGGGGCGCGCAATCTGGCCCGGTGGGAAGACACTGTCTTCTTCAACGCCGATGGCACCGGCACTTACAACAGCCTCGTTGGCGTCTGCAAGCACGCGGACTCCCAGGGCCGGAAACTGCAGCTCGCTACCAGCAAAACCAAGCCGAGCGACATTACCCTGAACGACTGGCGCACTCTCCGCACCCAGATCAACGGAGCGGCCCTGGGCCGTGCTGCTTATTGCATGCACCCCACCATGGAGGCCCTTTTGTCCACCTACAACACCAGCACCTACGTTGCCTACCGCAACGAAGGCGGACGCGCCACCCTGGAGGGCTTCCCCATCAATTGGGTGCCCGTCCTGCCGGTGTATGACACCACCGCGCACATCAACCAGTTCCAGGGCACCTTCGGTGACCTCGAATACTGGTACTTCGGCGAACGCGGCACCGTCCGCGTCGATGTCTCGAACGAAGTTTACTTCGCCACCGACGAAATCGGCGTCCGGTTCATCGAACGCTTCGTGCCCAAGCCAATGGCGGACGATGCCAACGCCGTGCTCCAGCTCGCGGCATCGTAACAGGTTTCTTCCGCGGGAGTCAGACCCGCGCATCCCACCAAAAACCTGCCCGTAAACCCAACCAAAACAAAGGGCGGTCGCTCCAAAAGCGGCCGCCCTCTTCCGGGGACTCAAAAATGAAGACCAAGCACCTAATGAGCTCCAGCAACACGGTAGGGCGGGGGTCCAATCAAACTAACTGTAGGAGACGACGTGAGGAGTCTCTGATCCAAAAACAAGCTCCCAGCGTGAACATCAGCAAAGCCTAAACCAGCCAATCAAAGGCTTAACAAGCCTATACAAGGCCAAACAAGCCTCCAAAAAAACGCGCAATCAAATCTTGTTAGCAAGGTAACTCAGTAGCCATCGATTACTACAAACTCATCCTGACCTATGCTCACCACTCTTGAAACTCTAAAGGCCCGGCTCAAAATCATCCCGGCCGACACCACCGACGACGCCCAGCTTACCCGCTTCCTCAAGCACGTCTCCGCCCGCTTTGAACAGGAATGCAACCGGAAGTTCGCCCGCCTCGAGAACGCCGCTGACCAGTTCCCCGCGAACACCTCCGACCTCGTCGTTAATCGTTACCCCTTGGAAAGCGTGACTGGCTTCGAACTCAAAACCAGCGAAGCCACTGGCTGGACCGCCCTGGACGGCGTGGATTACCTCCTGCGCCCCGGCGGTGTCATCCGCCTGCGCCGCGCGCTCGGGGCCGAATGCCAACTCCTACGCGTCACCTACACCGGCGGCTACGTCCTGCCGGGCGACACTCCCACCCCGGAGCAGACCCCGCTCCCGGACGACCTGGAACAAGCCTGCGTGGAACAGGCTGCTTTCTGGTATCAACGCCGCGATCAGGTCGGCATCGTCAACTTCTCCGGCGAAGGCGGCACCCTCAAGCTCAACGAAAAACCGGACCTCCTCCCCCAGGTCCAATCCGTCCTGCACAAATACACCCGCATCGTGCTATGAACACCATCAAACAACAAATCCGCGACGCCCTCCTGGACGCGCTCAACGAACTTAAAACCGACGGCGTCGTCCGGAACGTCGAACGTCACCGCGACATCCTCGCCACTACCCACATTCGCCCTGCCCTGCTCCTCATTGAGGGCGGCGAAGTGGAAAAAGCCCGCGACGCCACCGGCCAAATGTACGAGTTCGATGTCTTCGTCAAAATAGTTGTCCCTCACTCGTCCGACATGGACACGGTCAAAGAGGAACTCGTCGCGAAAGTGCAACAAAAGCTGGAGAACCTCTCGACGCTCGCCGGCTTGGCCACGTATTCCGCAGGAGGCGAAGAAAAACTCGCCCTCACCGCCCGGTTCGTCTACATCGAAGGCCCCTTCGTAAGATTCCGCCTTTGTTACAAAAGGAAAGCCGCCGATCCGGAGCAAACGTATTGAAACATCGCTGCCCTACCACCCAAATCGTGGTAGGGCGAGGCTCCCGCCGAGCCCTGATCAAAAGCCCCGACCT
>JAQGOV010000266.1 GCA_028293425.1 Verrucomicrobiales bacterium
TGCTAAACCTAGATTTTAATTATCTCACCTACCTCAACACTCTTCGCAATGACGGTCTCAACCTGACGCGCACCATAACCGGTGCCTACGTGGAACCGATGGGCGCATTCAACATCGCCCAAAACACCCTTGCGCCGAAGGGCGAGCGTTTTATTTGCCCGTGGGCCCGCAGCAGCACCCCCGGCTACCCAAATGGCGGCAATAAATTTGACCTCTCCAAGTGGGACGATGCTTACTTTAAAAGGCTAAACGATTTCGTCCGTCAGGCCTCCCGCAGACGCATCGTCGTGGAAATGAATTTGTTCTGCCCTTTCTACGAAGAAGCTCAATGGAAGATCAGCCCCCAAAACGCGGTCAACAACATCAACAACGTCGGCGCGATTCCTCGGACGAATGTTTATACGCTCGACCAGCACGGAGGGCTGCTGGCCATTCAGGAAGCGTTGGTCCGGAAAATTGTCACCGAGCTCAAAGACTTCGACAACGTTTACTATGAACTTTGCAACGAGCCCTATTTCGGAGGTGTTACGATCGAGTGGCAGCACCATATCGCGGACGTCATCGTCGATACCGAAAAACAACTGGGAGTAAAACACCTCATTTCCCAAAACATCGCGAACAACAAAGCTACCGTGCAAAAGCCTCATCCGGGGGTTTCCATCTTCAACTTTCATTATGCATCTCCGCCGGAGACGGTTTCTCTCAATTACGGCTTGAACAAAGCGATTGGTGATAATGAAACCGGTTTTAAAGGCACCAACGACACGCATTATCGCATGGAAGCCTGGGAATTCATGCTTGCCGGAGGCGCGCTTTACAACAACCTCGATTATTCGTTCGTCGCTGGGCATGAAAAGGGCGATTTCGCCTATCCGAAAAACCAGCCAGGCGGTGGCAGCCCTGCCTTCCGCCGCCAAATGAAGACTCTCCAGGAGTTTCTGAACTCCTTCGAGTTCATCCGCATGAAACTGGACAAATCAATCCTCAAGGGCGGACTCCCCGAAAAAGCGCATGCTCAGGTTCTTGCCGAAACGGGACGTCAATACGCGATCTACATCTTTGGCGGCGAGCAGGCCAAGCCTGTGCTCGACCTTCCTGAGGGCAATTACAAACTCGAATGGGTCAATCCCTTTACGGGGAAGATCGACAAAAAGGAACGCCTGAAACACAAGGGAGGCCACGCCACCCTTACATCTCCCGCCTACAAAACGGATGTCGCCCTAAAGATCACCAAATAGTTCTCGCCTCTACCCGGAGTGGTGAATATGAGAACGTGCCCTCTTTACACTTTCGAAAGTGTGCTCCTTCCCCTACTTTAATGGCATACTATGGAAGAGCGGATAATTTCAGATGTTTTGACGAAACCGGACGTGGCCCTGGAATTGACGCTGCGGCCCTCGCTCTTCTCTGATTTCACCGGTCAAGCCAAGGTCAAGGAACGCCTGGAAATCACCGTTCAGGCCGCAAAACAACGTGGCGAAGCCCTCGACCATATCCTGCTCAGTGGCCCTCCCGGCCTCGGCAAAACCACTTTGGCGAACATTCTCGCCAAATCCATGGGCACAAACCTCAAATCGACCAGCGGCCCCACCATTGAAAAAGCTGGTGACCTTGCCGGTTTGCTCACGAATTTGCAGGAAGGCGATGTTCTGTTTATCGATGAAATTCATCGCCTTCAGAAAACAATCGAGGAATACCTCTATCCAGCCATGGAAGACTTCAAGCTGGATATCATTATTGACTCAGGTCCGAACGCCCGCAGTGTTCGCTTGAACTTGCCTCGGTTTACTTTGATCGGGGCCACCACGCGCAGCGGTTTGCTGACCGCTCCTCTGCTGACGCGCTTTCCTGTCCGCGAACGACTCGATTACTACCAGGCCGAACAGCTCAAAACCATTGTCATTCGCGCGGCCCGGCTCCTCAATATCGAGATGGACGAGACGGGCGCGATGGAAATCGCCCGCCGCAGCCGCGGTACCCCGCGTATCGCCAACAACCTCATCCGCCGCGTTCGCGATTATGCCCAGGTGAGAAGCGATGGCCGCGTCACTGCTGCCATCGCCGACCAAGCTCTGGCGATGCTTGAAATTGACGAGAATGGCCTCGACGAAATGGACAAACGCATCCTTGAAGCCATTATCATCAAATTTGGCGGGGGACCCGTTGGCGTGAACTCGTTAGCTGTGGCCGTAGGAGAAGAGCCAGACACGATCGAGGAAGTTTACGAGCCTTACCTGATCATGGAAGGCTACCTCAAGCGCACCAACCAGGGTCGCGTTGCCACCGAGCTCAGCTACAAGAAAATCGGCATCCAGCCACCGCCCTCCGGAAACCAGCAGGGACTATTTTAGATTTAAACAATGACAAACGGGGCGAAATACGATTAATTCACCCGCGATTTTGTTTTATGCCGAAGCGTACTGACATCCATTCGGTCCTGATTATCGGGGCTGGTCCGATTATCATCGGACAAGCCTGTGAATTCGACTATTCCGGCACCCAAGCCTGCAAAGCCCTGCGCGAAGAGGGCTATCGCGTGGTTCTTATAAATTCGAACCCTGCCACCATCATGACCGATCCGGAATTCGCGGATCGCACCTACATCGAGCCCATCACTCCGGAGTGCGTGGAGAAGATTATAGTCCGGGAAAAGGAAGAAATGCAGCGGCTCGGCGCGGAGGGAAAGCTGGTGCTTCTGCCGACTCTCGGTGGTCAGACCGCTCTGAACACCGCCATGTCCCTTCACAAAAATGGGACGCTTGAAAAATACAGCGTTGAAATGATCGGTGCTAGAGCCGAGGCCATCCACAAAGGTGAAGACCGCGAAGCCTTTAAGCAACTCATGCTTCAGATTGGTCTGGATGTGCCAATCAGCGGCACTGCTCATAACATGGAAGAGGCCCGGCACATTGCGGACAGGATTGGCCGTCTTCCTCTCATCATTCGTCCCGCCTTTACCCTGGGTGGCACTGGCGGCGGTATTGCCTATAACCACGAAGAGTTTGAGGAAATTGCCAAGCGCGGCATAGACCTTTCCCCTGTTTCGGAAATCCTGGTTGAGGAATCTCTCCTCGGCTGGAAGGAATATGAAATGGAAGTGATGCGCGACCGAGCCGACAACTGCGTTATCATCTGCTCCATTGAAAACTTTGACCCGATGGGCGTCCACACAGGCGATTCGATTACGGTCGCTCCCATCCAGACGCTCACGGACAAGGAATACCAGATTATGCGCGATGCCAGCTTCGCTGTTATTCGCGCGGTAGGCGTTGAGACTGGCGGTTCCAACATCCAGTTCGGGGTGAACCCGGAAAATGGGCGCATGGTCATTATCGAGATGAATCCGCGCGTCAGCCGCAGTTCTGCTTTGGCCTCCAAGGCCACTGGCTTCCCCATAGCCAAGATTGCCGCCAAGCTTGCTGTTGGTTACCTGCTCGATGAAATTCGCAACGACATTACCCGCGAAACGCCGGCCAGTTTTGAGCCAACGATCGATTACGTTGTTACCAAGGTCCCACGTTTCGCTTTTGAGAAATTTCCGCAAGCTGACCCAACGCTTACTACCCAAATGAAGAGCGTCGGTGAAGCCATGGCTATCGGCCGAACCTTCAAGGAAAGCCTCCAGAAATGTTTGCGCTCGCTCGAAATCGGCCGCTCAGGCCTTGGCGGAGATGGCAAGCCCTGGCGGCTGGGTGTGGATGTTTACGGCGACTGTGATGTGCTCCCGAGGGACGTCATCAGCCGCAAACTGAGCGTTCCGAATGCAGAGAGGGTCTTTTTTATCCGCCACGCATTCCGCGCTGGCTTCACGGTCGAGGAGATCTTCAATCTCACCAAGATTGATCCTTGGTTCCTGACCCAGATTAAGGAAATCGTCGATTTCGAGCAGGAACTTGCCAGTTCCAAGAACTAGGCTACGGACTCAGCTATCGTTTGGGGTCCAGATTGGCCGCAAGATCCTGCTGTGTGATGCTGCTCTGAACTCCTTCCGAAGGGATCTCCATCTTGGCGGTCCATAAGATCGCATTCAGAACGACTTTGCGGAAGCTTTCTTCGCCCCAGTTTTTGTGGGTGTGCCCGCCGGTGAAACCGAAGCCGCGGCCACCATCCGGCCGCTCAATCGCCCACATGGTATGCTCTGGCTCACCTATGTGCTTCTGCACCTCCGGGTTTCCGCCGTGTTCATCGTTCATACCCGGTTTACCACGAGTGTTATCCGGGGGCACATCAGTCAGGATCGGCGTTACGTTCTTCATCCCATCCGGGAAACGCATGTGGTAGTACCATTCATCTTTGATCTTGAAAGGTTTTACTCCACGGGTAATGGCATGTTTCGGCAGGTTGGTGAAATTCGCTGTCCAATGTGGATTCACGGACCAATAGGTTTCAAAGTAACCGCCAATCCACTCCAGCAACTCGGGCCCGCCTTTATCCTTCGGCACCTCCACGGCATAATGACCGCACCCGATGCCGACTCCCTTTTGCGCCAGTGCTCCCAGCACTTTCAATCGTTCGGGCCTGATTGCCGGATGTCCGCCGCCGCCGTCCGAGTAGATGAAAACGGCGTCTGCTCCCTCGAATACCGAATTATTATCCACCACTTTGCCATCCATTTTCCTGGTGGGCCAGCCATTGGAATAAACTTCTGAAACCACGCCGGGCACCTGGTCGAGACACTTTTTCAACAACAGGCACCCGGCTCGAAATTCGTGGTCACCCACTCCGTGACTCGGTCCTCCTGCGATCAGGATGATTTTCTTATCGGCTGCTTCGCTGGCCACACTTCCAAGAAGGAAGCAGCATCCAGAGAGCAACAACAAACGACTGAGTCTCATAGGCAAAAAGAGTGGAGGAAATATTAACTAAGATTATTCCAGGCTTTTGATTCGAACATCCTTGAATTGCACGGTCATGGGTGTGGCCCACACATGAATTTGTAGCGCCAGCACGCCGGACTTCGCGGCCTTGGATTCTTGTTCATCGGTCACGTCCACCGTCTGCATCCCGTTGATGAAATGCTGGAGGTGATTTCCCTTTGCAATCACCACGTATTCATTCCAATCGTTTTCCTTGATGTTGGCCTGGATCTTCTTTGAATCTCCCACCGAGCCTACCACCTCAACTTTGGTCGATTTGCTTTTCTTGCCATTCTTTTCCACTTCGACTTCCTTGATCACGGTTTTTTGGCCGCGTTGAGCAAGGATGCCCCGGCCCAGTTCTTCATAAAGAATGCCGCTAAAGGTGGTGCCTGCTTCGAAATCAGCCTGGTAACCGCCCACAATCGGCCCGAATTCACCGCGACGAACCACCTTGCTTCGATACTGAATACCCGAGTTGCCACCGATGATTTTATAAGAGGCCCTCAGTTCGAAATCGCCTACCGGGGCGTTGGTATAAACGAGGAACGTGTTGTGTTTGATCTTGGTATCCGGTTCGTTGCCGGTCTTGCCCTGGATGGTGCCATCCTGCACGGACCAGAGCTTTGGGTTGCCATCCCAGCCGCTCAGGTCGTTGCCGTTGAAAATGGGCTTGAAGCCTGCTTCATCTGCCGCATGAAGGGCAGGGGAAAGGCTCAGGCAGGCGGCTGCGCCTAAAAAAAGCGCGGCACGGAGTTGCAAAAAGTTTTTTGTCATAGTTCAGTTGTTGCTCTTCCGACGCCCCCGGTAAAGCCGAAATTCACCCCGGCAGCGACAATCCTTGGGAGCTATCACCTTTTGTTTGCGTCCTTACGCCTCTGCCTTAAAGTAGCCCGCAACCAAACCATTCTCCGCCATCAATATTGTCCGTTTTCCTCCGGCAGCGGGTCTTTATAGAAAAGTGTGATGACGAACAGCCAACAACTCCTCGCGGAATATGTCAAAACTGGTTCTGAACCAGCCTTTCGCGAGTTGGTGACGCGTTACGTTGGCCTTGTTTATTCCGCCGCGATTCGGATCGTGAATGGCGACACGCATTTAGCCGAGGACATCAGCCAAACCGTGTTCACCGATCTGGCACAAAAGGCTCGCACGCTTTCCAGTGAAGTCATGCTGGGGGGCTGGCTGCACCGCCACACCTGTTTTGTTGCCGCCAAGGCGCTTCGCACTGACCGGCGAAGGCAAAACCGCGAAAGGCTTTCCGTGGAAATGGACGCTCCGTCTCAAAATTCTGACGCTGAGCTGGAGATGGTGGCTCCGATTCTCGACGAAGCGATCAACGCACTCGGCGAGGAGGATCGGAAAGCAATCCTGCTCCGTTTCTTTGAAGATCGCGACTTCAGGTCGATTGGGGATTCGCTTGGCAGCTCGGAGGAAGCCGCTCGCAAGCGGGTGGCCCGCGCATTAGATAAGCTGCATGCCCTGCTGGGAAAGCGGGGCTTTGCCTTTTCGGCGGCAAGCTTGTCGGCCATAATCGCCCAAGGAGCGCTCAACGCGGCGCCACTTGGGTTGTCGGCAGCAATCTCCACCAAGGCTTTGGTTGCGGCGGCCGCTTCTGGAACTGGATGGAGCTTCCTGAAACTTATGGCTTCTACCAAGATAAAGGCGGGGCTGGCCAGTGGTGTCGTGCTGGCAAGCGCTGTGACTTCGTTGATTATCCACCAGCAATCTGAAACACGGCTCGTGGCAGCGGAAAGGCAACTTGCGCAACAGGCAGAACGGGCAGCGGAGCTGCAGAGCAGTCAGGCAAAGCTCACGGGCCGTGCAAACCCGCTCAGCAGCCAGGATGAACTCGCTCGTATGCGAGCGGAAGTGGCTACGCTCCGGCAGCAGAGAGCGGAACTAGCAAACCTTGAAGCGGAGAGCCAACGCCTGCGCACCGCTCTCCGCCGGGCGCGTGGTGAACTGTCCACCTCTGCTGCTCCAGCTTCACCTACTCCGCCCGAGGTGATGGCGCGCTCGCGCTACTGCCGCGATCTAGCGATGGCCATGATGCTCTATGCCTCAGATCACCAGGATAAGTCCCCAACAAGCTTTGCGGATGTCACAACTTACCTGTCGCAGGTCACCCAAGAGACGAACTTGGTTCCCGCTCAGTTTGAGATTGTGTTCCATGGCGCTCTCGATGACTTGACCAACTACGCCCATCCCGGGAGCGTCCTGTTGGTCCGAGAAAAAGTACCGTGGAAGAGCCCCGATGGCCGCTGGTACAAAGGCTATGGGTTCAGTGATGGCAGTGGTTCCGTTCATAGCGAGCAGGACGGCAATTTCACCGCTTGGGAGGAGAAGAGGATTGTCCGCAAACCTAAACCATGAACTGCCGATCATTTCTCCTCGTGCTGCTGATTCTGGCTGCCGGTGCGATGACTCCGCTGCTCGTGCATCATCATGGAAAAGCGCGCCTCATGGCAGTTCAGGACAGACTGTCCGCCCAAGCTCGTCGATTGGATGAGTTGAATCAAACGAACAAGTGGCAACCAGAGAGGGCTTCCGAGACGGGCGGAGGCTTGCCGCTTTCGGCGGAAGAAGTGAGAGAACTCGCCCGGCTGCGCAACGAAGCACGTCAACTCCGTGAAACGCTCCAACAACGCGATAGGTTAGTGAGAGAAAAGCAGCGCATTGAACAGGCGCTACAGAATCCCTCCCACGAAACAGAGCTGGAAAACCCGACGGCTTTACTTGTGGATGAACTACCTACCCGCCGGGCGCGGGTCACTGCCCTCCACGAATGGCTCGAGCAAAACCCGAAGGAAAAGATTCCGGAGCTAGGCTTCCTTTCCGAAGACTCCTGGATTCGGTCGGCGGACCGCCAGCGAGTAACGGATGAAGACTTTGAAGGCTGGATGAGCGCACAACGTGGAAACGCTGAGGCGAAATTCGGTCACATGGCGCGGAACGCGGTTAAAGCGTTTGCCCAAGCCAATGACGGCAACTTTCCCAAAGAACTGGCGCAGCTAAAGCCGTTTTTCTCCCAGCCGATAGACGATGCCATCCTGGATCGGTACAAGATTGTCTCCTCCAAAACGCTGCCGCAGTTTCTGGCAGAAGTGGGTGACTGGGCGATTACTCAAAAAGCTCCCATCAACGCCAAACGTGATTCCCGCCTGGCGATCGGGCTTAAAGACCGTCGTGGCACCGTGCAGGAGGGGCGCTGGGACGAGGAGCCTGACCAATAACAATTAGGCCTGTGCTTCCTTGCCAGCCGTACACTCCCTCCATAGTATACAGATGAGTTCGCGGTGTTGCGTGATATGGCAAAAAGCTTTCCTTTATTGTTTCACGATCGCTGGGGCAGACTGGTGCGCTGGTCCCTTGCGTTGGTGCTGGTCTATACAGTGGTGGGGTTTTTCGTTTTGCCGGTGATTATCAGGTATGTTGCCGTCAAACAGTTGACTCAGTTGCTGGATCGGCAGGCCCAAGTCGAACGCGTCAGAATCAACCCTTATACGTTTTCCTGCTCCATTCAGGGGCTTTCCGTCACGGACAAAGATGGCGAACGGTTGCTCGGGCTCAAGGAAGGGTATGCGAATTTCCAGCTCGTTTCTATTTTCCAGCATGCCTGGGGCTTCAAGGAAGTCCGCGTCGTGGAACCTTACGGTCGAGTGCAGGTAAACAAGGATTCCAGTCTCAATTTCTCTGATTTACTGGTTAAATTTGGTGGTACAGCCAACAAAGGAGAGAAAAAGGCAATCAAGCCTCCATCCCTGCGGATCAATCAATTGCACATCTCTGGTGGGGAAATGTCCTTTGTTGACCTCACCAGCAAAACCCCATTCCGCCGGCGCATCGGGCCAGTGCAGTTGACGCTGACCGAACTGCATACTGACCCTGATAGCAAAAATCCTTACTCCTTCTCCGGGACAACCGATTTTGGGGAACGCTTCTCCTGGTCTGGCTATTTCTTCCTGGACCCACTGCAGTCCCGCGGGCAACTGGCGGTAGAAAACGTAGCCTTGGCTCAGTATGCGCCTGCTTACCAGGACTTCGTGCGCTTTGACATTCGAGATGGCGTCATTGACCTGCGGGCAGATTATGATTTCCAATACAAAAAGAGTTTGGATGTGGCTGCGGTTACCAACGCCTCGTTTCATCTGCGTTCGCTGAAGCTCGCGCCGCGGGGTGAGACAAACTCCTTCGCGGCCCTGGAAGATTTGACCGTGTCGGGTGTCAGCGCTGATGCCGTGGCACACCGGGTAGTAGCTGATTCTGTTTCGCTCCGTGGCGGAGCGTTGCACGTGGTGCGCGCCACCAATGCGGAAATCAACTTCGTGGAGATGGCCCGGCCCGCCAGCACAAACCTCAGCGGCAGCCTGCTTCTGATGCTCCAAACGGCTACGAACCTCTTTGCTCAGCTTGCTTCCAGCACCAACGCAGGGGTGGGGCTGGTGAAATCATTGGCTGTGACTAACTGCACTGTCGCCTTCGAAGACCGCGCCGGAGCTCGGCCGGTCCAACTCTCTGTTACGGACATCTCGATGGCCGCGACGAACCTTTCCAACGTCCCCGGCGCGCAAATGGGAGGGGTCGCTGGCCTACGCTGGAACACCAACGGCACTCTTGAGGCTGGTTTTGGGGCGCAACTTTCCCCCGCGCTGGCGGATGTTAACTTCAAAGTGGACCGGTTGGAGCTCTCGCCGCTTGGACCATACCTGGACCCTTATGTCAGCCTTTTCCTCGTTGGCAGCAAGTTCAGCATGGATGGTAGGGTTCAATTGCAATACACCAACGGCGCTGGGCCCAATGCGACATATTCCGGGAATTTACGCCTTGAGGATTTTTCAGGGGAGGACGCGCAAAGTCGTGAACCGATCCTGGGTTGGGGCAGCGTTGCGGCAAGCGGGATCCAGGCGGGCTTAAACCCACCTGAGTTCAACGTGGCGGAGGTCAGCCTGAACGATTTTACGGCCCATGTGGTGCTTGAAACAAACCGCACGTTGAACCTGATGCGGGTAGCGCGGCTTAACCGGAGTGACACCGGTTCCTCCAACGGGGTCGAAGCAGCCGCATCCGCGGAGGCGTCGCAATCATCAACCAGCATGGGGAAAAAGCTTGGACTGCTGGCGCGCGCCTTTTCCTCCACGAACCTCGCTTTTCTAAAATCGCCTCTGAAAGTGCGGGCATCCCTCGTCACCCTCTCCAATGCGACTATTCAACTGGAGGACCGTTCCATCGCCCCTGCGGCGAGCCTTGCGATGCGCTCGGCCTCCGGCAAGATCACCGGGCTCTCCTCCACCCTGGATCGTGAGATTCAATTCGACCTTGCGACCAAGGTTGATGGCACCGGGCCAGTGCTGGTGAGCGGAACGCTTCCGCCGGCGTCCGTCCAGGCGACCAATCACGTGAAAGCCCAGGTGCAAAACGTCAACCTGGCCCCTGCAGGCACTTACGCAGGCAAGTATCTTGGTTATGGACTCCGCAAAGGCATCCTCAATCTCGAGGTCAACTATGAAATGACGGCTCATCGCATTCGGGCACAGAACTTGATCACGCTCGACCAATTTACCCTGGGAGACAAAGTGGCCAGCTCGGACGCTACCAAGCTGCCCGTGAAGCTCGCCGTGGCCATTCTCAAGGATCGCAAGGGGTTGATTGAGCTTAATGTGCCGATCGAGGGCAACCTCGATGATCCTGAGTTCAAATTGGGCGGAGCGATTCTGCACGTAATGGGCAACATCATGACCAAGCTGGTGACCTCACCCTTTGCCATGCTGGGCTCGATATTTGGTGGCAAAGGTGAGGATGTTGGTTATCAGTCTTTCGGCCCTGGATCGACCAACCTGCTCACTGGTCAAGGGGACAAACTGGATGCGCTATTGAAAGGTTTGCAGGAGCGCCCCGGGCTTCAGCTCGGCATCGAAGGCAGTTTCGATGAAAAGGCTGACGCGGAAGCATTGCGCCGTCAAAAACTGGAGCAACGGTTCCGGGCTGAGAAGTGGCAGGCGCTGCCTGCAGCTAAACGGCAAACGCGGGCGGCTGAAAAAATTGAGTTTAGCCCCGCCGAATTCGACGAAGCACTCAACCGCGCTTACGGATTGATCGTGAAGGTTGGGCAATCGGACGAGCTCGCCCAGGCCAAATCCGGAACAAATTCATCTGCTATAGCTGCATCCCGACCGACTGCGGCCCTCAAGGGCGGAGAAATGCTAATGGTTCATAACCCATTGGTACCCGCAGCCCCTATTTCTGAGGTGGAGCAGGCAGTGCTACGCACGATTACGGTCGGAGACGACGACTTGAAGCAGCTCGCTATGAAACGGGCCGCCCAGGTTCAGGCAGCCATCTTCGCGACTGGTTTGATTGAAACTGGCCGCGTGTCAGTGCTGGATTTCACATCGCCTGACGCTACCAACCGGGCCGCCCGCGTGTTTTTTCATCTGCAGTGAGGCGTTCGTGAGACTTGTCTCCTGCGCTGACCGGATGAGCGCTTCTGCATGCGGGACGCGTGCACCCCGAAACAATCAACCTCGTCACCTCAGCTGCTACCCTCAGGTCGGGGCCTAAACAAAACACAAAAGAGGGGCGTTAGCGCATCACTCACCGCAGGGACACATAGCTGCCCCCAAAGCGCCAGAGGATTGGGCGCACTCCAAAACCTGTAGGATTTAGAGCGTGCTGAGCAATCGCGAGAGCGGCTTGGAGTGCGTAGTCCTCTACTGCTTTTTTCCGACCTGCCATAGGAAGGACACGAGGTAATGAGTCTTTGATATTGGGTATGTCAAAGAACAAGTGAGACTCGTGAGCTGCTCGGACCCCGCCTCATTACTTCGGCTGGAAAGAGGGGGGCGGCTCCTCGCGCTGTCGGCTGTATGCTGAACACTTCCCGGCATGCCGAGCTTTCGGCGCTTAAAGAACCGTGTTTACACACCATTTACACACCGACAGGTCGAACGGCCTTATGCTCGAATGGTATGAAAAAGCTTTTGAATGTCTTTGTGGGGCTGCTCGCATCCATAACGGCGGCCTTGTGCCAAGTGAGTGTGGGACCTACGGAGACCGCAGGCCAAATCGCGCATGGGGTTCCTCATGCTCTAAACCCGCACTACATCGTGCCGCAAGCGCGGCCGTTTGTGTCGGCCTCTGCTACCCAGGTGCAGATCCAGGAAGTGCAGGCCGCGGTGGAAATTGTGGAGCAGGTGGCGACGACGACTTTGGACATCTTGTTGAAGAATCCATCAGGCACTCGGTTGGAGGCGCAGGTGCTGTCGCCGGTTCCTGCCAATGCGGTATTGCGTGGTTTTACGTTTCAAGGGGCGGGGGCGGAGCCCACGGCGGAGATTTTGACAAAGGAAGAGGCGCTGCGGATTTATGATTCGATTGTGGCGAAGACGAAGGATCCGGCGCTGCTGGAGTTTGCCGGTTACAATTCCATTCGGTCCAGCGTGTTTCCGGTGGAGGCGCGCGGCACGCAAAAGGTGCGGTTGATTTACGAAACGCTTTTGCCGGCAGATGGGGACCGGGTTGATTACATTCTGCCGCGCACGGAATCGGTCGATTATCACACACCGTGGAAGGTCTCAGTGCGGATCCGGAGCAAGACCCCGATTGCGACAATTTATTCCCCGAGCCATGCGCTGAAGGTGGATCGGCCGAGCGACCATAACCTCACTGCCTGGCTGACGCAGGAAGCGACGACGGAGCCTGGCCCGTTCCGGCTTTCCGTGCTGCTGCAGAAACATGAGCTGACGGCTTCGCTCCTGGCCTACCCGGATCCAAAAGTCGGCGGGGGTTACTTTCTGCTGCTGGCCGGGGTGCCGTCGAAGCATGCCGAGAACCGGAGCCTGAAACGCGAGGTAACGCTGGTGCTGGATCGTTCGGGGAGCATGGCTGGTGAAAAGCTGGAACAGGTGCGCGCGGCCGCGCTGCAGGTGTTGGAGGGGCTGGAGGATGGGGAGGCTTTCAACATTATTCTCTATCACGAGTCGGTGGAATCATTCGCGGCCGAGCCGGTGGTGAAAACCTCCGAGACGATGAAAGCAGCACGGACCTACCTCAAAAACCTGCGGGTGCGTGGAGGAACAAACATTCACGATGCACTGCTGGAAGCACTGCGTCCAAAACCCTTGAAAGGATTTCTGCCGATTGTCCTCTTCCTAACCGATGGTTTGCCCACGGTGGGGCAGACCTCCGAGAAGGCAATTCGGGAAGTGGCGAGCAAAGGCAATCCTTACGAGCGCCGGATTTTCACTTTTGGCGTGGGCCTGGATGTGAATACGCCGCTGCTGGACAAAATCGCGTTGGAAACGCGGAGCACTGCCACGTTTGTTTTGCCGGGCGAGAACGTGGAGGCGAAGGTCGGCAAGGTGTTTAGTCACTTAACCGGACCCGTGCTGGCTTCCCCGAGCATGCGCACCTTTAAGGAAGTCTCCAAGGTTCCGGATGGTCGAGTCCATGACCTGCTGCCAGCCCGCCTGCCGGATTTGTTTGAAGGAGACCAGATGGTCATCCTGGGGCAATACCAAGGGGATGAGCCGCTCCGTTTCACCTTGCAAGGCAACTACCTCGGCGAGGAACGCACGTTCCAATTCAAGTTCGACGTAAGCAAGGCCACCACGGCCAATGCTTTTGTGCCCCGGCTGTGGGCCAGTCGGAAGATTGCTGCTTTGACAGACGCCATTCGAGACCTGGGGGCCGATGCGGGGTTGGCGAGTTCCATCTTGCCAGCCACGCAGCCAAAAATGCGGGAGCTTGTGGAGGAGATTGTCCGTCTATCCAAGGAGTTTGGCATTTTAACCGAATACACCGCCTTCCTGGCGAGGGAAGGCACCGACCTATCGCGACCGGCATTTGTCATGAACCAAGCGACGAAAAATTTCGAAGAGCGCGCGGTCCATACACGTTCCGGATTCGGTTCCGTGAACCAGGATAATAACAATGGTTACCAGCGCAGCCAGAGTTGTGTGAATGGGCGGAACAGTTACTGGGATGCGAAGATGAATCGGGTTTCTGTCAGCAATGTGCAGCAGGTGAATGATCGGGCATTTTATCGTCAGGGCAATCGTTGGGTGGACAGTTCCGTGACCACTGGGAATGCCGCGCCCGTCCGGACAGTGGAGGTCGGCTCCGAGGAATTCCGGCGATTGGCGGGTCAACTGGCGGCGCAGAACCGGGCGGGGTGCATTGCCTTGGACGGGGAGATTTTATTGCGGGTGAATGAGGAAACGGTGTTGGTGAAGGGGGAGTAAGACTTGAAAGATTAGGATTAAACTTAAGAAAAAGAGAAAGAGAAAACAGGAAATTATGAAACTACATCGATTTGTTATGTTGCTGGGCAGTGCGGTTTTGTTCTGCCAGGTGTCCTTTGCGGCGGCAGAGAGCCCGATTAAAAAGACTGAGGGGAAGGAACCACTGGTGCAACTCGCCATCCTGCTGGATACGAGCAACAGCATGGATGGGCTGATCGAACAAACCAAGGGGCAGCTTTGGAAAATCGTGAACGAGTTCATTAACGCCAAGCAGAGCGGCAAGCGTCCGGAAGTGCAGGTAGCGCTTTTTGAATATGGGAAAAGCACGCTTTCCGCAGCGAGCGGATACATCCGGCAGATACAACCTTTGACCAACGATCTGGACAAAATCTCCGAGGAACTCTTTGCGTTGAAAACGAATGGCGGGGACGAGTATTGCGGTTGGGTAATCCAGGAGGCGGTGGAGAAGCTGGCGTGGAGCAAGTCGCCCAACGACTTGAAAGTGATCTTCATCGCGGGCAATGAGCCGTTCACGCAGGGGCCGGTGGATTACCGGAAATCGTGCAAGGCGGCGATTGAGCATGGAATTATTGTGAACACGATTCACTGCGGGACCGAGCAGGAGGGGCTGAATACCAAGTGGCAGGACGGCGCGTTGTTGGCGGAGGGTAAATACATGGTAATCAACCAGAACCAGGCGGTCGTTCATTACGAAGCTCCGCAGGACAAGGACATTGCTCGATTGGGCGAGGAGTTGAACAAGACTTATATCGCGTATGGAGCCAACGGGTTGGCGAGCCAGGCTCGGCAAAATGCGCAGGATGCGAACGCGGCTTCTTTTGCATTCCAGGGCAGCCTGGTGAACCGGGCTATTTGCAAAGCGTCCGACAATTATCGGAACGGAGCGTGGGACCTGGTGGATGCCGCGAAGGATGGGAAGGTGGATGTATCCAAACTGAAGAAAGAAGAGTTGCCAACGGAACTCCAGACGATGAAGGAGACCGAGCGCGTCCAATATGTGGAACAAAAGAAGAAAGAACGGGAAAAGATTCAAAAACAGATCCAGGAACTGAACGCGAGCCGGGCTAAATATGTCGCAGAACAGGTGGCAAAGCGCTCCAACGGCACTCAGACACTGGATACGGTGATGGTAAGTGCCATTCGGGAGCAGGCGACGAAGAAAAATTATCAGTTTGGGGAGTGTGGGGAAGATTAGAAGCAAGATTAAGATTAAGAGAAGGCGTGAGTTGCATGGAGCAGAAACGGGTTTTGGTGGTGGAAGATGATTCGGCGATTCGGCAGGGCATTCTGGATGCCTTGCGGTTTGCCGGGTATGAGACTTTGCACGCGGCGAACGGAACGGACGGCATGAAGCTGGCGCTACAGGCTTCCATTGACATGCTCATGCTGGATTTGATCCTTCCCGGCCCCAGTGGATTCGAAATTCTGAAAGCCGCCAGGGAGGCGAGGGCTACTCTTCCCATCATTATTCTGACGGCGCGTGGCGAGGAGGGCGATCGGGTCCAAGGATTGCGGCTGGGGGCAGATGATTACGTGGTGAAGCCTTTTAGCGTACGCGAGCTGTTGGCTCGGGTGGAAGCGGTGTTGCGCCGGTCGCCGGAGCGGCCCAGCCAAGTGGAAAAAATTCTGATCCAAGGCGGGGTGGCCGATTTGGCGCGGTGCGAAATTCGGTATGAGAACGGCGAGCGTTCGGAGCTGTCGGAACGTGAAGTGGAATTGCTGCGTTACCTGGCCAGCAATGCCGGGCGGGCGATTTCACGGGACGAGATTCTGATGCGGGTGTGGCGGCTGAATCCCAAACGGATGGAGACGCGAACGATTGATATGCACATTGCCAATTTGCGGGAGAAGCTGCGGGACAATTCGGAGGCTCCGAAGGTCCTGCTGACGGTGAGGGGGAAGGGGTATATGTTTCGGGCGGGGAATGGGGAACGGAGAGATTATGATTAAGATTATGAGGGAGCGGTGAACAAGCCTGCTCAAATTTGGGCGGTGTTTGGGGTGTGTCTCGCCGTATTGCTGGCGGCGATGGGGTGGGTTAGTTGGACAGCCCTGCGTTTTGAACGGGCTCAACGGGAGGCGCAGCAGAAGGCGGACTTTGAAGAAAGCGTTCGACTGGCGTTGTGGCGGATGGACTCGACGCTCTCACCGCTGATTGTTCAGGAGAGTTCGAGGCCGTACTTCACTTACAATGCATTTTATGCGGCTGAGCGTGCCTACAACCGGATGTTCAGCGAATTGAAGCCCGGTGAAGTGCTTGTCCCCTCGCCGCTGCTCAGCCAGACGGCGACGAACGTACTGCTGCACTTTCAGTGCGGGCCTGATGGGCTTTTGACTTCGCCCCAAGTGCCGATTGGCAATAACCGGGATCTGGCGGAGAGCCGGTATTTGAGTGCCGAACAGATTAGCGCCGCTTCGCAACGGCTGAAGCAGCTTCAGCAACTGGTTACGCCCGCGGCGTTGAACGTGGCTTGCGTTTCGACGCTGCCGCGTGAAGCACCGATGAACAGCAGCTATGTGTTCAATGGTGGCAGCCGCGGTTTGGGCGGGAATGCTGGAGGAGGCATTAATGCCCAGCAGCAGAACCGTCAGGACCCTCAGCAACAGGTTTTGCGGAACAGCATGGAGTTGCAAGCGCGGAATCAGAGCTACCAGCAGGCTGCCACCTGGAACGGTTACAACAGTGATAACAACGCCTTGACCCGCGCCAACGTAGCGGAAGGCATGGTGAAGCCAATTTGGTTCGGGGATGCCCTGGTGCTAGCGCGCCGGGTGTCAGTAGAGGGCAAAAATTATATCCAGGGTTGTTGGCTGGATTGGCCGGGTATCCGGAGCTGGCTGTTGGCAAGTATCCAGGACCTCCTGCCAGAGGCGGCGCTTGTGCCAAACCGGGATTTAAGCAACGAGGCGCAGGCACGATTGCTGGCGTCGTTGCCGCTCAAGCTGGTTCCGGGTCCCGCGCCCGCGGTTGCGAGCGGCGGATTTTCGCCGATCTGGCTGGCCCTGGCTTTTGCCTGGGCTTGCATGCTGCTCGCGGCAGTGGCGGTGGCGGTGCTGTTGTATGGGGCGGTTTCATTGAGTGAACGACGGGGAGCGTTTGTGTCGGCGGTCACTCACGAACTGCGCACGCCCCTCACTACTTTCAAGATGTATTCTGAAATGCTCGCGGAAGGGATGGTGCCGGAGGAATCCAAGCGCCGCCAATACCTGAACACTCTCTGCTCGGAAGCCAATCGTCTCAGTCACCTGGTCGAGAACGTGCTCGCCTATGCCCGGCTGGAACGCGGCAGTGCCCGCAGCCGCGTGGAGCGGATTACAATCCAAGCGTTAATTGAGCGGGTGCGTCCCAGGCTGGTGCAACGGGCAGAGCAGGCCGACATGCGATGGGCAGAAGACGTCGAGAAAAAAGTCGCGGAGACACAGGTGCATGTGGATGTGTCGGCGGTGGAGCAGATCCTTTTCAACCTGGTGGATAACGCCTGCAAGTACGGAGCTCTCGGAGCTTCAGAAACCGTCCTGCATCTTGAGGCTTTGCCGGATGGCAAATGTGCCATGCTGCGCGTGCGCGACCACGGCCCGGGGATCAACGCCGAGGCCGCCAAACGACTCTTCAAACCGTTCAGCAAATCCGCGCACGAAGCCGCGAACAGCGCTCCCGGAGTAGGTTTGGGTCTCGCACTTTGCCGGCGTTTGAGCCGCAGCATGGGTGGGGATCTTCGATTGGATGGTTCGGTGAAAACGGGAGCGTGTTTTGTGCTCCAGTTGCCAGTCAGCCAGGCTGGGAGAGGAGGCGCGTCCATTTGACAAAGAATGACGAAACCAGAATGAGCGAATGACGAAGCGCACTTGCTGGCCTATTGGGGCAGGAGTAAGATGGCTGTGTCATGTCACAACTATTTCCATCCGCGCTGCTGGAAACATTGAGGAAGGCGCGTTCCATTGCGGTGCTTACCGGGGCAGGAATTTCGGCTGAAAGCGGGGTGCCAACTTTTCGCGACGCTCAAACGGGTTTGTGGGCGAAGTTCAAACCGGAAGAATTGGCCACAGCCGAAGCCTTCCTGCGCAATCCAAAAATGGTTTGGGAATGGTATCGGTATCGCTTTGACATGGTGCGAACGGTTCAGCCCAATCCAGGACACTACGCGCTGGCAGAAATGGAACGGCGAGTATCCGAGTTTACCCTCGTGACGCAAAACATCGATGGGCTTCATCAAAAGGCGGGCAGTCGCAATGTCCAGGAGCTGCATGGGAACATTCAGCGTTATAAGTGCTTCGAGGATAACCAGGCGGTGGAATCCTGGGCTCCTACGGAGGAGATGCCGCCGAAGTGTCCGCGTTGCGGCGGGATGATTCGTCCGGACATCGTCTGGTTTGGAGAGTCGCTACCCGACGGTCCTTACGTGGCTGCGCACATGGCGAGCGAAACCTGCGACGTCTTCTTTTCGATTGGAACATCGGCCGTAGTGTTCCCTGCGGCAGCTTTGCCAGGCATGGCGTTAAGAGCAGGGGCGGTGGTCGTTGAAATTAATCCCGAGCGAACGCCCCTGACTGCACAGGCTACTTACGTATTTCAAATGCCTTCGGGTCAACTTCTGCCGGAGTTGGTCAAGGCAGCGTGGGGGGCAGTAGACAGCAGTAAACAGTAATCAGTGGGTAAGTAATCAGTCGGTCAGTAGTGAGGGGGCGGACACTAGGCGGGGACTATATGGCTCATAGTGGGGGATGCCGGCGAGGACAATCCCGCGAAGCGTGAACTGAGTTACTTTACGGCCAGCTCTTGCTTGATGCCGAATTTTTCGACGCGCTTGCGCAGGGTGGCGCGGGTAATGCCGAGCAATTTTGCAGCCTGCACCTGGTTGCCTTTGGTTTCGATCAGCGCGTGGATGATTAATTCGCGTTCGACCGCTGGAATCACCTTGAGCTTGGGTTCCTGGCGTGCCCATTGGAACAACGCTCTGGCCAACGCAGGCAGGTCTTGCTCTGTCGGAACCGATGCCGGGGCTTCTGCCGCCGCGATCGATTGGGGAAGTGTGATGGCTGGGCTGGGTTGGGGGTGGGCAAAGAATTCGCGCGGGAGGTCTGAGGAGAGGATCGCCTCGCCCTTGGCCACCACGAGGGCTCGTTGCATGATATTCTCCAACTCGCGCACGTTACCGGGCCAGGAGTGTTGTTCCAAGGCCGCGAGCGCATCGTTGGAGATAGATTTCGGTTGCTGGTTCTGGCTGCGAGCAATCTTCTTCAGGAAATAATTTACAAGCAGGCGAATGTCCCCTGGTCGCTCGCGGAGTGGTGGAATCGCAACTCGGACGACGTTGAGGCGGTAAAAAAGGTCTTCGCGGAATTCCTTCTTGGCAACCGCTTCCTCAAGGGGCTTGTTCGTGGCGGCGATTACACGCACATCCACTTTGATGGCGCTATTTCCGCCAACCCTTTCAAAGGTCCCATTTTGAAGCACGCGCAAAATTTTCGTTTGAGTGGCGAGCGTCATGTCCCCAATTTCGTCGAGGAAGATGGTGCCATTGTTGCACTGCTCAAATTTGCCGACCCGTTGCGACGCTGCGCCGGTGAAGGCGCCTTTTTCATGGCCGAATAATTCGCTTTCCAGCAGGTTCTCGGGGATGGCGGCGCAGTTGATGGCAAGGAAGGCTTTGTCGGCCCGCTGGCTGTGGTGATAGATGGCACGGGCGACCAATTCTTTGCCGGTACCGCTTTCACCGGTAATCAGGGCCGTGGCGTTGGAGGTGGAGAGTTGACCGATCAGTTTAAAGACCTGCTGCATTTGTTCACTGCGGCCGATGATACCCAGATCATAATCCTCCATCTCGAGCAGCGGCTCATAGGAGACGACCTGCTTCATGTCCCGGGCGGCCTTGAGCGCTGCAAACACGATCTGTTTCAGCTTAGGAACGTCGAAGGGCTTGAGCAGATAATCGTAGGCACCCAGCTTCATAGCCTCGATGGCAGTTTGAGTGGTGCCGTAGGCAGTCATCATGATGACCGGCAGCTTGGCGTCGGTTTCTCGCAAACGGCGGAGTGTTTCGAGGCCAGTGATTCCGCCCATCCGAACATCCATCAGGACGAGGTCTGGTTTGACCTTGGGAATAAGTTTGAGGCCCTCCTCGCCGCTATTGGCGGTGGAGAGTTCAATCTCGGGGGAATCAAAGATGCGGCGGAAGGAATATTGGACATCCGCTTCATCATCAATTAGCAACAATTTATCCATTTTCTACAGTGATTTGGCCCTACTCAGAGCCATGCGTCAAGGGCGACGGTAATATGAAAGGTTTTCATGGATTCGCGAATAATTTTCATTCGAGCGATGCATGACTATTTGAA